>NZ_JBNCKU010000002.1:0-371777 GCF_049841715.1 Micromonospora sp. DT41 | reverse complement strand
CCTGCCCCACGGGCCCCAGCAGGTACCCACCGCCGGCGCCCGCGCCTGTCCACGCCTCACCACCCCCGTCGGCCCCCCCGGGTTATCCCGCGGGGGCGCCGACGTATCTGTGCCTCATTTACGCGGGCCGGGCTCGACGATCTCACCCTCGATGGCCCGACCGCCGTCCACCACGACCGGCGGCGGCTCCGGCTGCGGACGTGGCGTCGGTTGCGGCGCGCCCTGGCGCACCCGCACCGTACGCGGCCCGAACAGGTCACCGGCGACCATCGACGACACCCGCCGCTCGGCGGTGCGTTGCACCCCGGCGCGGGCCAGACGACGCAGCGGCGGCACCATCAGCAACAACCCGACCAGGCCACTGACCAGCCCGGGAACCGCCAGCAGCAGCGCACCGGCCAACCCGACAAGGCCGTCGGTGACCTGCCGCCCCGGGGGCTGCCCGGCCTGCGCGGCCGTCCGGAAGCCCCGCCACGCGCGCATCCCCTCACGGCGCAGCAGCACCAACCCCAGCAGAGACGCGGCGAACACCACAAGCACCGCCGCACCGAACCCCACCGCCCGCCCCAACAGGACGAACGCCGCCACCTCCACAAGCACCGCCAGCAGCAGGGCAACCGGTACGAACCTCAGTCCTCGCCGCATCTCACCTCATCGCTAATTTGGGCGGCACACCGACACGCGCCGCACATCCAGCATGACACGGCCGTGCTCACGGCCACCGCACCTGACCTGTGGAGGTGCCGTTGAGGCCACGCCGTACCGCCTGACGGCGGTCCTGCACACCCCACCTGGTGATCCGCCACAACGCCTCGGCGACGATGCGTGGGCTCATCTTGCTGTCCCCGTGCTCCCGCTCGGCGAACGTGATCGGCACCTCGACGATCCGCACACCGGCCTGGTGGGCCAGACGGGACAACTCCACCTGGAACGAGTAGCCCTGGGAGCAGACCGACTCCAGGTCGATGGCGTCCAGGGCGCTGATCCGGTACACCCGGTAGCCGCCCGTCGCGTCGGACACGGGCATGCCCAGCGCGAGGCGCGCGTACAGGTTGCCGCCACGCGACAGCAGCAGACGCCGCAGCGGCCAGTTCACCACCCGCGCCCCGCTGGTCCAGCGGGATCCGATCACCACGTCGGCGTCGCGGGCGGCCTCCAGCAGCGCCGGCAGGTCCTCGGGGGCGTGCGAGCCGTCGGCGTCCATCTCCACGACCGCGTCGTAGCCGCGCTCGCGCGCCCACCCGAAACCGGCCAGGTACGCCGCGCCGAGGCCCTGCTTGCCCTCACGGTGCAGAACCCGCACATGCGGGTCGTTCTCGGCCAGAGCGTCGGCGATCGCGCCGGTGCCGTCGGGGCTGTTGTCGTCGGCGATGAGGATCCGCACGGCGGGCGCGGCACGGCGGACCCGGCCCACGATCGCCGCCACGTTGTCGGCCTCGTTGTAGGTGGGGATCACCACCAGCACCTGACCCACGCCGGGCACCTCGTCGGGTCGCCGGATCGTATCGGTCGCCTGGATCACGGTTCCTCCGCTCCGCCGGCGTACCGGCTGCTGCTATCCGGGCACGACCCGCTGCCGGCGGCGCAGCACCCCCGCGCCGACCAGGGCGGCCACTGCCAACCCGGCCAGGGCCAGCTCCGGCCACCAACCGAGACGGGTGGCGAGGGTCCGTCCGTCGTGCAGCCGCAGCTCCCGCACCACGACCTCCCGGGTGTTGAACCCGGTGGCGTCGCTTACCCGCCCGTCGGGGGCGACGAACCCGGACACCCCGACAGTGGACGCCATCAACGCCGGCCGGCCGTGCTCCACCGCCCGCAACCGCACCATCGCCAACTGCTGGCGGGCCTCGGCCACATCGAACGTCGCGTTGTTCGTCTGCACCACAAGCAGCTGCGCGCCGCCGGTGACGGTGTCGCGGACCACCTCGTCGTAGGCCACCTCGAAGCAGATGACATCACCCAGGACGATCGGGCCGGCGCGTACCACGCCCGGGGTGCTTCCGGGTACGAAGTCGTTGCGGACCAGGTCGACCTTGTCGCTGACCATCCGGGCGATGTCGCGCAGCGGCACGTACTCGGCGAACGGCACCGGGTGCCGCTTCGTGTAGAGCTGCGACATGTCCGCCCCGGTGTCGGGCTGCCACAGGATGCCCGCGTTGCGGACCTGCCCCGGGCCGGGGCCGAGCAGCACCGCGCCGACCAGGATGGGTGCGCGGATCGTGTCGGCGGCCTGGGAGATGCGGGCCCCGGCGGTGGGGTTGCGCAGCGGGTCGATGTCGCTGGAGTTCTCCGGCCACACCACAAGGTCGGGTTGGCGTTGCGTACCGGCGGCGACCTGAGCGGCCAACTCGATTGTGGCGTCGACGTGGTTGTTGAGCACCGCCTGGCGCTGGGCGTTGAAGTCCAGCCCGAGGCGGGGGACGTTGCCCTGCACGATGGCCACGGTGACGGGCGCGCCGCTGCCCGTGGCGGCGAGCGGCACGAGCAGGCCCGCGGCGACCACTGCCACCGCGGCGACGGCCGGCGCGATCACCGGCGCCCACCGCCGCGCGGGCGCAGCCCCGGTAAGGGCGTTGCCGTCCGGCGCGGGGTCGCGCCCGTCGGTGTCGGCTGGTGCGGTGTCGGCTGGTGTTTGGCGGGCGGCCCTGAGGGTGGTCCAGGCGTGCCACGCGGCGGTGACCAGCAGCCCGCCGGTGAGGGCCACCGCGAAGGTGACAAGCGGAGCGCCGCCCAGCGCGGCCAGCCGCAGCAGCGGGGAGTCGTCCTGGCTGAACGCCAGCCGCCCCCACGGGAACCCGCCGAACGGCGTACGGTCGCGCAGCGCCTCCTGCCCGACCCAGAGCAGCCCGGTCAGCGCCGGCCACGCCCAGCGGCCACGGTCGGCCAGCGGCGACACCCAGGCGGTGGCCGCGCCCAGCAGGGCAAGGTAGCCGGCCTGAAGCAGCGACAGCAGCACCCACGGCAGGTAGCCGGTGTGCAGGTTCGTCCAGGACAGCAGCGGCGCGAACAGCGCCACCCCGGTGAGGAAGCCCACGCCGGCGCCGGCGCGCAACCTGCGGCGGTGCGCGGCGGCGGCCAGCAACGCCACCCCGACGGGCGCGAGCGGCCACATCCCGTACGGCGGGAACGCCAACAGCAGCGCCAGACCGGCGACGACGGCCATCGGCGCGGCGACCTTCAGCGGCAGCGGCCGCCCCGCGGCAACCGGAGGCGGCGGCACCGCCGGGGAGTGGGTCTCGTCCCGGTCCAGCATCGTCACCGCAGCATCCCCTCGATCACGGGGCGAAGGCTACCTGGCCGGGCGGCACATCGGCCGCATCGGGCTGCCGGGGACAGACCACCCGGCGGACATGAAATCGGGGCGCGGCTCGCGCCGCGCCCCGATGCTCCCAGGCCCTCCCCGGCCGGTGTGGCGAGGACGAGGAGCGCCGACCTTCGGACCGACCGGACGCGGACTGGCTGCCCCCGCCGGGCCGTTGTCTACTGGCCGTGCACCTCACCCTGCCCGTACACCGGTAACCGCGACCGGTTCGCGCCGCCCCGCCGACCCCCGCCCGCTGGACCTGGCCGCTGCGACGATCACGCTCAACTGTCGCTCGGCCAGCGGACGAAGGGACGAAGCGAACAACAGCCGCTTCCCGTGGTAGGACTCAAAGACGGTACGTGCCGACCCCCGCCTCCTGTCAACCCACCCCCGGCCTGTCGTGTGTTGTACCACGGCGTGTCGGCCGGTGTTTCTCACTGCGTGCCCAGATGGTGGCGCAGCAGTGCCCCCGCCGCCGCCCGGTGCTCCTCGGCGAGCAGCCCGCCGGCGGCTAACACGTAGTCCACGTCCACCACGGCGCGGGCCGCCCGCGGCAGCGCCCACCCGCCGGCGTGGTCGGCGAGGACCGCCGCCAGCACCTCGGCGGACACCGGCGCGGCGGCGTGCCGCAGCACCCCACCGGAGCCCACCAGCAGCCTCACGTCGCGCAGATCCCGGCCGGCGCGTTCCCCGGTGGCGGCCCCACGGGCGTGCCGCCGCAACGCGACGGTCGCGGCGAGCGTGGCGATACGCCGGTCCACGGCCCGCTCGGCGTCGTCGCCGGCCAGGAACGCCGGGTCGGCGGCCCGCCGTTCCGCCGCGACCGCCAGATCGTCGGCGTCGGCGGCGGCCAGCAGCCGCTCCTCGACGGCTGCGCGCACCACACCGGGGGCGCTCCACCGCATACCCAGGTCACCCTCGACGGTGCGGGCCCGCCACAGGCTCCCGGCCACCTCACGGCCCGGCCCAGCGGCCCGCTCGTCGGGGGTGAGCACCGAATACACGTCGGTGGTGGCCCCACCCACGTCGACCACCGCGAGGTCCCCGCCGATCGTGTCGGCGAGCACCTCCACACCGGTGAGCACGGCGTCGGGGGTGGCCGCGCGCACCAACCGGGCGAACCGGCCGCCCTTGGACAACCGTTTACCGCCGATGACGTGGCGCAGGAACACCGCCCGGATCGCCGCCCGCGCCGACGCGGGCGACAGCACACCGATGCGGGGCAGCACGTTGTCCGCGCCCGTCACCGGCACCCCGGCGGCCTCCAACAGCCCTGTCAACTCGTCGCGCACGTCACCGTTGCCCGCCAGCACCACAGGTATCCGGAAGCGGGCCCGGGCCAGCCGTGTGGCGTTGTGGGTGATCGTGTCGGCGTCACCGCCGTCGGTGCCACCCACGAGCAGCACCACATCCGGTCGGGCCGCGCGCAACGCCGCCAGATCTGCCCCACCGAGGCGCCCGGCGGCAACGTGCACCACGTGCGCCCCGGCGGACAACCCGACCCGCCGACCCGCCTGCGCCGTGACCAGCGGCTCGTAGCCGACCACGGCAAGCCGCAGCCCACCGCCGGCCGACGAGCACACGTACCACGGCACGTCACCCACGCCCAGCCCGGCGGTCGCCGCCGCGACCGCGGCGTCCAGGCCCCGCAGCACGTCGCTGCCCACCGTCGTGGGAGCGGCCGCCGCACCCACCAGCACACCGGCGGCCAGATCCACCACGGCCGCCTTGGTGTACGTCGAGCCGACGTCCGCGCAGACCGCCAGGGTCACAGGCCTCCCCTGTTCGCGACTGCGGGGCTCGCAACCCCGGCTCACTCCTCGCGACTCGCACCTGCGGCGGGAACGACCACGGTGCCGGTCGCGGTGACCGCCACGATCGGCGGGTCGAGGACCTCGGCGGCGGACTCGGAGCGGTCCGGGCGGCCCCGGCACACCACCGCGCAGCTCAACTCCAGGGTGCGGCTGCGCGAGCCCACCTTCGACACCCGCGCCGTCACCTCCACCACGTCACCGGCGCGGATCGGCGCGAGGAACCGCACATCGGCGTACCCGGCGAACAGACCCTCGTCGCCGTCGGTACGGATGCACACCTCAGTGGCCACGTCGCCGAACAACCCGAGGGCGTACGCCCCGTCGACGAGGTTGCCGGCGTAGTGGGCGTGCGCGTACGGCACATACCGCCGGTGCGTCACCGTCAACCCGAGCCTGGAGTCGGTCATGCCATCGCCTTCCGCTGCGTGATCAGGGCGTGCACGAGGTAACTGGCCACCTCGCCGGGCGTGGTGCCCCTACCGAAGATCCTGTCCACACCCAACTCGTCGGTCATCGACTCGTCGAACCGGGGACCACCGACGATCAGCAACGGCCGACGGCCCGCCGGCATCGCCTCCCGGAACGCCGCCGACATCTCCCGGGTGTTGTGCAGGTGCGCGTCGCGCTGGGTGACGACCTGCGACACGAGCACCGCGTCGGCCTTCTCCACCCGCGCGGCCTCCACCAGCTCCGGCACACTGACCTGCGCACCCAGGTTGGTGACCTTCAACTCCCGGTAGTACTCCAGGCCCTTCTCCCCCGCGATGCCCTTCACGTTGAGGATCGCGTCGATGCCCACGGTGTGCGCGTCGGTGCCGATGCACGCCCCCACCACCGACAGCTTGCGCCGCAGTCGCTGCTTCACCACAGTGTTGACCTCCTTGGCCGACAGCAGCGCGAAGTCCCGCTCCACCACCTGCACCGCGTCCAGGTCCACCAGGTGGTTCACCCGCCCGTACACGACGAAGAACGTGAACCCGTCGCCCATCGGTTTGGCGTGCACCACCATCGCCGGGTCGATGCCCATCCGGTTGGCCAACTGCACCGCCGCGCCCTCGGCCCGTTTGTCGTGCGGCACCGGCAGCGTGAACGACACCTGCACCATCCCGTCACCTGTGGTGTCCCCGTACGGCCGCACGATCTGCCCACTCACGCCGCCGCCTCCAGGATCTCGGTGGCCGGGTTGCAGTAGTCCGCCTCGTGTGCGGCGACCCCCGCGAGGCCCTTACCCCGGTCAGCGGGCCGTTTCATGATCCCGAACGTGCCCTCGGCGATCGCCGTGAGAAGCGTCTGCTCCCCGATGCGCTCCAACAGGTCCAGCGCCTCACCGAGAACCTGGTTGGCCCGGCGGCGGATGAACCCGCCCGGCGCCGGCACGAAGTCCTCGTGCAACCCGCCGGCCGCGCCCAGCACGTACCGCACGTTCTGCAGGGCGATGTCCCGGTCCGACAGCCACGGCGTCACCACCGCCTCGGTCATCATCCCCACCAGCAGGATGCCCTGCCCGGTCAGCGCGCCCGCAAGGTTGAAGAACCCGTCCAGCAGGTTGCCCCGGAAAACGTCACCTGTCATGTGCTTCGTCGGCGGCATCCACTTCAGTGGCGCATCCGGGAACAACTCCCGGGCCAACAGGGCGTGCGCCAACTCCAACCGGAACGACTCCGGCACCTCCGGGTTGATCTCGAACGCGTGCCCCAGGCCCAACTGCCAGTCCGCCAACCCCGCCTCGTGGGCGAAGAACTCGTTGAGCAGCTGCGAAACCGTCACCGTGTGCGCCTCGTCGACCGCGTCGGCGGTCGTCAGGTAGTTGTCCTCACCGGTGTTGATGATGATCCCCGCGCGAGCGTGCACCTGCCGGGAGAACCGCTGGTCCACGAACGTACGGACCGGGTTGATGTCGCGGAACAGGATCCCGTACATCGAGTCGTTGAGCATCATGTCGAGGCGTTCCAACCCGGCAAGGGTCGCCATCTCCGGCATGCACAACCCCGACGCGTAGTTGGTCAACCGCACGTAGCGGCCCAACTCCTTCGACGACTCGTCCAACGCCGCCCGCATCAGCCGGAAGTTCTCCTGCGTGGCGTACGTGCCCGCGAACCCCTCCCGCGTCGCGCCCTCGGGAACGTAGTCCAGCAGCGACTGCCCCGTGGAGCGGATCACCGCGATCACGTCCGCGCCCGCCCGCGCCGCCGCCTGCGCCTGCGGGATGTCCTCGTAGATGTCGCCGGTCGCCACGATCAGGTAGATCCACGGCCGCTGCGCCGGGTCACCGTGCCGCTTGACGAGCCGGTCCCGCTCCGCACGTCGCCTGTCGATGCGCCGTACACCTGCTCCGACGGCCTTGCGCGCCGCGGACCGGGCTGTCGTCGCGGCCCGGCCGGTCGGCACGGCGAAACGCACCGACCCGGCAGCCGCCTTCTGCGCCAGCAACGTCACGTCGGTGATGCCCTCACGGGCGAGGGCGTCGAACACCGGTACCGCCACACCGTGGCCCAACCCGATGTCCGCGACGACCGCGTCGACGAGCCGGTTCACCCACGGAATGCCGTCCGGGTCGGCGCCGCTCACCCCGGCCAGCCGCAGCACGGCCCTCTCCACCGACACAGTGGTGTGGCTACGGGCCAGGTCCACCACCGGCTGTCCGGCCCGACGCGCCAACTCCCGCGCCCGCGCCACAAGCACCGGATCAAGATCAAGCTTTCCGGTCACGCCACACCGCTCATCTGCTCGCTCACGACGACCCTTCCTCGTAGATGACCTCACCGCGCAGCACCAGACGCCGGCACACAGGCAGCGGCGTCGGATCGTCCGGACCCCGCAACTCCGGATCCTCGGCCAGCAACACCGGCAGACCCCGATCCACACCTGCCGGCGTCGACCACACCGCGAACGTCGCCGGCGCCCCCAACGCCAGCACCCCCTCGACGTCCAGGTGCACCGCCCGCCACCCACCACGGGTGTGCGCCGCGAACGCCGACCGCACACCCATCCGCTGCGCCGGATTGTGGTGCGCCGCCGCCGCCCGCACCGACCCCCACGGATCCAGCGGCGTCACCGGCGAATCCGACCCGAACGCCAACGCCACACCCACCGAATGCATCGCACCCATCGGGTTGGACTCCAACGACCGGTCCAACCCCAACCGCGACTCGTACATCCGGCCCGCGCCACCCCACAACCTGTCGAACGCCGGCTGCATGCTCGCCACGACCCCGTACTCCACGAACCCGGCGATCAACCGCTTACTCATGATCTCCGCGTGCTCGATGCGGTGCCGAGCAGCCCGCAGCCGCTCCACACCCACCGCCCGCGCCGCCGCCGCGAAACCGTCGAGAACCGTGCCGATCGCCGCGTCACCGATCGCGTGGAACCCTCCCTGCATGCCATGCGCCGCACAGTCCAGCAGATGATCACGCACCTGCTCCGCCGACAGGTACCCGTGCCCACACCCGTCACCATCGCCGTACGGCTGCGACACGTGCGCCGTCCGCGACCCCAACGCCCCATCGGCGAACAGGTCACCACCAGCGCCCACCGCACCCAACTCCCGGGCCCGCGCCGCGCCACCCAGCTCACCCCAGTACCCGTACACCTCCGGCAACCCATCACCGGAGATGCCCAGCAGACCGGTGAAGTCCTCCTCGTCGGAGATCTCCGGCCCACCGCACTCGTGCACCGCCGCGATACCCAGCGACGCCGCGTGCGCGAGCGCCACCCGCTGCGCGGCCACCCGCTGCGCACGACTCACCGACCCCTGCGCCGCCGCCCGCACCACATGATGCGCGTCGCGCCGCAACCAACCCGACGCGTCGAAGCCGGCCGCGTCGGCCGCCTGCGGGCACGCCGCCAGCAGCGCCGACGACACCAACGCCGAATGGATCGACGCCTGCGACAGATACACCCGCCGACCGTCGGCCGCCCGGTCCAGCGCCGCCGCATCCGGCAACGTCGCGTCCGACCAGCCCGACTCGTCCCAGCCGTGCCCCAACACCACAGCGTCCACCGGCAGCCCCGCCGCGTACGTTGCCACCGCGTCGAGCAACTGCCCCGCCGACCGCACCCCGGACAACTCCAGCCCGGACAGCGTCAACCCGGTGTCGGTGGCATGCACGTGGGCGTCGACGAACGCCGGCGTCACCAGCGCACCATCGAGATCCACCACCCGGTCGGCAGGCGGCGCGTCACCGTCAATGCCCAACCAGGCGATCCGCCCACCGGAGACCAACAGCGCGGTAGCGCTCGGATCAGCGGGACAGTGCAGCACACCGCCGCGGTACAACGTCGAGGGGTTCGTCATGACCTCAGTCTGCCGCCACCCGCGCCGCGAAGAGCCGACGCACCCCCGGCTCGGCACGCAGCAACCCCAACGCCAACTCCGCGTGCCCCGGCACGTAGCCGTTGCCCACAAGCATCGTCACGTCCGCCGCCAACCCCTCGGCGCCCAACGCCGCCGCGGAGAAGCTCGTCGCCATCGAGAAGAAGACCACAGTGCCACCGTCAGCCGTGGACAGCACCGCACCGTGCTCGCAGCCCGGCACGTCCACGCACACCACAGTGACGTCCGCCGGAGCGCCAAGCGCCGTCGTCACCGCCGTCGACAATCCCACCGGATCCCGCGCGTCGGCCAACGCCACCACCGAAGCAAGATCAGCCGCCACCAGCGCGTCCCGCTCCGCCGCGACCGGCACCACCCCGACGGTACGCGCCGCACCCGCGCGCCGCGCCGCCGCCAACGACAGCGACCCGCTCTTGCCCGCCCCGCCGATGACCGCCACCCGCACCGGCGTCGGATCACCGGCATGGCGCCGGTCCTCGACGTAGCGCGCCACCACCCGCGCGGTCAACGCGGGCGCCCCACACACGTCGAGCACGGCCAGGGACAACTGCGGGTCCTCGTCCTCGGGCAGCACCGCAGCGATGGAACGGGCGAACAGGATCGCCCACCCGTCGCACGGCACCTGCTCGCTGCGCCCGTCCCAGCGGGCCAACCCGTCGGTCACCACAAGCGGCGTCAACGTCAACGACACGAGCGTGGCGACCCGCTCCCCCGCCTTGAGCCCCAGCGGGGAACGCCGACCCGCCTCCTCGACAGTGCCGATCAGCATCCCGCCGGAACCGGTCACCGGGTTCTGCATCTTGCCCCGCGTCGAGATGATCTCCAGCACCTCGGCGCGGACAGCGTCCCCGTCGCCACCGTGCTTCTCCGACAACTGCCGGAAGCTCGCCGCGTCCAGATTCAGCCGCTGCACCCGGATCCGCACCTCGTTCGGCGCGATCGCGGCGGACGCGTCAAGCCGCCAGGCCGCCTGCGGCAGCACCCCCGCTGGCTCCACGACGCGGTGCAGTCCCACCGGTGACGTCACGCCGACCTCCCCTGTCCAGCCGTCCGAAGCCCTGGTCAAGGCTCGCGTAACGGGAAAACTTACGGCAGACTAATTTCTTTGCCGGATATTTTCCAGTAGCCTTCGAGCCTCATGATCAGCCGCGAGCACCGAGGAGGGGCCGTGACCCAGACCCAACCGGTCGAGACCATCGCTCAACCACGTCACGCCCCGGTCGCCGCGCCGACCGCCGGGCAGCCCTACGAATACCGCCGCCGCCCTCTCGTCGAACCCGACTGGACCCGCTTCCCCGGCTGGCGCCACGTCACCCGCGACCAGTGGGAATCCGCCCAGTGGCAACGCGTCAACTGCGTCAAGAACGTCAAGCAACTACGCGCCGTCCTCGGCGACCTCGTCGACGAGAGCTTCTACGCCGACGTCCAGGCCGACCAGCAGGCACTGGCCACCATGTCGATGCTCGTACCACCACAAATGATCAACACGATGGTGCCGTTCGCGCCCCCCACCACCGAGGCGCTGCTCGCCGACCCCATCCGCCGCTACATGATCCCGGTGGCCTCCGACCGCCGCACCGACTGGCCGTCCCACCCCTACGCCAGCCGTGACTCCCTGCACGAGCACGACATGTGGGTCGCCGAAGGCCTCACCCACCGCTACCCCACAAAGGTCCTCGCCGAGCTGCTCTCCACCTGCCCGCAGTACTGCGGCCACTGCACCCGCATGGACCTCGTCGGCAACTCCACCCCCGCCGTCGACAAACTCAAGCTCACCCTCAAGCCCGTCGACCGCTACGACGCCCACATCAGCTACCTGAAGGCCCACCCCGGCGTCCGCGACGTCGTCGTCTCCGGCGGCGACGTGGCAAACGTCCCCTGGCGCAACCTCGAGTCGTACCTCATGCGCCTGCTGGAGATCGAAACCATCCGCGACATCCGGCTCGCCACCAAGGCACTCATGGGCCTCCCCCAGCACTGGCTCCAGCCCGACGTCGTCGAGGGCCTGGAGCGTGTGGCCCGAACCGCCGCCCGCCGCGGCGTCAACCTCGCCATCCACACCCACGTCAACCACGCCCAGTCGCTCACCCCACTTGTCGCCAAGGCCGCACAGACCGCCCTCGACGTCGGCGTACGCGACGTCCGCAACCAGGGCGTCCTCATGCGCGGCGTCAACGCCACCACACCCGAGTTGCTCGACCTCTGCTTCGCACTTCAGGGCGAAGCCGGGATCCTGCCGTACTACTTCTACATGTGCGACATGATCCCCAACGCCGAGCACTGGCGGGTCCCCGTCTGGCACGCCCAGCAACTCCAGCACGACATCATGGGCTACCTGCCCGGCTACGCCACCCCCCGCATCGTCTGCGACGTGCCCTTCGTCGGGAAACGGTGGGTGCACATGCTCACCGACTACGACCGCGACCGCGGCATCTCCTACTGGACCAAGAACTACCGGACCTCCATCGAGTCTGCAGACCTGGAGGCGCTCAACAAGCGCTACGCCTACTACGACCCGATCGACACCCTGCCGGACAGCGGGCAGCAGTGGTGGACCGACCACCGCGACGACTGACCCACCGCCCGACGCCCTTGACGTCCTCGGCGAGCATGTTGTCGTCCCGTCCCGTCCCGGGGCGCGTCGGGTGCTGCGGACCGGGCCGCGGCCGTCGGCGGAGGCCGTGGCCGCCGTGGCCGCCGTGGCCGCCACGGCCTCCATGACGCCTATGACGGCCGACAGCGGAGGCCGTCATAGGCGTCACTCGTCGTAGGCGTCGGCCGCAGCCGCCGGGGTAGGTCTGCGGTGAGCGTGATACCTCTGCGTCATCAATATGACGCAGAGGTATCACGCTCACCGCTATCCAGCCCGCCATCCCCGCCATCGCTGGCACGGCTGGCGCGAGCGGCATACGGCCCCGGCGGCACGGTCAACCCGCCGCTTGCGTCCCCCATGGGCGACCGGCGACCGGCGACCGACAGCCGTGCGGCGCGCATCGGCAGCGGCATCGGCGTCCGGCTGTCGGTGGCGGATGAGGACCCTCAGCCGGCACCGCACGCACCGCACGCTCCGCGCCGATCCGGGGCAGCCGTCAGACACTCAGGCGCCGGCCAGAACCTCCGACAGCGGCGCTGGCACCAGGCCCCGCTCACGTAACCCGGCCAGGATGTGCGGCAACGCCTCGTCGGTCATCGAGGCGTTCGCCTCGGTCACGTGCATGATCACGACCGACCCGGGGCGCGCCTTTTCGAGCACCGCGCGCACCAGCGGCTGCCAGGACTTGGCGAACGGGTCACCGCTGACCACGTCACCGTCGACCACCGTCAACCCCAGCGGAGCGAGCGCGTCAAGCGCGGCCTTGTCGTGGCACAGGCCCGGAAAGCGGAAGTACCGGGTCTGTCGACCCCCGTACGGCTCGATCACCCGGAACGTCTTCGCCACGTCCTCGGTCATGGCACTCGCCGGCAGCCGGGGCAGGTCGTAGCAGTCCCCCGTGAACGCCAGATGGCCGTACGTGTGATTGGCCAGCTCGAAGCGCGGATTGCCGGCGATCCGCCGGGTCACCTCCGGATAGCGCTGCACCCACTTGCCGGTCAGGAAGAACGTCGCGGGTACCTGCTCCCGCTCCAACAGGTCGAGGATGCGCAGGTTGGCGTACGACCGCACCCGCCCGCTGCGCAGGCTGTGCAGCATCCCGTCGGTCATGTCCGCGTCGAACGTCAACGCGACCCGGTTGCCGACACGCGGCCCGTGATCGACGACCGGTGGCCTGGTCCCCGTCGGCGTCGCACCCGGAACACCAGCCGGCCGCGGGCTCACCGGCGCCGAGACAGCGCCCGACGGCGAGACAGAAAACCCCGGGTCCGGGGCCGCCGGAGCAGAGACCGCCGAGGCCGAAGCGCCCGACGGTGCCACCGACGGGGTGACCGAAGCACCGGACGGGCTCACGAAGACCGGCGACGACGCCCGGGAGGGCGGGGCCCCGCACCCTGCGACACCGAGCACGGCACCTGCCGCCAGAACACCGGTCAGAAGCCGGAGCCGAAAGTGGATCACGCAGCGGATCATGGCAGACATGAACGGGACTCGGTGTCCCCCGCTCAGCCACCTACACCGAACCGCCCCGCGGCGCGTACATGATGACGGCGACACCCAGCAGGCAGAGCGCCGCGCCGGTGACGTCCCACCGGTCCGGGCGGAAACCGTCAACCACCATCGCCCAGCCCAACGAGCCCGCCACGAACACCCCGCCGTACGCCGCCAGGATCCGGCCGAAGTTCGCATCCGGCTGGAACGTCGCCACGAAGCCGTAGCAGCCCAACGCCACCACACCGGCGGCGATCCACCACAGGCCGCGCTGCTCCCGCCAGCCCTGCCAGACCAGCCAGGCGCCACCGATCTCGGCCAGCGCCGCGAGCGCGAACAACACGAGCGAACGGAGCACTGTCACTCAGCGACAGTAGCCGCAGCACCACGGGCCCCCGGGCCGTCGTACGCCCGGGGACCCGTGGACAGCTCAGGTCACTTCGTGAAGGAGTCCTTCGCGTTGCGACCCGCGTCCTTCATGTTCTGACCGGCCTGCTTGGCGCGCGCCTCGCTCTTCTCGCTGGCGCCCTCGCCCCGCATCCGCTCGTTGTCGGTCATGTCGCCGACGCGCTCCTTCGCGGCGCCGGCCATCTGCTCAACCTTGTTACGTGCCTTCTCGGTGAAGCTCATCGCGCCTCCTCGGTCTGGCGACTGTCCCCACCCGCTTGCCCGGTCTCCCGGTGCCGAAACCGGCGGTGCCGGTCGGCACAACCTGTAAGGCATCCTAGGAAGATAGGTGAGATGGTGGGGCCAGGTGGCGTCGTCCTACCGGTGGTTAACTGGCCGGATGGGAGAGCTCCTGCTGATCCGGCACGGCGAGACCACCTGGAGCGCCGCCCGCCGGCACACGTCGTACACCGATCTGGAGCTGACCTCCGACGGTGAGCGCCAGGCCCGCACCCTCGCGGCGTTCCTGGCAGGGCGGCGGTTCACCACAGTGCTGTGCAGTCCCCGCACGCGGGCCCTGCACACCGCGCAGCTGGCAGGGCTCACCATCGACGGCGTCGACGAGGACCTCGGCGAGTGGAACTACGGCGAGTACGAGGGGCGCACCACCGTCGACATCCATTCCGACCAGCCGCAGTGGAACATCTGGACCGACGGCTGCCCCGGCGGCGAGTCACCCACGCAGGTGGGCGCCCGTCTCGACCGGGTCCTGGCCAGGGTCGCCCCCCTGCTGGACCAGGGCACCGTGGCCCTTGTCGGTCACGCACACAGCCTGCGGGTCCTCGGTGCCCGCTGGATCGGCCTGCCCCCGTCCGCAGGCGGCCTCCTACGGCTGGACACCGCCACCGTCAGCGCGCTCGGTCACGAGCACGGACGGCAGGTCATCCTTCGGTGGAACCAGCCGGCTCCGCCGGCACCCGGGACCGCGACCGACTCGGTCCCCCAGCGCTGATCTTCGGCGGCCGGCTCTCGTACGGAGTGGACAACACCACTGTCGTCCGGGTCGTCACACTCGCCGAGGTGCGGATCTCCTGCAACACCCGCTCCAGGTCAGCCGGGCTGGCCACCCGCACCAGCAGCATGTAGAAGTCCTCCCCCGCCACCGAATAGCACGAGTCGATCTCGGGCAGGTGGGCAAGCCGCTCCGGCGCGTCGTCCGGCTGCGACGGATCGAACGGCCGGATCGCCACGAACGCCGTCAACGGCAGATCCAGCGCCTCGAAGGACACCTTGGCGGCGTACCCCTTGATCACCCCGCGCTGCTCCAGCCGGCGCACCCGCTGGTGCACGGCGGACACCGACAACCCCACCTTCTCGGCCAGGTCGGTGTACGACAGGCGGCCGTCAGCGGTGAGCGCGGCGAGGACAGCGCGGTCGATCTCTTCCACGGCGAGCAACCTACCGGGAAAACGGCCCGACGGCGACGGGCACGGCGAAGCCGCCGCACCCGCCGCCGCCCGCTCAGCCCTTCGCCAGCGACCGGGAAATCACCAACCGCTGGATCTGGTTGGTGCCCTCCACGATCTGCAACACCTTCGCCTCACGCATGTACCGCTCCACCGGGTGGTCGGCCACGTAGCCGGCACCACCGAGCACCTGCACCGCGTCGGTGGTCACCCGCATCGCCATGTCGGTGGCGAACAGCTTGGCCTTGGCCGCCTCGATCGAGTACGGCCGCCCGGCGTCGCGCAGCCGCGCCGCCGCGAGGGTCAGCGCACGGGCCGCCGAGATCTGCGTCGCCGCGTCGGCGAGACCGAACCCGAGCCCCTGGAAGTCGATGATGGCCCGGCCGAACTGCTGCCGCTCGCGGGCGTAGGAGACCGCGTAGTCCAGCGCTGCCTGGGCCAGCCCGACCGCGCAGGCAGCGATGCCGAGCCGCCCCGAGTCCAACGCGGACATCGCGATCGTGAACCCTGCGCCCTCGCCACCGACGAGCCGGTCGGCCGGCACCCGGGCCTGGTCGAACACGATCTGCGCCACCGGCGAGGACCGCAACCCCATGGTCCGCTCGGCCGCCTGCGGCGCGATGCCAGGCGTCGCGGCGTCGGCGACCAGGCAGGAGATCCCCTTCGGACCGGGGCCGCCGGTGCGGCAGAACACGTTGTAGAAGTCGGCGTCCCGGGCGTGGGTGATCCACGCCTTGGTGCCGGAGAGGACGTACGCGTCGCCGTCGTGGACCGCCCGGGTCGTCAGCGACGCCGCGTCCGAACCACCCTGCGGCTCGGAGAGGCAGTACGCGCCGAGCAGTTCACCGCCGAGCATGTCCGGCAGCAGCTTGCGCTGCTCGTCGGTGCCGAACGCGGCCACCGGATAGCAGGACAGGGTGTGCACGCTCACCGCCTCGGCGACCGCGAGCCAGCGGCTGGCAAGGATCTCCAGCACCTGGAGGTACACCTCGTAGGGCTGCGCGGCCCCGCCGTACTCCTCGGGGTAGGGCAGGCCGAGCAGGCCGGCCCGGCCGATGGTGCGCAGCACGTCGCGGGGGAACTCGGCGCGTTCCTCGAAGCCTGCGGCCTTGGGGGCGAGCTCACGGTCGGCGAGCTCGGTGGCGAGGTCCAGCAGGTCGTGGGCCTCGTCGGTGGGGAGGATCCGGTCGACAGTCATAAGGCGATGAGCTCCGTGGGGGTGGTGTTGAGCCGTTGCACGCCGTCCGTTGTGCAGACGACGATGTCCTCGATGCGGGCGCCGTGTCGGCCCGCGAGGTAGATGCCGGGTTCGATGGAGAATGCCATCCCGGGTTCCAGGGGCCGATCGTTGCCGGCGACCAGGTAGGGCTCCTCGTGACCGTCCAGCCCGATGCCGTGGCCGGTGCGGTGCAGGAACGCGGGACCGTAGCCGGCGGCGGCGATCGGTTCCCGGGCCGCGGCGTCGGCCGCCGCGCCGGTGATCCCCGGCCGCACGGCCGCCACCGCCGCGCGTTGGGCGTCGTGCAGCACCGCGTAGTAGTCCAGGAATTCGGCCGGCGCGGGCCCGCCCGCGACGTAGGTGCGGGTGCAGTCGGAGCGGTAGCCCGACGGCATGGTGCCGCCGATGTCGACAACCACCGGTTCGCCGACGCCGATCGGCCGGTCGGAGGTGCCGTGGTGCGGGCTTGCCCCGTTGGGGCCGGCCGCCACGATGACGAAGTCGACGGTCACGTGTCCGGCGGCCCGGATCGCGGCGGCGATGTCGGCCGCCACCTCGACCTCGGTGCGGCCGGGGCGCAGCCATTCGCCCATCCGCAGGTGCACCTCGTCGATCGCCGCGCCGGCCTCGGCGAGCGCCGCGACCTCCACCGGGGACTTGCGGAGGCGCAACTCCCTCAGCACCTCGGAGGCGAGCCGCTGTGCGGCGCCGGGCAGCGCCGCGCGCAGCGCCAGGACCTGCTCGGCCCACATCCGGTCGGCCAACCCCACCGATGCCGGCGGGCCGTCGAGGGCGGCCACCACGAGGGGGTACGGGTCGACGCCGTCGGCATGGTCGACGATGCGCAGGCCGGTGGCCGGTGACGCCTCGGCGGCCGGCCGTTCCAGGGTCGGCACGATGAGCGTGGGCTCACCCTCGGCGGGCAGCACCAGGCAGGTGAGCCGCTCCCCCGCGTGGGCGTCGTAGCCGGTCAGGTAGCGCAGGTCGGAACCGGGGGTGAGCACAAGCGCGTCCAGACCGGCGGCTGCTGTGGCGCGCTGCGCGGCGATCAGCCGGTCGGACGGGTACAGCTCGTCGATTCCCACACCGTCAGCTTAACGGTCGTTTGGGCATCCTCAGAAGCCGCGCGGGGTCCATCGTGGGAAATCCATCGGGGTTGATTGACGCCGACAGTTAACACTCTTTTAGATTTGGCTGCCTCGAGGCCCCACCCCGCGTTTTCGCACCTCCCGCCCGTGACAACCCTGCGCGGGCGGGCGTCGTCCCCCGCTCGGGAAGGCCCCACCGATGCCCTCACCACTGCGCCGCGCCCTCACCGCCGGCCTGCTCGCGCTGGCCACCGCCGGCGCCACCCTCACCCTCGTCCCCACCGCCGCGCAGGCCGCCGTACTGCCCAACAACTTCAAGAGCGTCGGCTACCTGCCCTCGTGGGCCGGCAACGTCAACACCATCCAGTACAACAAGCTCACCCACATCAACTACGCCTTCGTGCTGCCGAACAACGACGGCAGCCTGCGCGCCGTGGAGAACCCCAGCAAGCTCTCCTCGCTGGTCTCGCTCGGGCACGCCAACAACGTCAAGGTGTCGATCGCTGTCGGCGGCTGGAACGACGGCAACGACTCGGCCTTCGAAGCCCTCGCCGCCAACGCAGGCACCCGGACCGCCTTCGTCAACAACCTCGTCAACTTCGTCAACCAGTACAACCTCGACGGTGTCGACATGGACTGGGAATACCCGGACCCGGGCACCTCGGCCAACAACTACACCCAGCTCATGACCCAGCTCGGCAGCGCACTGCGCAGCAGGGGCAAGCTCCTCACCGCCGCCGTGGTCTCCGAGGGCACCTACGTGCAGGGCGTACCCACTGCGGTCTTCGCCCAGGTCGACTGGCTCAACATCATGGCGTACGACGGCGGCAGCCCACACGCCAACTACGACTGGTCGATCGCCAGCATCAACCTGTGGAAGTCCCGCGGTCTGCCCGCCAGCAAAGCAGTGCTCGGCATCCCGTTCTACAGCCGCCCCGGCTACTACACGTACTCGGCGCTGGTCGGCATGGACCCGGCCAACGCCAACCGGGACTGCGCCACCGTCAGCGGCGTGCAGCAGTGCTACAACGGCATCCCGACCGTCAAGCGCAAGACCCAGTGGGCACTCGCCAACGCCGGCGGCGTCATGAACTGGGAACTGTCGCAGGACACCACCGGCTCGACCTCACTTGTCAGCGCCATGTACGACACCATCATGGGCGGCATCACCCCGCCGCCGAGCGGGCGTACCGGCCGGATCACCGGGATCGCCGGCAAGTGCGTCGACGTGGCCTCCGCGAGCACCGCCAACGGAACCGCCGTGCAGCTGTGGACCTGCAACGGCACCAACGCGCAGACCTGGACGGTCGCCGGTGACAGCACCCTGCGGGCGCTCGGCAAGTGCGCCGACATCACCAGCGGCTCCACCGCCAACGGGGCGAAGATCCAGCTCTGGGACTGCAACGGCACCGGAGCCCAGGTCTGGCAGGCACAGTCCGACGGCACGCTGCGCAACCCGCAGTCCAACAAGTGCCTGGACGCCAGCGACAACAGCTCCGCAGACGGCACCCGGTTGCAGATCTGGGACTGCTTCGCCGGCACCAACCAGCGCTGGACACTCCCCGCCTGACGTATCCGCCACGGTCCCCGGTCGACGCGCCCCGCGCCGGCCGGGGATCCCTGCGCGCACGCTCGCCGGCGGACGCTGTGGTTTTCCCGGTCGGACGGCCCCGGTGGTCATAGCCTGGGGTCGGGAACCCGCACGGGCTCCCGACCGGGAGGAGCGACGTGGCAGCGGACCAGGCGAACCAGGCAGCCGCACGCCGGCGTCGTCAACTGTGGGCCGGCGTCCTCGCGCTCGCCGGCCTGGTCCTGCTGGTCATCGGCCTCACCGTGGCCGACGGAGTCGCGGCCTGGATCGAGGTGCTTGTCGCCATCCTGCTGCTGGTGACCAGCTACGTCGTGCAGCACCTGGCCCGCCGGGAGACCGTCTATCGGCCCGACGACAGGCGCTGACGGCAGGGCGTACCCGAGATCGTCGGAGGGCTGTGCCAGGCTGTCCGGCGTGGCACATCGACCCCCGATCCTGCTGATCGACGCAGCCAGCCTCTACTTCCGGGCCTACTTCGGCATTCCGGAGTCCGCCGCCCGCACCGAGGACGGCACTCCCGTCAACGCGGTCCGTGGCTTCCTCGACATGCTCGCCACCCTGATCCGCGGACGCGGGGCCGACCGGATGGTCTGCGCCCTTGACTACGACTGGCGGCCGGCGTGGCGGGTCGAGCTGCTGCCGTCGTACAAGGCGCACCGGGTCGCCCCGCAGGGCGGCGAGGTCGTTCCGGACACGCTCTCCCCGCAGGTGCCGATGATCCTGGAGGTGCTGGCCGCGGTCGGCATCACCGCCGTCGGCGCGGCCGGCTACGAGGCCGACGATGTGCTCGGCACCCTGTCGGTGACCCAACCCGGCCCGGTCGAGGTGGTCTCCGGCGACCGGGACCTGTTCCAGCTCGTCGACGACACTCGGCCGGTCCGCCTGCTCTACGTCGGGCGAGGCGTGGCCAAGCTCGACGACTGTGACGACGCCGCCGTGCGGGCCCGCTACGGCGTGCCGGCTGACCGGTACGCCGATTTCGCCGCGTTACGCGGCGACCCCAGCGACGGCCTGCCCGGTGTGCCGGGTGTCGGCGAGAAGACCGCCGCCCGGCTCATCGAGCGCTACGGCAGCATCGCCGGCATCCTCGCCGCGCTTGACGAATCCGACTCGTCGTTCGCTCCGGGCCTGCGCACCAAGCTCGCCGCTGCCCGCGACTACCTTGCCGTCGCGCCCACGGTGGTCCGGGTCGCCCTGGACGTGCCGCTGCCGGAGCTGCCGACCGAGCTGCCGACCGCCCCCGCCGACCCGGACCGGCTTCTCGAACTGGCCGCGCAGTGGAACCTGGCCGGCTCGACCCGCCGCCTCGTGGACGCCCTGGCCGCCCGCGCCTGACAGCGACCATCCCGCCCGGGTGGGCCGTCGCCACGCGCGGGCCCACCCGACGTCGGTGTCACGCGGCGTCGGCGTCGACCGCCGGCTGCGCTCGGGCGACCTCAGCCGCGCAGTGCGGCCGCGAGGTCGGCGACCCTGCCCATGGTGTACCGCTGCATGCCGGGGCCGAAGGTGATGCGCGTGGCGCCCAGCCGGGCGACCTCCGCCACCGACTCCGGGGCCGGGCCGGCCGCCATGTTGATGGGCCCGGTGATGCCCTCTCGCAGGACCGGGAACACCTCGGGCGGCGCCAGCAGCGGGTAGACGCAGTCGGCGCCGGCGGCCACGTACAGCTGCGCGCGGGCCACGGCGTCCGTTGGGTCGCCGGTGCCGAACAGGAACGTGTCGACGCGCGCGTTGATGACGAGCGCGTCACCCGCCGCCGCCCGCACCTCGGCCAGCCAGTCCGCGTGCTGCTGCGGGTCCTTGAGCGTGCCGTGCCCGTCGGAGTCCTCCAGGTTGCAGCCGACGACGCCGGCCTCCAGCAGACGCTCGACCAGTTCGGCGGGGGCGAGCCCGTAACCGCCCTCGACGTCGGCGGAGACCGGCACGGAAACGGCCCGGACGATCCGCGCCACCGCGGCGAACATCTCGTCCGGCGGTGTCGCGCCGTCCTCGTAACCGAGGGAGGCGGCCACTCCGGCGCTCGGGGTCGCGAGTGCCGGGAACCCGGCGTCGGCGAACACCTTCGCGCTTCCGGCGTCCCACGGCCCCGGCAGGACAAGCGCGTCACCGGCGGCGCGGTCGTGGTGCAGGGCACGAAAGGCGGCGGCTGTCATCGGTCACGTCTCCCGACGGGTGCGCAGGGGTGCTGGGACGGGCGGAAGCTATTTGACCTTGCGGGTCGACCGGACCACGATGCCCTCGTACTCCGGGTGCTTGAGCAGCCACTCGGCGAGGAACGGGCAGATCGGCACGACCATGCGCCTCTTGGCCTGGGCGTCGTCCATCACCGCACGGGCAAGCGTCGACCCGACACCCCTGCCCTCGTACGCCGGATCGGTCTCGGTGTGGGTGTAGGCGATGATGCTGCCGGTCACCTGGTAGGTGACGAATCCAGCGACCGCGCCTGCCTCGTCGCGCGCCTCGAACCGCTCCCGCGTCGGCGCCTCTGTCACTGTGAACTGCACCGGGCCATCCAATCACAGCCGGCTCCGCTCGATCGTTCTCCGGCACGACGCACGGGCGGGCCCGCCCCTGGTTGAGGGTGGGCCCGCCCGTGCGTGGTCCTCAGTGCCGTCGGCGGCCGTACGTGCCTGCGACGATTGCCACACCGATCGCCGCGAACACGATCTGGATGAACAGTTCGATCCAGTCGACGCCTGCGGTGTCGTCGACGCCGAACACACCGGCAACGAGGGTGCCGAGGATCGCGGCCAGTACGCCGATGGCAAGGGTGAGCCAGATCGGGATGTTCTGCTTGCCCGGCACCACCAGCCGGCCGAGGGCCCCGATGATCAGACCGATGATGATGGCGGTGAAGAAGCCCGTAACCTCCACGGGAACCGTCCTTCCTCAGTGTCGTGAAGCTGAAATTTTTCGTCGGCGACGCTTTCGTGCCCCCGATGGTGCGCCACCGAAACCGGAGATCGGCTCGTCAGCCGATTTGTCACGCGACTGTCATGAAACGTATGACTGCGCCCCACGGCCGGCGGTCGCGGTCACCGCGGCACGATGAGCGGGGCGAAGTCGGTGCGGGTGAGCGGTCGTTCGGTAAGCGAGCCGTCGGCGCGCGGCACGCCGAGGGGCTTGCCGTCGCGCAGGAACGTGACGGTGGCGACGTCGTCGCGGCTGGTCAGGGTGCAGACGATCTGGCCGAAGGCGAGGACCTCGTCGCTGCGGCCCACATCGTGGCCGGGTTCGTCGACAACGACGCGGGCCTCGGCGTCGGTGACCGTCGCCCCGGCGGCGTTCACCGCACCCGCGAGCGCGCTCGTCAACCCGTCGTCCCGCTCGGCCGCGGTGGGCCCGGCGAGCAGATGCCGCAGATGCTCCTCGACAGTCGGCGGACGTTCCACGCGCCGGAGCACGGGGACGATGCGGTTGTCGCGCAGCAGACAGAGGATCTCCGCGGCGCTGCCGGCCGGGACCGTGGCATCCGTGGAAGCCACTGTCGGAAACGGCCCGCGTGGGGGCGTCACCGGACGGGCCGTGTCGTCGGTGGGGATGCCACAGCCGGCGAGCAGCGCGGCGAGCGTCAACGCGACGACCAGACGACGGCCGGTCATGGCAGGCTCTCCGCGAGGGTGACCCGGAAACGGGCGCCGCCGCCGGGCCGGTCGCCGAGGGTGACGCCGCCGGCGTGCGCGGCGGCGTGCTGGGCGACGAGCGCGAGACCGAGACCGGTGCCGTCGCCGGTGCCACGGGTGTTCGCGGCGCGGCCCCGCACGAACCGGTCGAAGATCGCCTCACGGTCCTCGATCGGCACGCCCGGGCCCTCGTCGTCGACCTCGATGACACCGACGCTGCCGTCGCGGCTCAACCGGACGGCCACCGGGCCACCGCCGTAGGTCGCCGCGTTGCCGAGCAGGTTCGCGAGGATCTGGGCCACCCGCCGCCGCTCCACCTGCCAGGTCTCCGGCACG
The DNA here is from genome assembly GCF_049841715.1 of Micromonospora sp. DT41. Classification (NCBI taxonomy): domain Bacteria; kingdom Bacillati; phylum Actinomycetota; class Actinomycetes; order Micromonosporales; family Micromonosporaceae; genus Micromonospora; species Micromonospora sp. DT41. Next base: position 348,529 of record NZ_JBNCKU010000002.1, on the reverse strand, counting down.
CCCGGACCGAGGTGGACAATGCTTGCGGGCAGGTCCAGGGCGTGACAGGCGTCCCGGGCCAGCGCCACCACGTCCACCGGGGCCCGACGGGCGGGGTGGTCGCTGCGGGCCAGGTCGATCAGGTCGTTGACGAGCCGCTGGAAGCGGTCGATCTCGTCGGCGACGAGACCCGCGGCGGTCGCCGTCCGTTCGTCCTGGTGTTCGCGGCGGCGGGCCAGGACACTTGCCGCCGCGGCGAGGGTCTGCAACGGGGACCGCAGTTCGTGGCTGACGTCGGCGGCGAAGCGGCGGTCCCGTTCGATGCGCTGCTCGAGCCGGTCGACCATCTGGTTGAACGACGACGACAGGCGGGTCAGGTCGGGGTCGGTGGTCGGGTCGAGGCGGGCGGTGAAGTCACCGGCGGCGATCTTCTCGGCGGCGTCGGCGACCGCCGTCAGTGGACGCAGCCCGTGCCGGGTGGCGTACCAGCCGAGCGCGGCGCCGGAGCCCGCCACCATGATCGCGACGGTGGTCAGCGCCAACGCCAGGACCTGGAACGTCTGCTCCAGCTCGCGCAGGGAGTTGACCTCGAAATACATCGACGTATCAGACAGCGGCACCCCGACCACGAGGGCGGGCTGGCCGTCGAGGCGTACCCGCTGCAACGCCGGCTCCCCGGCGGCCACGAGCCGTCGCAGGTCGGGCGGGATGGACGTGGTGGTGCCCGAGTCGACGGTACGGGCGTACCACTCGCCGTCCAGGTGCAGCACTGGCCGGCGGCTTCCGCCGGTGTCCAGCGAGCGCAGCACCTCAACGACGTCCGGGGTGTCCGTGTCGAGGCCGGCACGCACGATGGCGGCGTCGAAGTAGGCGGCGCGCAGGGCCGTGCGCTCGCGTTCCTCAAGCAGGGAACGGCTGACCAGCTCGTACGAGACGAGGGCCATCGACGCGGCAAGCAGGAGCGCACCGACGGCGAACGCGGCGGTGACCCGGGTACGGAGTCCGAGGCGAAGTCTCATCGTTGCAGCTTGTAGCCCATACCCCGCAGGGTGACCAGGTGGCGGGGCGTGGCCGGGTCCCGTTCGATCTTCTGCCGCAGCCGGCCCACGTGCACGTCGACAAGGCGCTCGTCGCCCAGGTCGTACCCCCAGACCCGTTGCAGCAGCTGCTGCCGGGACAGCACGCGACCGGCGTGCTCGGCCAGCTCGCAGAGCAGCCGGAACTCGGTGCGGGTGACCGGCACGGGCTGGCCGGCCCGGCGGACCTCCCCCGCGTCGGGGCTGATCTCCAGGTCACCGAAGGCGAACACGGGCACCGGCGCCGGCCCCGGACCGGCGACGCCCGCGCGGGCGCGGCGACGCAGGGCGCGCAACCGGGCGGTCAACTCCTTGATCGCCACGGGCTTGACCACGTAGTCGTCGGCGCCGGCTTCGAGCGCGGCCACGATGTCGTGGGTCTCGTCGCGGGCGCTGACCACCACGATCGGGACGTCGTCGTCGCGGCGCAACTGCCGGATGCACTCGAAACCGTCAAGGCCCGGCAGCATCAGGTCGACGAGCACGTAGTCGGCCGGGTCACGGCGCTGGGCGCGCAGGCCCTCCTCGGCGGTGGCCGCGCCCACGGCGTCGTACCCCTCGTCCTCCAATGCGAGCAGCAGCGCCAGCCGGATGCGGTCGTCGTCCTCGATCACCAGTACGGCCGTCATACAGGGAATCATCCCCAGGCCGCACGTCGCGCGGCCAACCGCGTCCGCCGGTTGGTGTATTTGTCACGCAACTGTCATGGATCCGCGCGGTGACCGCCAAGCCGGCCCGGCACGGTCGTTGGCGTACAGGTCCGCGAGCGAAGGGGTACGCCATGACGGAGTCACCGGCACCGACGTCGTGGACGCTGCCGATGGTCGAGGTGTGCATCGACACGTTCGATCTGGCCGGCCTGCCGGAGACCGGGGCCGTGTTCGACAGGCTGCTGGCGCTGTGTCCCGGCCGCGTCGTGGTGGACCTGTCACGCTGCCGGCACATCGACGCCGCCGCCATCGGGCTGCTGCTCGACGTCCACCGGCGGCTGGTACGGGCCGACGGGATCCTCACCATCCGTAACCCGAACCCCCGCATCCGGCGCATCCTGCACACCGCCCGACTGGACCAGGTTCTGCCGATCGTCATCGACGCCGAGGACGGCCAGCCCGAAGCCGCTCCGCCGTCGCCGATCGCGCAGGGCCGGGCGCCCGTGACCACCCGGCACTGACGCCGGCAGCGACAGGAGAGGCAGCATGAGTGTCAGCGGGTTGGTAAGCGCCGTCGTCGTCGGTGTCGTCGCGGGGGCTCTCGGCAGGCGTGTCGTTCCCGGCCCGCACAGCGTTCCGCTGTGGGTCGCCCTGACCGTCGGCGTCGTCGCCGCGCTGATCGGGTCCACCGCCGCGCGCCTGGCCGGTGTCACCGCCCAGGGGTTCGGTTTCCTGGAGTTCCTCCTGCAGATCGGCGTCGCCGGTGTCGGCGTCGTTCTCGTCGTGGTGACAACGGGACGGGCCACCTCAGAGACGCCAGAACCGTGACGCACGGGATCCGCACCACCGATTTGAGCCCGCACCGAGGTCGTCCGCGGCCGGGCACGGACGTAGGAAGGACAGCGCCATGACCGTCGTCCCCGACGACGACCTGATGACCCTGATCTGCGACATCTGCGGTGACTCCCTCCGGGCCACCGCGTGCGTGCTGCCCGACGCGGAGGTCGTCTGGACGCTGGTGTCCGAACACGGCTGGAGTGGATCGCCGTTCGCCACCGGCCCTCATCGCTGCCCGCACTGCAGCCTGCTGCCGTCCTCGCAGGGCGCAACGGTCTCGTGCAGCGACCACGGACCCGGCGGCATCCTCGGCATCGACCACCTCGACGACGTGACTGTCGTCGCGGCCACCGGCGACATCGACCTCGAAGCCGGTGACACACTGCGCTCCGCCCTGCGGCACGCCGCCGAGATGGGTGGGCACGTCGTGGTCGACCTGAGTCGCGTGCACCTCATCGACTCCACCGGACTGGGCCTGCTCGTGCGCGCCCACCAGGACGCCCGCAGCCGTGGCGCCACGCTCAGCCTCGCCGCGCCGTCGCGGTTCATCCGCACCGTCCTGCACACCATGCGCCTGGACGGGACGTTCCCGATCTTCGAGAGCCGCGCCGACGCGCTCGCCCACCTGTCGCAGGACGCGTCCGTGTCGGGCACCCGCGTCTGATCACAGCGAACCACCAGCAAGGAGCTCTTTCGTGCACATGCCATGGCCGCTGCCTGACGAGAACTGGTTCGCCGCCAGTCAGCCCGAGCCGGACAGCCCGGACCGGCGGCTCGAGGCGCTTGTCGCGCAGCGACTGAGCATCGACTCGACCACCAGGCGGCAGCGGATCGGCGTCACAGTGCAGAACCGGGTGGTCATCCTGTCCGGGTTGGTGAGCGACACGGACGCACGCCAGGTCGCCGCGGAACTCGCCTGGGACGTGCCGGGAGTCTTCGATGTCTGCAACACGCTGCGGCTCGGCGACCAGCGCCGCAGCCGCCGTTGACGCACCACCTGCGGCGTCGGACGCGCTGACGCGCGTGCCCTGTCAGACGCGCGTGCCCTGTCAGACGTGCTGACGCGCGAGGGCCTCGCCCAGCAGGCGTGCGCCGGTGGCGAATGCCGCCGGGTTGGCGCCGGCGTAGCTGAGTCGTACGAACGGCCCGGTCGGTTCGGCGGGAAACCACTCGGCCCCGGGCGCGATGACCAGCCCCGCCTTCTCGGCGTCGTACGCGAGCTGCGCGACGTCCGTGCCGTCGGGGAGGCGGACCCACAGGCTCAGGCCTCCGGCGGGCACCCGGCCGATGTCGGCCTGCGGGACGTGCTCGCGCAGCGCGGTGACGAGGAGATCGCGGCGGGTACCGAGTTGCTGGCGCAGGCCGCGCAGGTGCGTGGCCCAGGCGGGCTGGGTCACCACGTCGAGCGCCGCAGCCTGGAGGAGACCGCTGACGTACATCGACTCGGCGGCACGGTCGGCCAGGAGCCGTGCTCGGGCCGGCCCCCGGGCGATGACCGCCGCGACGCGGACGGCCGGCGACACGCTCTTGGTGAGCGAGCGCAGGTAGATGACGTGGCCACGGTCGTCGTGCGCGGCCAGGGGCGTCGCGGTGCCGGTGATGCCCAGGTCGTGTGCCCAGTCGTCCTCGACCACGAACGCGCCGTGCTCGCGTACCACCGCCAGAACCTGCTCGTGCAACGCCACCGGCCACCGCGCACCGGTGGGATTGGCGTGGTTCGGTTGGGCGTAGAACAACCGCGCGGACGTCTCGGCGAAGGCGCGGGCCAGCTCGCGGGGGTCCGGGCCGGCCGGGCCGCTGGGGACCGGGACGAGGCGTACGCCGGCCTGCCGTGCGGCCAGGAGGGCTCCCCAGTAGGTCGGTGATTCGATCAGCAGGGGTTGCCCGGGGCCGACCAGGGCGCGGAACACCGAGGTCAATCCACTCTGGCTGCCGGGCAGGATGGTGACGTCGCTGGCGGTGGGTGGTGTCACCCCGGCCGGGGTCACGGCAGCCAGCTCGCCGGCGAACCAGGTCTGCAGCTCCGGCAGGCCCGCCGCCGGTGGCCGGGTCAGGGCCGCGTCGGAGCGCGCCGCCCTGGTGAGCGCGGCGCGGACCAGCCGCTCCGGGAGCAGCTCCCGGTCCGGGTAGCCGGCGTGCAGCGCGACGACATCGTTGGGGACGCTACGCAACGCGGTCGGGACCGCGCCGGGGCGGACCCCGGGTGCGCGCAGCGCGGCGGTCTGCCAGCCGTAGTCGGCCGGTCGCGCGGTCCGTACGGCGCGGACGAACGTGCCGACTCCGGGCCGACTCTCGATGAGCCCCCGGGCGGTGAGGGCGCGTAACGCGTGCTGCACGGTCACCGGACTGGCCTGGTAGCGGGCGACCAGCTCCCGGCTGGACGGCAGGCGGGCACCCGGCGCGGCCGTCGCGATCCAGTCGCCGAGGTCGGCGGCGATCCGCGAGCTGCTACTGTCATCCATGACAGCACAGAGTAGCGCTACTACCATCACGCGGCCGGCGATATCCTCGGCGGGCCTCTCCTGGGGCCTGGTCGGAGTAGCGGCGTTCTCGCTCACCGTCCCCCTCACCCGGCTGGCGGTGGGCGGCCTGTCGCCGCTGTTCATCGGGTCGGCCCGAGCGGTTGTCGCGGCGCTCCTGGCCGCCGTCGCGTTGACGCTCACCCGCCAGCGCCTGCCGCGCGGCGCGCAGTGGCTCCGTCTCGCCGTGGTCGGCGGTGGCGTGGTCGTCGGGTTTCCGCTGCTGACGTCGTACGCAATGACAAGCGCGCCGGCCAGCCACGGCGCCGTCGTGATCGCCATGCTGCCGGCGACGACCGCGGTGCTGGCCGTCCTTCGCGGACACGAGCGCCCGCCGGTCGGGTTCTGGATCGCCGCCGCCGCCGGCGCGGTGGCCGCCACGGCCTTCGCCTCGGCGCAGTGGGGTGGCCTCGGTCGACTGCACGCGGCCGACCTGCTGCTCTTCGGCGCGGTTCTGGCCGCCGCCGCCGGGTACGCCGAGGGCGGCCTGTTGGCGCGTGAACTGGGCGCCTGGCAGACGGTTTCCTGGGCGCTCGTCCTGTGCTCCCCGCTCATGGTGGCCCTGACGGTCGTCGCCGTCAGCCGGGAGGTCCCGCAGGGCACGCCGACGCAGTGGGCGGCCTTCGGCTACCTCGGGGTGGTCAGCATGTTCCTCGGCTTCTTCGCCTGGTACCACGGTCTGGCGATCGGACCGATGGCGCAGGTCAGTCAGGTGCAACTCGCCCAGCCCGTCATGAGCATCGCCTGGGCGGCCCTGCTGCTGGGCGAGCACATCGGCGCCACGACCCTTCTCGGCGGCCTCGTGGTCATCCTGTGCGCCGCGACCGCGGTCCGCACGCGACTCGGCACCAACCGGTGATCGGACGCGCGCCGACGCGTAACCTCTTGGCATGTGGATCGCGCGCTCCGCGAGGGGGCTCGGTGGCTGACGCGGACGACGTACGCCGGCTGGCGCTGGCCCTGCCGCACGTGGTGGAGGTCGACAGCGCCGGCTTCGACTTCCGGGTGGCCGACAAGGGGTTCGTCTGGTCCTATCCGGAGCGCCAGCCGGGGAAGCCACGGCTGATCCGCACCGACGTCGCCGTGCTGTTCGTCGGTGACGAGGCCGAGAAGCAGGCGCTGCTGCTCGGCGAGCCCGCTCTGTTCTTCACCGCGCCCGGCTACGACGGGCTGCCCCTGGTGCTGCTGCGCCTGCCCGAGGTCGACGTGGAGCGCCTCAGCGAACTGGTGACCGACGCGTGGCGGATGCGGGCACCGGACGCGCTCGTCGCCGACCTCGACGCCCCCGCCACGCTCCCGGGCTAGCGGCCCGCCCGCCCCTGACGGGCCGGACGCCAGCGGCGGAGCCGGACGCGAGCGGTCGGTCCGGCGGCGGCAAATAGCGACATCCGTACGCAACCTGGTTGACACATTGACGCGGATCTCGGCGTTCGATTACCGTGCGAGCGAGAGAGAGCGCTCTCTCAGTCGACCTTCTCCTCATTTCAGACGCAACGCGCCGGAGCGGGCACGGACCGTGACCCGGCGTGCGATGGAGGCACCATGAAACCTCCCGTCCCCCACCGTCGATGGGCCCTGGCCGCCACCACGGCCCTGGCCCTGGTCGTCGGCGGCCTCACGATTCCCCTCACCCGCGCCGCCGAGGCCGCCCCGGTCGGCGCCGGTAGCTACACCACCACCCCGGTCGGCCCGCTCCCCTCCGGCTGCGGCTCGATGTCCAGCAACCCTCGCCAGTTCGCCACCTCCAACGCGCCCGCCGGCGCCATCCCCACAAACGACTGGTGGTCCTCGCTGCTCTGGAAGCGCACCGACTGCTCCTTCAGCGAGCCCCTGCACGCCCACCCGATCTCGTACGACACGTTCACCGACGGTCTCGGGTTCTCCGCCAACTCCACGCCCGCCATCAGCGGCACCGCCACCGGTGTCGGCGAGTTCCACTACCCGTACGTGCAGGACATCCGGGTCGGCGTCGCCGGGCTCGGCGCACCCCAGGTAAAGGTCGACGGCTGGAGCGACTGGACGGTCAGTCCGCACTGGAGCGACGGCAGCCGCACCCTGCGGGCCACCATCGGCCACGGCCTGCCGTTCGCGTACTTCCAGAGCACCGGCGGCGACGCGGTCATCAGCACGAGCGGCAACCCGGAGGTCTGGTCCAACAGCGGCGCCACTATCGGGTTCCGGGTCAACGGCCATGACTACGTGGGGTACGCACCCAGCGGCGCCAGTTGGAGCGTCGCCTCCGGCCGGATCTCCTCGGGGCTGGCCGGTCGCGGGTACTTCTCGGTGGCCCTGCTGCCGCCGACCTCCAGCGCGTCGGAGCGCGCCGACCTGGCAGCGACCTACGGCAGGTACGCGCACGCCCACGTCACCGGCACCACAGTCTCGTACACCTACGACCAGGCCACGAGCGGGCTGACCACCACGTACGCGTTCACCACCACCGCCCGGGAGGGCAGCGCCACGCAGACTGTGGTCAGCCTCTACCCGCACCAGTGGAAGTCGCTGTCCGGGTCCACAGCGATCACTCCGACATACCCGTCGGCGCGGGGACGGATGAAGGTGCTCACCGGCGTCAGCCAGTTCCGCACCGCAATGAAGTTCCAGGGCATCCTGCCGGAGTTGCCGGCCGTCGGTGACGGCAGTGGCGCCGACCTGGCGACGCTCAACGGTCACCTGGCCGCCGCACGTAGCAACCCGATGGACCAGCGGGGTGGCGACACCTACTGGACCGGCAAGGGGCTCGGCCGGGCCGCCCGGCTCGCCGAGGTCGCCGACCTGGTCAACGACACGGCCACCCGCGACAGTGCGCTGAACGCCATCCGCAGCACGCTCACCGACTGGTTCACCGCGTCGAGCGGAAAGACCAGCAGGGTCTTCTACTACGACAGCAACTGGGGCACCCTGATCGGCTACCCGGCGTCGTACGGCTCCGACCAGGAGCTCAACGACCACCACTTCCACTACGGCTACTACATCGCGGCCGCCGCGACGCTCGCCAAGTTCGACCCGTCGTGGGCCTCCACCAGCCGCTACGGCGGCATGGTGGATCTGCTGATCCGCGACGCCAACAACTATCGGCGCGACGACACGCAATTTCCCTACCTGCGGGACTTCGACATCTACGCCGGCCACGACTGGGCCTCCGGGCACGGCTCGTTCGGCTCCGGAAACAACCAGGAGTCCTCGTCGGAGGGAATGAACTTCGCCAGCGCCCTCATCCAGTGGGGGCAGGTCACCGGCAACACCGCCGTCCGTGACGCCGGCATCTTCCTCTACACGACGCAGGCCGCGGCCATCCAGGAGTACTGGTTCGACGTCAGCGACCAGAACTTCCCGGCCGCGTTCGGGCACTCGACTGTCGGCATGGTCTGGGGCGACGGCGGCGCGTACGCCACCTGGTTCAGCGCCGAGCCGGAGATGATCCAGGGCATCAACCTGCTGCCGATCACCGGCGGGCACCTCTACCTGGGCAACAACCCGGCGTACGTACGCACCAACTACGCCGAGCTGGTCCGCAACAACGGCGGGCCACCCAGTGTGTGGCAGGACATCCTGTGGCAGTTCCAGGCCCTCGGCGACGGTGACGCGGCGCTGGCGAACCTGCGGGCGAACCCCAACTACACGGTCGAGGAGGGTGAGAGCCGGGCGCACACGTTCCACTGGATCCGCAACCTCGCGGCGCTGGGCACCGTCGACACGACGGTCACCGCGAACCATCCGCTGAGCGCGGTCTTCTCCCGCAACGGTTCGCGCACCTACGTGGCGTCCAACCCGACCGCGAGCCCGATCACCGTCACGTTCTCCAACGGCACCCGGCTCACCGTGGCGGCCGGAAAGACTGCCACCACCGGGGCGTACACCTGGAGCGGTGGCAACGCCTCCGGCGGCGTCAACCCGACCACGCCGCCCACCACGGCCCCGCCGACGACGGCACCGCCCACCACGGCTCCCCCGACGACGGCACCCCCGACCACGCCGCCGCCCAGCTCGGGCTCTCCGACGCGGTACCTGCTGTCGAACGGCGGGCTGGGCGCCGCCGGAAGCGCGACCACGACGACTGTCGCGGCGGCGAACGGAAACCACGACGGTACGCCGACCAACGCGCGCGTCTTCACGGCGACCGGCCTCAACCTCGCCTACTCCGGCGGGCAGAGCGCGTTCGACCTGTTCCTGGACGCGGGCACTGCGGTCGGCAACGGCGTGCAGGTGCGGATCTCCTACGACCTGACCGGCAACGGCAGTTGGGAGCGGGTGGAGACCTTCCGCTACTTCGCCACCGACCCGGTTTCCGGCTACGAGCACTACACCCACAGCGCCGGCCTGGCCTCGGCCACCGGAACGTTGGGCGCGCTGTCCAACGGCACGGTACGGGTGGAGGTCTGGTCGGCGATCGGCAACAACCCCACGACCCTGGGCATCGGCAACCAGTCGGTGCTCCGGCTCCCCTACTCCTGAGCACGCTTTCCGGGTCGCCGTCGGTCGGGCAACGACCGGTGGCGACCCGGAACCGCGTCCTGGTGGACCTGCGGCGAGCAAACCGACAGACCGCCCAAATAACGCATCGCGGCATCGACGCCAAGGATCGGACACTGATTCGGCAACCTGGACGTGGCAGCCAAAAACTTTTGTCAGGTTCCTACAACTGAGCGGCGGTCTGTTCGGCGGTTGCGCCATGGCATTCCGCGCCCCGAGCCGGAAAAGTGATCACTGTCGGGAGCCCGTCAACTCGCGACGTGCACATGATGGTCTACCAAAGGGGTCAGTCGGGTGTTCAACCGTGTCGCCATCGTCAACCGTGGTGAAGCCGCCATGCGGCTCATCCACGCGGTCCGAGAGCTGGCCGCGGAGACGGGCATCCGGATCGAGACGATCGCCCTCTACACGGACGTCGACCGCACCGCCACGTTCGTCCGCGAGGCGGACATCGCCTACGACCTCGGTCCGGCGTCCGCGCGCCCGTACCTCAACCTGGCAACCCTGGAGCGCGCCCTTGTCGAGACCGGAGCGGACGCCGCCTGGGTCGGCTGGGGCTTCGTCGCCGAGGACCCGGCGTTCGCGGAGCTGTGCGAGAAGATCGGCGTCACGTTCGTCGGCCCGAGCGCGGACGCCATGCGCCAGCTCGGCGACAAGATCGGCTCGAAGCTGATCGCCGAGAAGGTGGGCGTACCGGTCGCGCCCTGGAGCCGCGGCGCCGTGGAGACACTTACCGCCGCCCGCGCCTCGGCAGCCGAGGTCGGCTACCCGCTGATGCTGAAGGCCACCGCGGGCGGTGGCGGTCGCGGCATCCGCGTGATCCGCGACGAGGCCGAGCTGATCGACGCGTACGAGCGCACCAGCCAGGAGGCGGCGCGGGCGTTCGGCAGCGGCATCGTGTTCCTGGAGCGCCTTGTCACCGGCGCCCGGCACGTCGAGGTCCAGGTGATCGCCGACGGGCAGGGCACGGCGTGGGCGCTCGGCGTACGCGACTGCTCGGTGCAGCGCCGCAACCAGAAGGTCATCGAGGAGTCGGCGTCGCCGGTGCTCAGCCCCGAGCAGGCGGCCGAGCTGAAGACGTCTGCGGAGCGGCTCGCCATCGCCGTCGGCTACCGGGGCGCGGCGACAGTCGAGTTCCTCTACCACCCCGGCGACCGGCTGTTCGCGTTCCTGGAGGTCAACACCCGCCTCCAGGTCGAGCACCCGATCACCGAGTTGACCACCGGATTCGACCTGGTCAAGGCCCAGCTGCACGTGGCGGCGGGCGGCCGCCTCGACGGTGAGCCCCCGGTCGAGCGCGGGCACGCCATCGAGGCCCGGCTCAACGCCGAGGACCCCGACCGGGACTTCGCGCCGTCGCCGGGCCGCATCGCACGGCTGGACCTGCCCAGCGGCCCCGGCATCCGGGTGGACACCGGCGTCAGTGAGGGCGACACCATCCCCGCCGACTTCGACTCGATGATCGCGAAGATCATCGCGTACGGGCGCAACCGCGACGAGGCGCTTGGCAAGCTGCGCCGGGCGATGGCGAACACCACGGTGATCATCGAGGGCGGCGCGACGAACAAGAGCTTCGTGCTCGACCTGCTCGACCAGCCCGAGGTGCTCGACGCCAGCGCGGACACCGGCTGGATCGACAGGGTCCGGGGCGAGGGCCGGCTCGTCACGCACCGGCACTCCGCCGTGGCGCTGGCCGCAGCAGCCATCGAGTCGTACGAGGAGGAGGAGCGGGCCGAGCGGCAGCGCCTGCTGTCGACGGCCTCCGGCGGGCGCCCTCAGGTGCAGCACGCCAGCGGCCGTCCGCTGGACCTCAAGCTGCGCGGGGCCACCTACCGCCTGCGGGTGGCACGCATCGGCGCGCACCGGTTCCGCGTCGGCATCGAGGCGGGCGGCACCGTACGCACCGCCGACGTCGTCCTGGACCGCTTCGACAGGCACACCGGCCAGATCGTCGTCAACGGCATCCGGTACCGCCTGCTCACCGGCACGCACGGCCCGACCCATCTCGTCGAGGTCGACGGCGTCACCCACCGGGTCAGCCGCGACGAGGGCGGCGTCGTCCGCTCCCCCATGCCGGCGCTGGTCGTCGCCACACCGCTGGAGGTCGGCGCCGAGGTCGAGGCCGGCGCGCCGGTGCTGGTGCTGGAGGCCATGAAGATGGAGACGGTGCTGCGCGCGCCGTTCCGGGCCCGGCTCAAGGAGTGCGCCGTCTCCGTCGGTAGCCAGGTGGAGGCAGGCGCGCCGCTGCTGCGGCTGGAGCCCCTCGGCGACGAGTCCGCGACGACCGTGGCCGGCCCGAGCGCCGCCGCCGTCGAACTGGACCTGCCCGCTGCCGACGACGACGCGTCGGCGTACCAGCGCAGCCGGCGCGGCCAGGAGGATCTGCGCGGCCTGCTGCTCGGCTTCGACGTCGACCCGCACGACGACCGTCGCGTGCTCGACGACTACCTTGCGGTGCGGCGGACGGCGGCAGAGGAAGGCCACCCGCCGCTCGCCGCCGAACTGGACCTGATCGAGGTCTTCGCCGACCTGACCGAGCTGAGCCGCAACCGGCCCACCGGCGAGGACGGCGGCGCCCACGTCCGTAGTGCGCGCGAGTACTTCCACACGTACCTGCAGAGCCTGGACGTGGAGCGGGCCGGGCTGCCGGATGCTTTCCAGGCCAAGCTCGCCAAGGCGCTCGGCCACTACGGTGTCGTCGACCTGGACCGCTGCGGCGACGTCGAAGCCGCCGTCTTCCGGATCTTCCTCGCCCAGCAGCGGGCGGCGGCCGACGCCACTGTCATCGCGGCGCTGCTGCGTGCGTGGCTGCGCGAGACCCCGCCGGAGGAGGCGATGCGCGAGCCGGCCGGTCTGGCACTGGAGCGGCTGATCGCCGCCACCCAGGTCCGCTTCCCCGTCGTCGCCGACCTGGCCCGGGGCGTGGTGTTCGCCTGGTTCGCGCAGCCGCTGCTGCGCCGCAACCGCGCGCGCGTCTACGCCCAGGTCCGTGGGCACCTGCGGCACCTGGACGCGCACCCGGACGCGCCCGACCGCGGCGAACGCATCGCGGAGATGGTCCGCAGCACCGAGCCGCTGGTCCGGCTGCTCGGTCAGCGCCTCGTGCGCGACCACCTCGACAACGCGGTGATGCTGGAGGTGCTGACCCGGCGGTACTACGGCAACCGGGCGCTCACCAGCGTGCGTACCCGAGACGTCGAGGGCTGCTCGTTCGTTGTCGCCGAGCGCGCGGATTCCAGCGTGGTCTCCGCAGCGGTGCGCTTCGACACGCTCGGTGTCGCACTGCGCGGGCTTGCCGAGCTGGCCAGCGGTGAGGACGCCGTCGACGCCGACATCTACCTCGGCTGGGAGAACCAGCCGGAGGACTTCGACGCGATGGCCGCAGCCCTGCTGGAGGTCGTCACCGCGCACCCGTTGCCGGCGCAGGTGCGCCGCCTCACCACCACCGTCGCCGGTCGCGGCGGCGCGGTGATGCACCACCACTTCACGTTCCGCCCGTCGGACGGCCAGATGGCCGAGGACCGGCTGATCCGGGGTCTGCACCCGTACATCGCGCAGCGCATGCAACTGGAGCGGCTGCACAAGTTCGACCTGACCCGGCTGCCGTCGGCGGACGAGGAGGTCTACCTCTTCCAGTGCGTGGCCAGGGAAAACCCGTCCGACGAGCGTCTCGTCGCGTTCGCGCAGGTGCGCGACCTGACCGAGCTGCGCGAGCAGGACGGCCGGCTGGTGGCGCTGCCAACCGCCGAGGACGCCATCGCCGCCTGCCTCGACTCGATCCGCCGCGCCCAGACGCTGAGGCCGTCGAAGACGCGCTTCACCACAAACCGCATCGTGGTGTACGTCTGGCCGCCGAGCGAGCTGACCCGCCAGGAGATGGAGATGATCGCCGGGCGCGTACGTCCGACGACTGTGGGCGCCGGTCTTGAGGAGATCCTCTTCATCGCCCGCCAGCGTGACCGCCGCACCGGCGAACTGACCAAGATCGCTGTCCGGATCACGTTCGACGCGGCGGGCGGGGCCGAGCTGACCGTCGGCGAGCCACCGGTCGAGCCTGTCGAGCCGCTGGACGAGTACCGGCTCAAGGTGCTGCGCGCCAGCAGCCGCAACACCGTTTACCCGTACGAGCTGACCGGCCGCCTCGGTGACTTCGTCGAGTACGACATCGACGACGACCACGCGCTGGCGCCTGTAGACCGGCCGAAGGGGCGCAACCGCGCCGCGATCGTCGCCGGTGTCGTCACCACGCCGGCGCCGCTGCACCCGCAGGGCGTCACCCGGGTCGTGCTGCTCGGCGACCCGACGAAGTCACTGGGCGCCCTGTCCGAGCCGGAGTGCCGGCGCGTGATCGCCGCACTGGACCTCGCCGAGCAGATGCGGGTGCCGCTGGAGTGGTGGGCGCTGTCCGCCGGCGCCCGGATCTCGATGACATCGGGCACCGAGAACATGGACTGGGTGGCGGCGGCGCTCAAGCGCATCGTCGAGTTCACCCAGGCCGGCGGCGAGATCAACATCGTGGTGGCGGGTATCAACGTCGGTGCGCAGCCGTACTGGAACGCCGAGGCCACGATGCTCATGCACACAAAGGGCGTCCTGGTGATGACGCCGGACTCGGCGATGGTGCTCACCGGCAAGCAGTCGTTGGACTTCTCCGGTGGCGTGTCCGCTGAGGACAACTTCGGCATCGGCGGCTACGACCGGGTGATGGGCCCGAACGGGCAGGCGCAGTACTGGGCGCCGACCCTGACCGCCGCGCGGGACGTGCTGATGGCCCACTACGACCACACGTACGTCGTGCCCGGCGAGGCAGCACCTCGGCGGGCGGCGACCACGGACCCGGTGGACCGTGACGTCTCCGACTTCCCGCACGACGTGGCGAGCAGCCCGTTCCGTACTGTCGGTGAAATCTTCTCGGTCGAGTCCAACCCGGACCGCAAGAAGCCGTTCGACATCCGTACGGTGATGCGGGCGCTCTCCGACCAGGACCACCCGGTGCTGGAGCGGTGGGCTGGCATGGCCGACGCGGACACCGCGGTGGTGCAGGACGTCCACCTCGGCGGGATCCCGGTGTGCCTGCTCGGCATCGAGTCCCGGTCGGTGCCGCGGCGTGGCTTCCCGCCCACCGACGGCCCGGACACCTACACGGCGGGCACGCTGTTCCCGCGGTCGTCGAAGAAGGCCGCGCGGGCCATCAACGCGGCGAGCGGCAACCGGCCCCTCGTCGTGCTTGCCAACCTGTCCGGCTTCGACGGCTCACCGGAGTCGATGCGCAAGCTCCAGTTGGAGTACGGCGCCGAGATCGGCCGGGCGATCGTCAACTTCAACGGCCCGATCGTCTTCTGCGTGATCTCGCGCTATCACGGCGGCGCGTTCGTGGTGTTCTCGAAGGCGCTGAACCCGCGCATGACGGTGCTGGCGCTGGAGGGATCGTTCGCCTCGGTGCTCGGCGGCGCTCCCGCCGCGGCGGTGGTGTTCTCCGCGGACGTCAACGCCCGTACCGCCGCCGACGATCGGGTCCGCGCCCTACAGGCTCGCGTCGCCGCCGCGTCCGGCACCGACCGCGCCGCGCTGACCGCCGAGTTGGACGAGCTGCGGTCCTCGGTGCGGGCGGAGAAGCTCGGCGAGGTGGCCACGGAGTTCGACAGGGTGCACAACATCCAACGCGCCGTCGAGGTGGGCTCGGTGGACGCCGTCATCCGCGCCGCCGAACTGCGCCCGCGCATCATCGAGGCCATCGAGGCCCACCTGCGGTAGCACGTGCACGTACCGACGGTGCCACTGTCGATCGTCGACGGTGGCACCGTCGCTGTTTCGGGGCCGCCCGGACGCCCGAAAGTTTCAACCATCCGATGTTCGTGGCCGTGCAGCTCACTCGGCCGATTTCCGGAAGTTTTCACAGTTGACGAGGTCCATCGACGGGCTTAACGTTTCGAGCAAGTTTCCGGTTCCTCCGTGGAACCATCGGCGCCACCCCTGACCTGTCCACACCCCGGCACCCGGCGCCGACTTCCGTTTCCGTCACACCGAATCCGGGGCCGCACCCTCCCTTCAAAGATCGACATCTATCGATCAATATCGAGAGGAAGGCAGATGAAGCCAAGACGGTGGATCAGCGTCGGCGCCGTCGCCGTCGCGACCGCTGCGGCGCTGAACGCGGTGCCCGCCACCGCGAGCCGACCGTACGACCCGACAGCGCAGACCCTCGGCGCTCTCGGCCAGCGCCACGGCCTGCACATCGGCACGGCTGTCAACGCGACTGCCCTGAACGACGCCAGCGACCCGCAGTACCGCCGGTTGGCGGCCACCGAGTTCTCCTCGGTCACCGCCGAGAACGCCATGAAGTGGGAGAGCCTGGAGCCCACCCGGGGCACCTACGACTGGGCCGCCGCCGACCAGCTCATCGAGTTCGCCAAGCGCAACAGGCAGAGCGTCCGGGGCCACGTGCTGGTCTGGCACAACCAGCTGCCCGCCTGGCTGACCAGCGGCGTCGCCGACGGCAGCATCAGCAAGCAGGAGCTGCGCGACCTGCTGCGCAAGCACATCACCACCGTCGTCAGCCGCTACAAGGGCAAGATCTGGCAGTGGGACGTCGTCAACGAGGCCGTCAGCGACCCGTGGGACACCCCGTCGACCCTGCACTACAAGGGCTTCTGGGCACAGAACCTCGGCCCCGACTACATCGCCGACGCGTTCCGCTGGGCACGCGCCGCCGACCCCAAGGCGCTGCTGTTCTACAACGACTACAACATCGAGGCGTTCGGCTCCGGCAACCCCGCCGACGACAAGACGCAGTTCGTCTACGACATGGCCAAGGGGCTGCGCGCCAAGGGCGTCCCGATCGACGGCGTTGGCGCACAGGGCCACCTGGGCACCCAGTACGGCAACTTCGACACCCTCCAGGTGACTGCCGCGCTGAAGCGGTTCGCCGGGCTCGGTCTGGCCACCGCCTTCACCGAGGTCGACGTACGCAGCGAGATGACCGAAGCCGTGCATGCCGGCAACTCCGCCGAGATCAACCCCCGGTTGCAGGCGTCGGCCGCCAACTTCAGCGTGCTGATGAAGGCGTGCCTCGCCGTCCGCACCTGCCTGTCGTACACGGTGTGGGGTTTCAGCGACAAGTACTCCTGGGTGCCGGAGTGGTTCAGTGACCCGCCGGAGGGCATGGCCACCATCTACGACGAGAACTACCAACCCAAGCGGGCGTACCACGAGATCAAGTCGGACCTGATCTTCGCCGGACCGCCGTACGTGCTGCCTCGCATCGCGCCGAAGCCGCGCCGCTGAGCTGGCGCGGGCCGGGTGTGGGGCTGACCTCCCGCACCCGGCCCGCGTCGCGCGACCGCTCAGTCGGTAGGCAGGAGAGGCCGCATGAACGTCCGCTCGTAGCGCACCACACAGCCTGACTCGTCGCGGATGCGGTCCGCCGCCACGAAGTCCGGGTCATTGCCGAACAGCGCGCGATAACGCTCGTACGCGGCCAGGCTCTCGAAGCTGAACAGCGCCTCGGCCCGATCGCTGGCACCCTCGGCGGGCAGGAAGTAGCCGTGGTGCACCCCGCCGTGCCGGGCCACCAGCAGCATCCAGGCGCGGGCGAAGCGTTCGAACGCATCGATCTGCGCGGGGTCGATCGTGTAGTGCACGACACACGTGATCACGGGTCCACCATAGAACCCGACGCACCCCCGACCGGCCGTCGGCCCGCAGTAGGATCAACGGCACGTCGCCTGCACACCCGGAGTCCGCATGCCCGAGCAGCCGGGCGCCTCCGGCACCCGATCCTGGTGGCACCCGCGCGGCCTCAGCCGGCTCCGCAGTCGCGGCAGCACCGATCGCCCGCACCGACGGCTCCGCCGGGCCCTCGCCGTCGGCTGCCTGATCGCCGCCGCCGCGGTGCCGGCCGGCTCGTCGGTGGCCCGGCCTCCGATCGCCGACCTCCCCGCGCCCACCATCCTGCACATGCTTCAGATGAACCTGTGCAACAGTGGTCGTGCCGGCTGCTACACCGGCCGATCGATGACCAGGGCCGCCGAGGTGATCACCGCGGAGCGGCCCGATCTGGTCACCCTCAACGAGATCTGCCGGGACGACGTGGCCGCCCTGCACCGCGTCCTCGCCGACGCGCACACCGGCGCTACAGTCGTGTCCGCCTTCCAGGCGGCCGGCGACCGTCCCAGCGGCGCCGACACCTGGTGCCGCAACGGCCAGTCGTACGGCATCGGGTTGCTGGCCCGCCTGCCGACGCCGGACACCCGCCACACTGTGCACAGAGGAATCCACCCGATACAGGACGTCGCCGACCCCGAGGAACGGGCCTGGCTCTGCGTCCACGTCGACGGCACGCTGCACGCCTGCACCACCCACCTGGCGGCCACCAGTCGCACCGTCGCGCTCGCCCAGTGCGGCCACCTGTTCGACGAGGTCCTGCCAGCTCTTCGGGGCGGCACCGGCCACACGCCCACAGTGCTGGCCGGTGACCTCAACCTCCGCGAGGGCGGCGACCCGGACGTGCGGGCCTGCACACCGCCGGGCTATCTGCGGGTCGACGACGGCGCGCTGCAACACGTCCTGGCCAGCGGCGACATCGTCCCGGCCGGTACCCGGTCGGTGGGCATGGACGGCGCTACCGACCATCCGGCGCTGCTGACCACCCTCACCGTCGACGGCAGGCGTACCGACCGCTGACCGGCGAGTCGCCCGCGAGTCAGGGCAGCAGGATTACGTGCAACCGGCGTGGGCCGTGCACCCCCTCCACCCGGATCAGCTCGATGTCGCTCGTGGCCGACGGGCCGCTGATCCAGGTCAGTGGGCGGTGCGGCGTCAGCCGGGCGAGCGCCTCGGGCACGCTGGAAACCACCTGGCCGGCGCGGACCACGCAGATGTGCCGGTCCGGCAGGAGGCTGAGCACCCGGCGCCCCTGGTCCGGCGAGCCGTCCAGAACGACGGTGCCGGTCTGGGCGATGGCGACCGCGGCGGCGGTGACGACCGCGTCCGCGGCCCCGATCCGCGCGTTGTCGAGGCCGTCGTCGGGCATGGCGGTCACCGTCGGCGGCAGCCACGTCGACGGCAGACCCGGAGGTACGACGACAGTCCCGCCCGGAGGCAGGATGCTGGCGATCGTGTCGGCCACGGCGGCTTCGGCGACCCGGTGCACGTGTGCCCGGTAGTCGGTCAGCCGCTGCACCAGTTGGTCAAGGTCGAGAGTGCCCGTGTGCCGGTAGTCGCGGGGCACCTCCACCAGCTCGGTGCCGCCGGCGGCGAGCGCGGCCCGCAGCCGGCCGAGGACGACGTCACGCGAGCTCATCGGTCGGCCCACCAGTCACGGAACGTCTGCGCCGGCGGTTCCGGCAGGTCCCGGCTGCCGGTCCAGCCGTTCAACGGCGGCGGCAGACCCCTCCCGCGCCGGCCGGCGAACCGGCTCAGGCGGGCGGCGCGCTGCCCGGCCGCGTACAGCCGGGGATGGTCCATGGCGTACGCGGCGGCGGCCATCGCGATCGACTCTGCTGTGGGCCGGCGATGCGACTCGACGACCTCGGCCCGCAGATGCACAAGCAGCTCCGGAATGTTGATCTTCACGGGGCAGGCGTCGTAGCACGCGCCGCACAGCGTCGAGGCGTACGGCAGTGAGGCGTTGTCCTCGATGCCGGTGAGCTGAGGTGACAGCACCGCCCCGATCGGCCCCGGATACACCGAGCCGTACGCGTGCCCGCCGGCGCGCTCGTACACGGGGCACACGTTGAGGCAGGCCGAGCAGCGGATGCACCGCAGCGCCTGCCGTCCGACCTCGTCGGCGAGCACCGCGCTGCGCCCGTTGTCCAGCAGCACGAGGTGGAACGCCTGCGGCCCGTCGCCGGGGACCACCCCTGTCCACATCGACGTGTACGGGTTCATCCGCTCCCCCGTCGACGCCCTGGGCAGCAGTTGGAGGAACACCTCGAGGTCCCGCCAGGTCGGCACCACCTTCTCGACACCAAGCACGGTGATCAGCGTCTGCGGCAGGGTGAGGCACATCCGGCCGTTGCCCTCGGATTCGACGACGGCAAGCGTGCCGGTCTCGGCGACGGCGAAGTTTCCGCCGGACACCGCCACAGGCGTACTCAGGAACGTCTGTCGCAGGAAGCGGCGCGCGGCGGCGGCGAGGGCCGTGGGGTCGTCGGTAAGCGTCGAATCGACGCCAGGCATCTCGCGGAGGAATATCTCGCGGATCTCCGCCCGGTTGCGGTGGATCGCGGGGACCAGGATGTGGCTGGGCCGGTCGCCACCGAGCTGCACGATCAGTTCGGCGAGGTCGGTCTCGACAGGCGTGATCCCGGCGGCTTCGAGAGCCTCGTTGAGGCCGATCTCCTGGGTCGCCATGGATTTGACCTTGATGACCCGGTCTGCGCCGGTCGCCCGGACGAGGTCGGTGACGATCCGGTTGGCCTCCACCGCGTCCGCCGCCCAGTGCACGACGCCGCCGGCCTCGGTGACCCGCGCTTCGAGCTGCTCCAGCAGTTCGGGCAGGCGGGCCAGGGTGTCGGCCTTGATCGCCGCGCCCGCCGACCGTAGCTGCTCCCAGTCGGGCAGCTCGGCGATGACGCCGCTGGACTTCGCGCGGATCGTCGTCGTCGCGTGCCGCAGGTTGCGGCGCAGCTGCGGGTCGGCCAGGCCGCGCCGCGCGGCGGCCGGGAACGACTCCGCGCCGCGCAGGTGGCCCACACCGGGCGGCGCGGTCGCCGGCATGCCGAGGAACGTCCGGCGCGTCATGGCCGCGCCGCCGGTCGGCTGGCGGCATGGCCTGTCGCGGCCTGCTCGGTCGAGGCCAGGATCTCGGCGAGGTGCACGACGCCGACCCCGGTCCGCAGCCGCGACAGGCCGCCGCCGATGTGCAGGAGGCAGGAGGCGTCGCTGGCGGCGCACACGTCGGCGCCGGTGGCGAGCACATGGCGCATCTTGTCCGCGAGCATCGCCGTGGAGGTCTCCGCGTTCTTCACCGCGAAGGTGCCGCCGAACCCGCAGCACTGGTCGGCGGCCGGCAACTCGACAAGGGTGAGCCCGCGCACCTCGCTCAACAGTCGTCGCGGCCGGTCCCCCACCCGCAGCATCCGCGACGAGTGGCAGGTCGGGTGGTAGGTGACGCGGTGCGGGTAGTACGCCCCCACGTCGGTGACACCGAGCACGTCGACAAGCAACTCCGACAGCTCGTACGTCCGCCCCGCCACCGACTCGGCCCGCCCGGCGAGCCGATCGTCGCCCGCCCGCCGGGCCACCATGGCGTGCTGGTGCCGCACCGACCCGACGCAGGAGCCCGACGGCGCGACGATCACGTCGTACCTGTCGAAGACCTCCACGTGCCGGCGTACCAGGGGCACCGCGTCGCGCTGGTAGCCGGTGTTGACGTGCATCTGACCGCAGCAGGTCTGGCCCTGCGGAAAGGCGATCTCGTGCCCGAGCCGCTCCAACAGCCGTACGGTCGCGGTGGCCGCCTGCGGGAACATGGTGTCGGCCAGGCAGGTCACGAACAGCGCGATCCGCACGGGCCACCTCCACCTGTCGGCTCATTCTGCGGCAGCGGGGGGCGGGGCGCGACAGTCATGGCCGTACGCGCAGGTGGGTGACGCCGCCGTCGACGTCCAGGACGGTGCCGGTGGTGGAGCCCGAGCGCGGCGACGCCAGGTAGAGGATGGCGTTCGCGACCTCCTCGGGGGTCACCAGTCGGCCGATGGGTTGGCGTGCCTGCAACGCCACCCGCTCGGCGGCCGGATCGTCGGCCTGCGCCAGCAGGCGGCCGACCCACGGTGTGTCGGCGGTGCCGGGGCACACGCAGTTGACCCGGATGCCCTCGCGGACGTGGTCGGTGGCCATGGCGAGGGTCAGCGACAGCACGGCGCCCTTGCTTGCCGAGTAGAGCGCCCGGTTGGGCAGGCCGTTGAGCGCGGCGATGGACGAGGTGTTGACGACCGACGCGTGCTCCGAGCGGCGCAGCCACGGCAGGGCCGCGCTGACCACCCGGGCCATCCCGACCACGTTGACGTCGAGGACCAGGTGCCACTCGTCGTCGGTGTTGTCGGCAACCGTGCCGGTAGCGCCGACGCCGGCGTTGTTGACGACCACGTCGATGCCGCCGAGGTCGGCGGCGACCGCGCCGACCGCCTCCTGGACCGACGCGCGGTCGGTCACGTCGGCGGTGTAGCCGGCGACGCCCTCGTCCAGGCCGCTCGGGTCGAGGTCGAGGACCGCCACCCGGGCGCCCCTGGCCCGCAGTTCCAGGGCGGTGGCGCGACCGATGCCGGACGCGCCGCCGGTGACGATCGCGGTCAGCCCGGCGAACTCCCCGGTCATGCCGCCACCATCGCCTGGCGGGCACGACCCAGGCCGTCGATCTCCATCTCCACCACGTCACCGGGGCGCAGGTACGGGTGGTCCGGGAGGCCGAGCGCCACCCCGGCCGGAGTGCCCGTGTTGATCACGTCGCCCGGGTACAGGACCATGAACTGGCTGAGGTACCAGACGACGTGCGCGACCGGGAAGATCATGTCGCGGGTCGACCCGTCCTGGCGCAGCACCCCGTTCACCCACAACCGCAGCGCGAGCGACTGCGGGTCGTCGACCTCGTCGGCCGGCACGAGGCTCGGCCCCAACGGGTTGAACGTCTCGCAGCTCTTGCCCTTGTCCCACTGGCCTCCCCGGTCGAGCTGGAACTCGCGCTCGGAGACGTCGTGCGACACCGCGTACCCGGCGACGTGCCGCATGGCCTGCTCCGGCGAGTCGGCGTACCGGATTGTCGTGCCGACGACGACGGCGAGTTCGACCTCCCAGTCGGTGCGGGTGGAGCCGCGCGGGACGAGGACGTCGTCGAACGGCCCGACAATTGTCATCGGGTCCTTCATGAACACCACGGGTTCGGCCGGCAGTGCCGCACCTGTCTCCGCCGCGTGGTCGCGGTAGTTGAGCCCGATGCAGACGATCTTGTTGGGCCGCGCGAGGGGCGCGCCCACGCGTAGCGCGGCGGCGTCGGGCAGCTCTGCCAGCTCTTTGCGACCGAGCGCGGCACGGGTACGCGCGATCCCCTCCGACGCCCAGAAGGCCCCGTCCAGATCGGCGGTGAGCGGCCGCAGGTCGTAGGTGCTGCCGTCGTGCCGGACCACCGGGATCTCCCGGCCGGGCGGGCCGAGCCGCTGGAAGTTCATCGTCATCTCCTCTGTGAACGTTCGCGGTCATTCAACACCTGTCGCCTGGGCGCCGCGTACCGATCATGAAAGCTATATATCGATACTCTTGCATGTATTGCATCTGCTCGTGTAGGAAGGCTGCAGCACCACCAGGTGCTGTTTTTGGGGAGGAGCAACGATGAAACACGCTCTACGCCGCCTGCGAGCGGTCGCCGTCACAGTCGGCGCCTGCGCGCTCGGGTTCACCCTGCTGCCGCTACCCGCCGCCGCAGAGACACCCGTCCGACCTCTCGCGCCACAATCCGAACGGGCACCCGAGTCGAGCCAGTTCTCGGCCGAGGGGGTCACCACAGTAGGCGAACTCCGCGTCGTCGACGGCACCCTCTCCGACAGGCGCGACCAGCGGACCCAGGTCATCCGGCACCCCGGCGCGACGTACATCAAGGTGCACTTCAGCGCGCTGCGCCTGGGCCCCAGCGACTACGTCACAGTGTCCAGCCCGGACGGCCGGGAGAGCTACCGGTACGACAGCCACCTCAGCGCGTCGAGCGGATCGCCCTACACCACCGACGAACAGCCGGGATTCTGGGCGATGTCGGTGGACGGCGACACGGCGGTGGTGACGCTGCACAGCAGCGGCCCCTCGCGCGGCACCGTGGCCACCATCGACAGGTTCTGGCGCGGCTACGACCCCACGGAGATCACCCAGCACAACTTCTCCACGCTGTCCGTGTGCAGCACCGACGCCCGACGCGACGCGGTCTGCTACCAGAGCAGCCACCCCACCGAGTTCGCCCGGGGCCGGGCCGTGGCACGCCTGCTGATCAGCGGCGGCGGGATGTGCACCACCTGGCGCGTCGGCAACACCAACCGGATGCTGACGAACAAGCACTGCTTCTCCACCCAGGCCGCCGTGAGCGGCAGCGAGATGCAGTTCAACTACCAGTGCGCCACCTGCGGCGGCGCGAACCCGGGCGCCGGCACGAAGGTCAGCGGCGCCACCCTCTACAAGGTGAGCAGCGGCGGCTCCAGCCAGTTGGACTACGCCCTGTTCTCGGTCAACAACTTCGCAAGCATCCAGACCTTCGGCACCCTGTACCTCGCCACGAGCGCCACCACCACAGGCACCCGGATCTACATCCCCGGCCACGGTGACGGCAGCCCGAAGCGACTGTCGATCTACGAGGACACCCAGGGCGGCACGACGTGCTCCGTCAAGAACGCCAACTACAACACGTACAACATCAGCTACAGCTGTGACACCTCCGGCGGCAACTCGGGCTCGCCGGTGCTCAACGCCAGCCACCGGGTGATCGCCCTGCACCACCTCGGCGGCTGCCCGTCCAACCAGGGCGCGAAGGCGCACCTCATCTACAACGAGATCGCCAGCCTGATCGACAACAACGGCTGACGACCGACGACAGCAAACGGGCCGTCGGGGTGCGTGTTCGCACCTCGACGGCCCGCTTGTCCCCCGTGCGAGCTACCGCAGGTGCGCTCCGAGCGGTGACGATTTCCGGCAGGCGAAAAAATAGCGTTCAACCCAAGCCGCTGCGCCCGTGCAACGGCCTTGGGAAGGACTGCAATGCGTTTCGTAAAGCAACTCGTGGCCGTCGCGGCGGTCGCCTTCGCCGGCGGCCAGGCAATCGTCGCCGTGCGGGGCAACGACTGGCTCACACTGCCACTCGGTGTGCTGACGTCGGTGCTCGCCATCCTCGTCTACATCTGGGTCGTACGGCGTACCGAACGTCGCGCGGTCACCGAACTGGCGCGGGCCGGAGCTGTCTCGCAGACCGGCCTGGGAACGGTCCTCGGGGTCGGGATGTTCGTGGCCGTACTCGTCAACATCGCCCTCTTCGCCGAGTACCACATCAACGGCTTCGGTTCGGCGACCGGCGCGATGGGCCTGGTCGGGTTCATGGCCGCCGCCGCCGTGACCGAGGAGGTGCTCTTCCGCGGCGTCCTGTTCCGCATCATCGAGGAACGCGCCGGCACCTGGATCGCCCTGCTCATCACCGGCGTGGCGTTCGGCATGATGCACCTGACCAACCCGGACGCCAGCCTGTGGGGCGCGACCGCGATCACGATCGAGGCCGGGTTCATGTTCGCCGCCGCCTACGCCGCCACCCGCAACCTGTGGCTGCCGATCGGCCTGCACTTCGGCTGGAACATCACCGCGGGCGGAATCTTCAGCTCGGTGGTCTCGGGCAACGAACAGTCGAAGGGCCTGTTGGAGACGGCGATGTCGGGCCCGGCGCTGCTCACCGGGGGTGACTTCGGTCCGGAGGCGAGCGTGTTCGCGGTCACGGCGGGCGTACTGATGACCGCGGGGTTCATGTGGATGGCGCACCGCCGCGGCACCATCGTCCCGCGCCGCCGCCGCGCGGCCGTCTCCCCGGCGACGGTTACAGTCACCCCATGATCGACCGTCGGACGTTCCTGGACCGGTGGCGGCGGTATCCCGTCACGGTCCGGGATCTCCCGGTGGCGCTGCTGCTCGCCGCCGCGTCGGTGGTGCCGGCGTTGCAGGACCGCGGGACGCAGCTCGGCGACCTGCCGGGGCGTCCCTTCGACGCGCTGACCGCCGTGGCGATCCTCCTCCAGTGCCTGCCGCTCGCCGTCCGTCGACGTTGGCCGGCGCTCTGCCTCACCCTGGTGTCAGTCGGCTTCGCGCTCGACCAGCTGCGGGCCTACCACACGGTGGCGGGTGCCGGGCTTGCCATCGCGCTGGTGAGCGCGGCGGCCCACCTCGACCACCACAGGCGTACCGCAGTGGTCCTGGCCTCCGCCGCGTACCTGTCGCTTGCCGTCGCCCTGCACCGGCAGGGTGCGACCGAGGGGCTGCTCGGGTTCGGCACGTTCTACCTGATGCTGGCCTTCGCGTGGGGCGTCGGAGCCTGGCTGCGGCAGTCCAGGGCTGCCGAGGCCGAACGCCGTCACCACGTAGCCGTTTCCGCCCGCAACGCCGAACGCACACTCATCGCCCGTGAACTGCACGACGTCGTGACCCACCACGTGACGGCGATGGTCGTGCAGGCGGAGGCGGCGCGCTACCTGACCGCCGCCCCCGAGCGCCTCGACACGACCCTGACCGCCATCACCGACACCGGCCGGCGGGCCATCACCGACCTGCGGCATCTGCTCGACCTGCTCAACCCCGACCACGCCACCGACCCTCGTACGCCGGCCGTCGGCGACCTGCGCGCGCTCGTGGAGCAGACCCGCCGGGCCGGGCAGCCCGTGGAGTTCACCGAGGAGGGCAGCCCGGCGGGGGTGACCGGCGGTGCCGAGGTCGTCGCCTACCGGGTCGTGCAGGAGGCGCTGACGAACGCCCTCAAGCACGCCCACGGCAGCCGCACCATCGTCCACGTACGGCACGGCGAAAGGGACACCTCGGTGAACGTCAGCACTGACGGATCGGGCTCGCCCGCCGCGGCGCCCGGTGGGAGCGGGCGCGGCCTCGCGGGGCTACGCGAACGGGTCGACGTGCTCGGTGGCGAGTTCAGCGCTGAACAGCAGGCGGGCGGCGGTTTCGTCGTGCGGGCCCGCATCCCCACCGGGAGCCCGTCGTGACCGCGTCTATCCGGGTGCTCGTCGCCGACGACCAGGAGCTGATCCGCACGGGCTTCGCCACGATCATCGATGCCCAGCCCGACATCGACGTGGTGGGCGAGTGCGGCAACGGGCGCGACGCCGTCGACCTCGCCCGCCGGCTGCGCCCGGACGTGGTCGTCATGGACGTACGGATGCCGATCCTCGACGGCATCGGGGCGACCCGGCTGCTGGCCGGTCCCGGTGTCACCGATCCCGTCAAGGTGCTCGTGGTGACGACGTTCAACCTCGACGAGTACGTGTACGAGGCGCTGCGCGCCGGAGCGAGCGGTTTCCTGCTCAAGGACGCCCCTCCGGCCCAACTGCTGAACGGCATCCGCACTGTCGCGTCCGGTGCCGCGCTGCTGGCACCCGAGGTGACCCGGCAGCTCGTGGGCAGGTACGCCGAGCGGATCCGCCCGGCCGGGAACGCCGTGGACGACCTCGGCCTGACTCCGCGTGAGCTGGAGGTGTTGCGCCTCGTCGCCACCGGCCTGTCCAACGGCGAGATCGCCGCCCGGCTGGTGATCAGCCAGGAGACCGTGAAGACCCACGTGTCGCGGATCCTCACCAAGCTCGACCTGCGCGACCGGGTGCAGGCGGTCGTCTACGCCTACCGGACGGGCCTGGTGACCTGACTGTCGACGTCAGCGGGGCGGGTTGTCCCGCCGCGACGGGAACGGGGTGCCCGGCTGGCCGAGCGTCGAGCGGGCGCGCAGCCCGACCGGGTCCGGCGCGGCCACCGGCGCCGCCGGCTGCTCCGGAATCCGGCGTGCGTTCAGGTACGCGGCGCCGGCCAGGTCGTCGTCGGTGGGCGCGGCGAGCAGGGCGTAGAGCAGCCCGACCACTCCGAAGATCACCGCCAGGACGATCGGCACCAGCAACGCGCTCACGCCCGCGCCGGCCACGCCGCCCTGCCGCTCGTGCAGGTGCACCGAGAGGGCACTCATGCCGGTGAAGTGCATCCCGTTCACGGCGATGCCCATGACCAGGGCGGAGGCGAAGATGACAAGGCCACGGCGGACGGTCATGGCCAGCCACAGCGCGACGGTGGACGCGACGACAGCGATGACCACCGAGAGCACGACCCGGAGGGTGTCGTAGCGGAGGCTGCCGTTGAGGTGCATCGCCGCCATGCCCGTGTAGTGCATGGCCGCGACGCCGGCGCCGGTGAAGACACCTCCGGCGATCAGCCGTACCGGGTTCAACCGGCCGGTTCCCACGATGGCCAGGCCGATGCCGACCGCCACCACGGCGATCACGGTGCTGGCGGCGGTGAGCGGCACGTCGTACCGGATGCGGGTGCCGTCGACGGCGAAGCCGAGCATGGCCATGAAGTGCATCGCCCAGATGGCGGTGCCGCCGATGGCCCAGGCCGAGAGAAGACCCCACCAGGCGCGTTGCCCGCCGGTACGGGCCGTTCTGATGCGGCCGGCGCACACGAGCCCGAGGATCGAACCGAGGACGGACAGCGCGTAACTCAGCGCAGGTGTGATCCACCCGTACTCAAAATGATTGATCTCCGCCATGGCGGTCTGCTCCCCACTGGTCACCAGCGCGCGTGCACGGCGCTCGGGCAATGATCAGGGGTGCTTCGGGCCGATGCAACAGTGACCCCGGGGCTATCCGGGGCGTACTGTCACGGTGACCGTCCGCTATGCCGCCTCGTCAGCGGCCGTGACCGAAAGTGATCATCACGCCGAGGTGTGGTATGCCAGTACGCCCCTGTTGATGGCCGATATTGCCTGCCGGGCGGTGGAACGCAGCTCCGGGGCCGCGCCGCCAGAGTCAGCAAGTTGACCAAGCAGGTCAACGACCTGCCGTGCCCACCGGACGAAGTCACCGGCCGGCATCTCACCGTCGATCTCGTGGCCGCTGCCGAGCACCTTTGCCAACGCCTCGCCCCGCGCCCACCGGTACACCGGCCAGGCGAAGCCCAGATCCGGCTCCCGGGTGGCGGTCAGCCCACGTGCCGCCTCGTCGGCCTCGATCTCCCCCCACAGCTTCAGCGTCTCGTCGACGGCGTCGGCCACCGGCCCGCGCGGCAGCGACGCCCGCTCGTCGACGTCGCGGCGCGCCTCGAAGACCACCACCGACACCGCGGCGGCCAGTTCGGCCGGCGACAACCCGTTCCACACGCCCCGCCGCAGACACTCGGCCACCAGCAGGTCCGCCTCGGTCCAGATCCGGCCGAGCATCCGACCCGCGTCGGTGACAGCGCCGTCGCGGGCGAGGTAACCACGCTCGGTCAACAGCGCCACGATCCGGTCGAAGGTCCGCGCGAGCGACCCGGTACGCCCGGACACCCGCTCGCGCAACTCCTCGGTGTCCCGCTCCAGACGGCGACGGCGCTCCGCCCACCGGGCGTGCTCCTCCCGCTCCGGGCAGGCGTGGCAGGGATGCCGGCGCAGCTCCGTACGCAGTTGGGCGAGCTGGTGGTCCTCGCCCGGCGCCTGCCGGGACCGGCCACCGCGCCGGCCACCGTGGCGGTCCAGGCCCGTGCCACTGACCTCGGCGGCGAGATCGCGCCGGGCCGCCGGGGAGCGGTGGTTGAAGTGCTTGGGCACCCGGATCCGGGCCAGCACCTCGGCCGGGGTGGTGAAGTCGCCAGGGCTGACCCGCCCCGCCCAGCGGTCCTGGGTGAGCACCAACGGACGCGGCTCGCCGAAACCGCCGGTCGCCGGGTCCAACACCACGGCCAGGCCGGCCCGCCGGCCCGACGGCACCCGGATCACGTCGCCGATCCGCAGCCGCTCCAGCGACGCCACGGCTGCGGCCTTCCGCTGCGTCTGCCCCTGGCGGGCGATTGCCTTCTCCCGGTCGGCGATCGCCACGCGCAGCGCGAAATATTCGTCGAAGTCGCCGTGGTGGCAGACGGCCTCCGCGCCGTACGCCTCGATGGTCTCGGTGTTGCGCTGCACCTGCCGCGCCAGGCCGACCACCGACCGGTCCGCCTGGAACTGGGCGAACGACGACTCCAGCAGGGCGCGGGCCGGCTCCGCGCCGACGGTGCCGACCAGGTTCACCGCCATGTTGTACGACGGCCGGAAGCTCGACCGCAGCGGATAGGTGCGGGTGGACGCGAGCCCGGCGACGTGCCGAGGGTCGGTCTCCGGGGACCACACCACCACGGCGTGCCCCTCCACGTCGATGCCGCGTCGGCCGGCCCGCCCGGTGAGCTGCGTGTACTCCCCCGGGGTCAGGTCGACGTGCGCCTCGCCGTTGTATTTGACGAGGCGTTCCAGGACGACGCAGCGGGCCGGCATGTTGATGCCCAGGGCGAGGGTCTCGGTGGCAAAGACCGCCTTGACCAGGCCCCTGACGAACAACTCCTCGACGATCTCCTTGAACACCGGCAGCATGCCGGCGTGGTGGGCCGCGAGGCCGCGCTCCAGCCCGTCGAGCCACTCCCAGTAGCCCAGGACCGTCAGGTCCTCGCCCGGAATGGCGGTGACGCGGGACTCGACCACCCGGCGGATCTCGGCCCGCTCGTCGGGCGAGGTGAGCCGCAGCCCGGCGGCGAGGCACTGCTGCACCGCGGCGGCACACCCGGCGCGGCTGAAGATGAACAGGATCGCCGGCAGCAGACCCTCGCGGTCCAGCCGGTCGACGATGTCCGGACGCATCGGGCCACGCCACCGCGGCCCACGGCGGCCGGCGCCCGGACCCGCGCTGCGCCCCTCCCCCAACTCCAGGCGGCGCATCGTGTCGCGCGTGTAGCGCAGCAGCTCCGGGTGCACGTCGTGCTTGCGGGCGGCGTCGGCGTCGTGGAACAGGTCGAACATCCGCTTGCCGACAAGCATGTGCTGCCACAGCGGCACCGGCCGGTGCTCGCTGACCACCACCGCCGTCTCGCCGCGTACGGTCACCAGCCAGTCGGCGAACTCCTCGGCGTTGGACACCGTGGCCGACAGCGAGACCAGGGTCACCGAGGCGGGCAGGTGGATGATCACCTCTTCCCACACGCCACCGCGGAACCGGTCGGCGAGGTAGTGCACCTCGTCCATCACCACGTAGGCGAGCCCTTCGAGGGTGCTGGAGCCCGCGTAGAGCATGTTGCGCAGCACCTCGGTGGTCATCACCACCACCGGCGCGTCGCCGTTGATGGCGTTGTCGCCGGTGAGCAGGCCGACCTGCTCGGCGCCGTAGCGGGCGACCAGGTCGTGGTACTTCTGGTTGGACAGCGCCTTGATCGGCGTCGTGTAGAAGCACTTGCGCCGCGCCGGTGGCGTCGCCGCGCCGTCGGCCGCCGCCGGGTCGTCGGGCCGTCCCCGCAACGCCAGGTGTACGGCGAACTCGCCGACCACGGTCTTGCCGGCGCCGGTGGGGGCGCACACCAGCACCCCGCTGCCCCGTTCGAGGGACTGACACGCCTCCCGCTGGAAATCGTCGAGGTCGAACCCCAGGTCAAGGGCGAACTCGTCCAGCGCCGGGAACTGTGAGGCCTGCGCGGCCCGGCGGCGCGCCGCTGCGTACCGCTCGGCGGGGCTCGACATGGCACCAAGATTAGTGCGTGCCGGGACACGACACCCGACAAGGCCGTCCGGAGGGGCCGTCAGCGGGGGTCGGTAGGGTGCACGGCGTGCCGGACCATGCCGAACCGCCCCAGACCAGTCCGCCGGGCAGTGTCGACGCCGCCGCCGCCCCCCGGGCCTCCCGACGGCCCGTCAAGGCGGTGCTCTTCGACTTCCACGGCACCCTGGCCCAGGTGGAGGAACCTCGGCGGTGGGTGCTGGAGGCCGCCGCCGCGTGCGGGGTCACCCTGGACCCGGTCCGGGCCACGTCCCTTGCCGATCGGCTCCTGACAGCCGGGCGGGCAGGCGGCCCGTTGCCGGCCCGGGTGCCGCCCCGGCTGGCCGAGCTGTGGGCCGACCGGGATCTCTACGAGCACGCGCACCGGGCGGCGTACACGGGGCTGGCCGAGACCGTCGACGCCGGCATCGAGGGCTTCGCCGAGGCGCTCTACGAGCGGCTGCTGGTCGCCGACGGCTGGCTGCCGTACCCGGACACCACGCCCACGCTGACCGCGCTGCGCGACGCCGGTGTGAAGGTGGCGGTGGTCAGCAACATCGGCTTCGACCTGCGACCGCACTTCGACACCTGGGGCCTGACCGACCTCGTCGACGCGTTCGTGCTGTCCTACGAGGTGGGGCGGTGCAAGCCCGACCCGGCGATCTTCTGGCGGGCCTGCGGGATGCTCGGCGTCGATCCGGAGCAGACGCTGATGGTCGGCGACACACCGGCGGACGCGGGCGCGGTGGCAGCCGGCTGCGCGGTGCTTGTGCTCCCGGCCGCCGACCCGGGCCGGGAGAACGGGCTCGGCGCGGTGCTGGACCTGGCCCTACCTGCCTGACGGGCGGTTCTCCACGCCGTCAGCACCGGTCTCTCCGCTTGCGGATCGAGGCGTCGTGGTCGAGGCACACGAGCGGTTGACCTCGGGAGCCGCCCGAGAACGGCCGACGCCGATCGCCTAGCGTCGTGCCGTGACGGAGACCCTGCTGCCCGCCCCGCGGTCGGCCGACGCGCCGCCCGAGCGCCGTGGCGGCGTCGTCGCCGTGGGGCTGGTGCTCGGCGGGGCGCTGTCGGTGCAGTTCGGCTCGGCCCTGGCCGCGCTGCTCTTCCCGCGTACCGGGGTGGCCGGCGCGGTGACCCTGCGACTGGCGATCTCGGCGGTGCTGCTGCTCGTCGTCTGCCGGCCGCGCCTGCGCGGACACGACCGGTCGGCCTGGCTCGCGGTAGGCGCGTTCGGGCTGGCGCTGGCCGGCATGAACTCGCTGTTCTACCAGGCCATCGAACGCATCCCGCTCGGCCCGACGGTGACCCTTGAGGTGCTCGGCCCGCTGGCGCTGTCGGTGTTCAGCGCCCGACGGCTGGCCAGCTGGTGCTGGGCAGGGCTGGCGCTGGCCGGGGTGGCGCTGCTCGGGCAGAGCGGCTTCGACAGGCTCAACCCGGCGGGTGTCGCCTTCGCGTTCGGCGCGGGCGCCATGTGGGCCGCGTACATCGTGCTCAGCGCGCGGGTCGGCGGTCGGTTCCCGGGCGCGGACGGGCTGGCGCTCGCACTGGCCCTCGCCGCGCTTGTCACACTGCCCATCGGGATCGTCGACGGCGGCGCTGTCCTGCTCGACCCGACAGTGCTGGCGCTCGGCACGGCCCTCGCGGTACTCGCCTCCGGGCTGCCGTACACCCTTGAGCTGCTGGCGCTGCGCCGGATGCCCACCGCCACCTTCGCGGTGCTCATGAGCCTCGGCCCGGCCATCGCCACACTCGCCGGTTGGCTGGTGCTGCGGCAGGCGCTGACCCTGCTGGAGTGCGCCGCCATCCTGCTGGTCATCGTGGCGAGCATCGGCGCGGTACGCGTCAGCGCAGCAGCCGCACCGCGCCCGGCACCGCACTGACCGTCACCGGCAGGGCCAGCGACCGCTCCCCGTCGGCGTACCCGACGATGCCCTCGGCCGCCACCTCCACGGTGCGGGCACGGTAGGTGGTCACCAGCGGATGGCTGACGTGGGTGCCCTGGTAGATGCGCGGCTTCACCCGGATCAGGGTCCGACGGTCGGCCCTGCCGGCCACCACCACGTCGAGCAGCCCGTCGGTCGGGTCGGCGTCCGGGCAGATCCGCATCCCACCGCCGTACGTCGGGCAGTTGCCCACCGCCACGAGGACCGCGTCCAGTTCGTGCGGCACCCCGTCCAGGCGCAGCGTGTACCGGCGCGGTCGCAGCCGGGCCAGCTCGACAAGGATCGCCAGGTCGTACCGGCGGGGGCCGCGCGGCCACCGCATCCGGTTGGCCCGCTCGTTGACGATCGCGTCGAACCCCGCCGCGAGGACCGCCCCGTACCAGCGTTCGACGCCCTCCGCGTCGACCATCCGGGCCAGGTCGACGGCGTGGGTCCGGCCGGCGCGCAGCGCCTCGACCATCACCGCCACCGCCGCGAGGGGGTCGGCCGGGAACCCGGTGTCGACGGCGAAGTCGTTACCGGTGCCCGCCGGCACCGGACCGAACGGCACGTCGGTGCCGGCTACTGCCTGCAACGCCTGGTGGACCGTGCCGTCCCCGCCGATCGCCACGAGCGCACCGAGACCGTCCGCGACGGCCGCACGACAGGCCGCCTCCGCCTCGCCCGGACCGGACGCCGACAACAGCCGTACCACCCGGCCGGCGGCAGCCAGCCCGTCCACAAGCTGGGGCAGCAACGCGCGGTGCCGTCCCCGTCCGGCCGTCGGGTTCGTCAGCACGGCGACGGGACCACCGGCGAGCGCGCCGGGCAGGTGATCGTCTGCGGTCACGGGCAGCACCGTACCGCCCGCACACCCGCCGGTCACCTGCTGCCGTGGCGTCATGATCAGTCCCGCTGACGTTGCGGCGGGCGGCGACCGACGGGGCGCTTGTCGACAGCGGTGTAGGCGGTGGTGGGAGGCACCTGCGGGCGCTTGTCGACAGCGGTGTCGGCGGTGGTGGGAGGCACCCGCGGGCGGCGGTGGGCGGCAGACACGGCGACGCCGCCCCCGGCAGGCGGGGACGGCGTCGGCGGGACCAGGCGGCGCGCGGCCGTCAGGTCATGTCGTCGTAGCGACGCTCGATCGGCGCCGGCTTGGCGATCGGCTCGGGGGCACCGATCGGCGCTGTCACGTCGACCCGCTGCCCGGCCACCACCGGATCCGCCTCGTGCTCCAGCGGCGAGACCTCGTCGTCGTCCAGACCGGCGTAGACCTCCTTGCCGCGCCCACGCCGCTTGTCGTTGATGAACGCCACCCCGACCGCTGCGAAGTACAGCGCGCACAGACAGATCGCCAGCGCGGTCATCCCGAACGGGTCCGGGGTGGGCGTCACCACTGCGGAGAACGCGAAGAACACGAACACCGCCACCCGCCACCAGCTGAGCAGCCGCTTAGCGCTTGCCATGCCCACGAAGTTGAGCATCAGCACGATCAGCGGGAACTCGAACGCCACACCGAACAACAGGATCAGGTTGGTGACGAACGATATGTACCTGGTGACTTCCAGCGTGGTCGAGATGTCATCGCCGGACACGTTCATCAGGAACTCGAGGCCCTTGGCGGTGACGAAGTACGCCAGCACCGCACCGGCGGCGAAGAGCGGCGCCGCCAGAGCCGTGAAGGCGTAGGCGTAGCGCCGCTCGTGCCGGTGCAGACCGGGCGCGATGAACGCCCAGAGCTGGTAGAGCCAGATCGGCGCCGCGATGATCAGACCCACCCACAGGCCGATCTTCAGGTTCAGCAGGAACAGGTCCGCCGGGCCGAGCTGGACGAACAAGCACTTGCCGGTGCTCGGGTCGACCGAGCCGGGCAGGTCGCAGTACGGCCGCGACAGCAACAACCGGACCGGCTCGGCCAGCCAGATGCCGAACCCGAAGCCGATCAGGATCGCCAGCGAGGCACGAAACAGGCGGTTGCGCAGCTCGCGGACGTGCTCGATGAGCGTCATCGAGCCGTCGGCGGCCCGCTCGAACGTGCTGGGGCCGCGCTTACGCAGGGCGAAGGCCACGATGGTGGGGCCTCTCGGTCAGTTGTCGCGGCCGCGGTGCACCGGGTCGACGACCGGCTGCTGCTGCGGCGCCTGCTGGTACGGCGCCTGCTGCGGCTGACCGGTGTACGGCGCCTGCTGCCCGGCGTGCGGCGGCAGCGGCTGGTAGCCGGCCTGCGCGTCGGCCTTCTCGGCGAGGTCGCGGTCGTCATCCTGCAGGCTCTTGGTCTCGGCCTTGATGATCCGCAGCGAGCGGCCCAGCGAGCGGGCGGCGTCGGGGAGCCGCTTCGCGCCGAACAGCAGGATCAGCACAACCACAAGAACGGCGATGTGCCACGGCTTGAGGGCACCCATGAGAAGCTCCAGTCGCTCTGTGTCCGGGGGTGGTACGCAGCCCATCGTACGTGCGGACGAGCCGAATGCCACCTGCCGGGGCGGTGATGATCCAGGCCCGGCCGGGTGAAGTCTCGACCAACCGGGATGATCCGTCAACCGTCGCCGAACAGGTCACCGAGTCGGATGCCCAGCCCTGTGGGGAGGGACCGATGACGCCCGTCGATCAGCTGCGCTTGGCCTTGATCAGAGCGAGATGGTGCTGCGCGGTGTCGAGTTGCTGTTGGATTCCCTCGGCGCGCTGCTGAAGCGCCTCGGCGGTCTCCCGCAGCGCCTCGGCCTCGGCGGCCCGCCGCTGCAACGCCACCGAGGCGCGACGCAGGTGGGGCAGCCGGGTCAACACCGGCCGTACGGCCAGCGCGAGCACCACGAGCGGGAGCAGCACCACCGCGAGCACGATCCAGATCAGCACGACGGACAGCCTACTGGGTGCGGTCGGCCACTGCCTGACGAGCGTGCCGTATGCAGGAACGGGTGGCCGCTCCGCGCCTCGGATGTCACTTGTTCCATCGTGAACGGGCTGCCCCCGGTCACCGTCGCCGATCGTGCGTCGGCCCGGCCAGAGTCGGGAGTCACGTGTCTAGGACGCCGCCGAGCCGGACGTCGCGGCGTCACGGGCCACAGCCTCGGGGGCGGCGTCCCGGGCCCCGGCCGTGTCGGCCTCGGACCCCCCGGGTACGGCGTCAGTCGCGGGCACAGCGGCAGGCGCGGCCACGGCGGCGGGGGCGGCCACGGCGGCGGGGGCGGGGGCGGGCACGGCGTACGCGTCGAGGGCGGCGGCTGCCGTGGCCCTGACCTGCTCGGCCAGCTCGACCGGGGCGACAACAGTGGCGCCCGGGCCGAGCCCCAGCACGAACCGGCGGGCCCAACTGAGGTCGGTCACCCGCAGCGAGACGAGCCACTGGTCGCCGTCACCGGCCTCCACCCGCTCACACGGGTAGTACTCGGTGATCCACCGCTCGCTCCGCCCGATGCGCAGGGTGATCAGCGGCAGGTCGGGTGACGGGCGGAAGACTCCCCCGGCGAGGTCGTGCGGGACTGCCTGCGGCGGAACGGCGGCCGGCTCGTCCAGCTCGGTGATCGCGTCGATCCGGTCGGCGCGGAACAGCCGGACCGCCTCCGCGCGCCGGCACCACGCCTCGACGTACGCCCGGCCGCCGACCATAAGCATCCGCAGCGGGTCGATGACGCGCTCGGTGGTCTCGTCCCGGGCGGCGGTGTAGTAGAGGATCCGCAGGGCCCGGCCGCCCTCCACGGCGGCGCGCAGCGCCTCGACGCGCCGGGTGTCGCCGGGCAGCCGGACCGCCACCGGGGCGCCCACCAGGTCACCGGCGGCGTCCTCGATCTTGGCAAGGGCCCGCTCGATGGCCTCCCGGTTGGCCACCCCAGGCGTCTCGGCGAGCATCCGCAGCGCTACCACGAGCGCGAGCGCCTCGTCCGGGGTGAGCCGCAGCGGCCTGTCGATCCCCGCGTCGTAGGTGATCGTCACCCGGTCACCGTCGAACGCCATGTCGATCAGGTCACCGGGGCCGTAACCGGGCAGCCCGCAGACCCAGAGCAGCTCCAGGTCCTCCCGGAGCTGGCGTTCGGTGACACCCAGGTCGTCGGCCGCCTCGGCGATCTCGATGCCGGGCCGGGCCAGCAGGTAGGGCACCAGGTTGAGCAGCCGGGCCAGCCGGTCGGCGGAGGTTCGGGAAGCCGACCGGGTCACCGGGCACCTCCCGCGACGGCCAGCTCGTCGTGCCGGGCGGCGATCTCCTTGAGCCGCTGGATGACCGCCTCGCGGACCTCCGGCGGGTCGAGCGCCCGCACGTCCGGGCCGTAACCGATGAGTTGGCCGGCCAGCCCGTCCGGATCGGAGTACGGCAGCGTCAGCCGGTCGCCGTCCGGGCCGGCGGTCACCTCCACCGCCCAGCGGCGCAGACCGGCGGCGCGGCCCGGCGCTGCCAGCACAGTGGCACGGCCGGTGTGCTCCACCGGGCCGGACCAGCGCGCGACATGGCTGATCAGGTCCACCCCAACGGGCGGCTCGTAGGCGCCGGGCGCACCGGTCACCCGTACCGTGCCGACGACGCGGGACAGGCGGAAGCAGCGGGTGGCCTCGCGGTCCAGGTCGTGGCCGACCACATACCACCGGCCACGCCAGCACACCACGCCCCAGGGCTGCAATCGCCGACGGCTGGGCGAGTCCCGATCAGGTATTCGGTAGTCGAATCCGACCTCGCGACGGTCCCGCGCGGCGCTGGTCAGCGGCGCGAACGCCGGGTCGACGGTGACCATCGGCTCCAGACCGAGGGTGGCCTGCGGGTCGACGTCCACGCCTGCGGCACGCAGCTTGGCCAGCCCGGACGACGCGGCGGCCGCCAGCCCGGCGTGCTGCCACAGGCGGGCGGCGATGCCCACCGCGGCTGCCTCGTCCGGCTCGA
The DNA here is from genome assembly GCF_049841715.1 of Micromonospora sp. DT41. Lineage (NCBI taxonomy): Bacteria > Bacillati > Actinomycetota > Actinomycetes > Micromonosporales > Micromonosporaceae > Micromonospora > Micromonospora sp. DT41. The sequence goes on along the minus strand of NZ_JBNCKU010000002.1, from coordinate 310,952 downwards.
GCGGGATGTCGGGCAACGCGTACTCACGGTGGGCGATGCGGTAACCCGGCTCGGCGTCGAAGACGCTTGCCGTCCCGGTCTCCAGTGGGACACCCAGCTCGCGCAGCTCGGCCTTGTCCCGTTCGAATTTGCGCTGGAACGCCTCGTGGTCACGCGCGTCGTCCGGATCGTGCTCGTAACCGGGCACGGTCGCGGCGATCTGCGCGGCGGTCAGGAACCGTCGCGTGGACAGCAGGCAGATCACCAGGTTGACCAGGCGTTCGGTGCGGGTCCGCGACACGGGTAGACGCTAGCAGCCGACACGCCGCAGGCGTGCACCCGCGCGGGCGTGCCGCACACTTGTTCGGATCGGCGGTGTCCACTACGTGTGTCCGGCACCGGCCATAGTGTGGCCCTCATGGCGCAAGCGGGGACGAAGACCGAGAGCGAGAGCGTCGCAACGGTGGTCGTGGCCGGTGCCGCCAACCTCGCGATCGCCGTCGCGAAGCTGGTTGCCGGACTGATCTCCGGCTCGGCGGCGATGCTCTCCGAGGCGGCGCACTCGGTCGCCGACACCACCACCGAGGTGCTGCTCTTCCAGGCGCTACGCCGGGGCGCACGACCGGCCGACCCCCAACACCCCTTCGGGTACGGCAAGGAAAGCTACGTCTGGGCGTTCTTCGCCGCCATGTTCACATTCGTGGCCGGTGCCGGTTTCGCCGTCACCCACGGCGTCACCACAATCCTGGTGCACGAGCACAGCGGCGACTACCTGATCTCGTACGTCGTGCTTGCCGTCTCGTTCGTCATCGAGTCGATCTCGCTGGCGCGGGCCGTGCGGCAGGTCCGCCGCGAGTCCCGGCGGTGGCGGACAACACCCCGGCGGTTCCTGCGGCTGACCGCCGACACCACAGTCAAGGCGGTCTTCCTGGAAGACAGCGCCGCGCTGATCGGGCTGCTGATTGCCGCACTCGGCGTCGGTCTCTCCGAGGCCACCGGCGACGAGCTGTGGGACGGCATCGCCTCGATCCTGATCGGGCTGCTGCTGCTGACCGTCGCCGGCATCCTGGCCAGCAACAACCTGTCGCTGCTGGTCGGCCGGTCGGTTCCGGAGCGGCTGCGTCGCGAGATCGAGCACGACCTGGCCGGCCTGCCCGAGGTGGAGCGGATCGACACCCTGCTGACAATGCAGCTCGGCCCGGACGACGTCCTGGTCGCCGCGAAGGTCGACTTCCGCGACGATGCCACCGGCGCGGCCATCGAGGCCATCGCCGACGAGGCCGAGCGGCGGCTCACCGGGCGGTACCCGGAGATCCGCTACGTCTTCCTCGACCCGACCAGGTCACTGCCCGGTGCTGCCGGAACGGCCCGCGACACCCAGGCCCGACCGAGTGAGGACGCCGGCGGCGAACCCGACCCGAGCTGAGCCGCGCCAACCGGCAACGGGCGACGGCGGGCGGTCCGAGCCGGCGGCCGGCTGGCCCGGGTGGACGCTCCACGCGGCCTGCCCACCCGGACGCGGGGCTGCGCGCCTGCGCCGCTAGCGTTTCCCGTCATGGTGCGATGGCGGGCGGGGACGGTGGCGGCGCTGCGACGGCAGTGGACCGGGGCGGTGGAACTCGACGTCGATCTGCCCGACGGCACCCGGATGCGGGCGCTCGCGTACCCCGAACTGGTCGGCACCCCCGAGCCCGGCGACCGGGTGCTGCTCAACGCCGGCGCGCTGCTGATGGGACTCGGCACCGGCGGGTACGCCCTCGTCGTGGCGCTGCCGGACCGGCTGCCGCCGGACCCGCCGGACGCCGGCGACACCCGCGACGCCGGGCACCTCGTCAAGGCCCGCTACACCCCGCTCCAGCCGATCCTGCTCGGCGTCGACGAGGAGGCGTCGCCGTACCGGGACGTGCTGGCCGACGCCGACGACCTGGACGGGATGCCTGTTGTCACCGCGGACCTGCACTCGGCGCTGCCGGCGATCCTGGCCGGTATCCGGGCCGACGCCCCGCACGCCCGGGTGGCGTACCTGCTGACCGACGGCGGGGCGTTGCCGGCCTGGTTCTCCCGCACCCTGGCCGGTCTGCGCACCGAACTGGTCGGCACCATCACCGTCGGGCAGTCGTTCGGCGGCGACCTGGAGGCCACCTCGCTGCACGGTGGCCTGCTCGCCGCCCGGCACGTGCTCGACGCCGACGTGGCAATCGTGGCGCAGGGCCCGGGCAACCTGGGCACCGGCACCCGCTGGGGTTTCTCCGGAGTGGCAGTCGGCGAGGCCGTCAACGCGATCGTCACGCTCGGCGGCCGGGCGGTCGGCTCGCTACGGATCTCCGACGCTGACGCCCGTCCCCGGCACCGCGGCGTGTCCCACCACAGCCTCACCGCGTACGGCCGAGTGGCGCTCGCCCCGGCGGATCTGGTGGTGCCCGACGACCTGGAACCGGCGCTGGCCACCGAGGTCGACGCGGCGCTGGCGCCTCTGGCGGCCCGGCACCGGATCGTGCGGGTGCCCACCGCCGGCCTCGACGCCGCCCTGCGGGCCACCCCGGTGCCACTGTCCACGATGGGCCGCGGCCTCGACGCCGACCACGCCTACTTCCTGGCCGCAGCAGCAGCCGGCCGCCAAGCAGTAACCCACCTCCCCTGACCCCGGAACCCCGGAACCCCGTGACCCCAACCCCGTCGATCATGGAGTTGTGGTGGGGGACGAAGGCGGCGCATCACCAGAAGCCGGGCACCACAACTCCATGATCGACGCATGAGGCGGAGGGCACGGGGGCGCGCGGGGGCCGGGGTTAGGCCAGGAAGATCAGGGCTAGCCAGCCGCCCACGATGAGGGCCAGGGCCAGGGCAAGCACCCACGTCGGCACTGTGTAGTCGCCGCGCCGGTTGCGGTCGATCTCGGCGCGGATCTTCTCCCGCCGGCGCTCGACCCAGTTCTGCCGCGCGCCGCGCTCGGAGCCGTCGGAAGGTCCAGAAGTCGTCATGGCGCGCCCAGCCTACCGGGCCGGTCGGCCCCGCCGGCGATGACCACCGACGGGACCGGCACGACCGTCACATGCTGGCGATCAGCCGCTCCACCCGCTCGTCGTACGCGCGGAACGGGTCCTTGCAGAGCACTGTGCGCTGCGCCTGGTCGTTGAGCTTCAGGTGCACCCAGTCGACTGTGAAGTCCCGGCGCTTCTCCTGGGCGTGCCTGATGAACTCGCCGCGCAGCCGCGCCCGGGTGGTCTGCGGCGGGGTCTCCTTCGCCTCGAAGATCTCCGGGTCGGTGGTCACCCGGTCGACCTCGCCGCGACGCTCCAGCAGCCCGTAGAGGCCGCGTCCGCGGCGTACGTCGTGGTAGGCCAGGTCGAGTTGCGCGACCCGGGGGTGCGACAGCGGCAGGTCGTGCTTGCGCTGGTAGCGCTCGATCAGCCGCAGCTTGCTGACCCAGTCGATCTCCCGGGAGACCGGCTCCAGGTCGCCGGTCTCGACCGCGTTCAGGACCCGGCCCCACAGCTCGACGACCCGCTTGGCGGCCTGGTCGCCGCCCCGACGCTCGACGAACTCGGTGGCCTTGGCCAGGTATTCCTGCTGGATGTCCAGTGCGCTGACCTCCTTGCCGGAGGCCAGCCGGACCTTGCGTCGGCCGGTGATGTCGTGCGAGACCTCGCGGATGGCCCGGATCGGGTTCTCCAGCGACAGGTCGCGCATCACCACACCGGCCTCGATCATCCGCAGCACGATGTCGGCGGTGCCGACCTTGAGCAGCGTGGTGACCTCGTTCATGTTGGAGTCGCCGACGATGACGTGCAGCCGCCGGTAGCGCTCGGCGTCGGCGTGCGGCTCGTCGCGGGTGTTGATGATCGGGCGGCTGCGGGTGGTCGCCGAGGAGACGCCCTCCCAGATGTGCTCGGCCCGCTGCGACAGGCAGTAGACAGCGCCGCGCGGGGTCTGCAGGACCTTGCCGGCCCCGCAGATCAACTGCCGGGTGACGAGGAACGGGATGAGTACGTCGGCGAGCCGGCCGAACTCACCGTGCCGGGACACCAGGTAGTTCTCGTGGCAGCCGTACGAGTTGCCGGCCGAGTCGGTGTTGTTCTTGAACAGGTAGATCTCACCTGCGATGCCCTCGTCGTGCAGTCGCTTCTCCGCGTCGACGAGCAGCCCTTCCAGGATTCGCTCGCCGGCCCGGTCGTGGGCGACCAGGTCGGTCACCGAGTCGCACTCCGGTGTGGCGTACTCCGGGTGCGACCCGACGTCCAGGTAGAGCCGGGCCCCATTGCGCAGAAAGACGTTGCTCGACCGGCCCCAGGACACGACGCGACGGAACAGATACCGCGCGACCTCGTCCGGGGACAGCCGCCGCTGCCCGCGATAGGTGCAGGTGACGCCGTACTCGGTCTCGAGGCCGAAGATTCGCCGCTCCATGGTGTGACATTAGCCGCCCGGAGGCCCCGTTCGTCACTGTCACACCACAGGTGGTGTTCCGGGCGTGGTCACATACCGGTTGAGTGCGACATTCCGTCCGGCCCGAGGCTCGCCACGAACCGCCGGCAGTTGTCGTACTCCGGCAGCAGGCCGCTCTCGCGGGCCTGGGCGAGCGTCGGCGCCGCGTCGTCGCGGGCGGACAGCAGCGGTACGTCCGCCGGCCATTCGATGCCCAGCTCGCCGTCCAGCGGGTGGATCGCGTGCTCACCCGTCGGGTTGTACGTGGCCGAGCAGAGGTAGCTAAGCGTCGCGTCGTCGGTAAGCGCGCAGAAACCGTGCCCCAGGCCCTCGCTGAGGTAGACCGCCCGACGGTCGGTGTCGTCCAGCCGTACGCCCTCCCACCGGCCGAAGGTCGGCGAGCCCACCCGCAGGTCCACGATCACGTCGAGGACGGCGCCACGCACGCAGGTGACGTACTTGGCCTGGCCCGGAGGGACGTCGGCGAAGTGGATGCCGCGCACCACACCCCGCGCGGAGACCGACAGGTTGGCCTGCGCCAGACGCAGCGGGTGGCCGACCGCCTCGGCGAGCTTGTCGAAGCGGTACCACTCCATGAACATGCCGCGCGGGTCGCCGTGCTGCTGCGGAGTGATCTCCCAGGCGCCCTCGATGGTCAGCTCGCGGATCTTCATCGTTGCCCCTGCCGCTCGTGCTTCTCGGCCAGCAGGCCGAGCAGATAGTCGCCGTAGCCGCTCTTGGTCAACGGCTCGGCGAGGGCACGCAACTGGTCGTCGTCGATGAGGCCGGCCCGCCAGGCCACCTCCTCGATACAGCCGATCTTCAGGCCCTGCCGCTCCTCGATGACCCGGACGAACTCGCCGGCCTGCATCATCGAGTTGAACGTGCCGGTATCCAGCCAGGCGGTGCCCCGGTCGAGCAGGGTGACGGACAGCTCGCCGCGCTCCAGGTACGTCTCGTTGATCGCGGTGATCTCCAGCTCGCCCCGGGCGCTGGGGGTGAGCTTGGCCGCGATGTCGACCACGCGGTTGTCGTAGAAGTACAGACCGGGCACCGCGTAGCGGGACTTCGGCCGGACCGGCTTCTCCTCGATCGAGAGCACCCGGCCGTCGGCGTCGAAGTCGACGACGCCGTACGCCTCGGGGTTGGCCACCGGGTAGGCGAACACCCGGCCGCCGACCAGGTCGCCGTGGGCGGCCAACTGCCGGCCCAGGCCGACGCCGTGGAAGATGTTGTCGCCGAGGATCAGCGCGACCGATTCGTCGCCGATGAAGTCGGCGCCCAGCACGAACGCCTGCGCGATGCCCTCCGGGCGGGCCTGCGTGACGTACTCCAGCCGCAGCCCGAACTGGCTTCCGTCGCCGAGCAGCCGGCGGAACTGGTCCTGGTCCTCCGGTGTGGTGATCACCAGAATCTCCCGAACCCCGGACATGACCAGGGTGGAGAGGGGATAGTAGATCATCGGCTTGTCGAAGACCGGCATCAGCTGCTTGGACACTGCCCGGGTGATCGGCCAGAGCCGGGAACCGGTGCCGCCGGCGAGTAGGATTCCGCGCACCGGGGGAGCTTAGCCGCAACCGGCCGCCGGCATGTCGGTGGTCGCCGCCCCCGGCTGACCGTCCGTTTCGCGTACACTCCTGGACCCGTGAGGATCCTCGTCACCGGCGGTGCCGGCTTCATCGGTTCGGAATACGTCCGCATGCTGCTCGGCGTGCCTGGTGGCAGCGCCTCGGGCGTGCCCGCGGTCGATCCCACCGCCGTGACAGTGCTCGACAAGCTGACCTACTCGGGCAACCTGGCCAACCTGGAGCCGGTGCGCGCCGACCCCCGGCTGCGCTTCGTGCGGGGCGACATCTGCGATCCGGCCACCGTCGACGAGGTGGTCGCCGGGCACGACGTGATCGTGCACTTCGCCGCCGAATCGCACGTCGACCGCTCGATCGCCGGTGCCGCGCCGTTCGTCACCACGAACGTGCTGGGCACCCAGACGTTGCTGGACGCCGCCCTGCGGCACGGCACCGGCCGGTTCGTGCACGTCTCCACCGACGAGGTGTACGGGTCGATCGACGAGGGTTCCTGGACCGAGACGTGGCCGCTGGCCCCGAACTCGCCGTACTCGGCGTCGAAGGCCGGCTCGGACCTGCTCGCGCTCGCCTACCACCGCACCCACGGCATGGACGTGGTGGTCACCCGCTGCTCCAACAACTACGGGCCGTACCAGTTCCCGGAGAAGGTCATCCCGCTGTTCGTCACCAACCTGCTCGACGGCGGCACCGTCCCGCTCTACGGCGACGGTGGCAACATCCGCGACTGGCTGCACGTGCACGACCACTGCCGGGGCATCGCGCTGGTCCAGCAGAAGGGTCGCGCCGGCGAGGTCTACAACATCGGCGGCGGCACCGAGCTGACGAACAAGGAGCTCACCGGTCTGCTCCTGGACGCCTGCGGCGCCGGGTGGGACCGGGTCGTTCCGGTGGCCGACCGCAAGGGCCACGACCGCCGCTACTCGCTGGCCATCACCAAGATCAACGAAGAGCTGGGGTACGCCCCGAGCATCGATCTCGCCGACGGCCTGGCGCAGACCGTGCAGTGGTACCGCGACAACCGGGCCTGGTGGGAGCCGTTGAAGGCCGCAACACCCGCATGACCCGACTGCTCGTCACCGGCCCCGGCCGTACCTTCTGGTCCGGCCTGGTCCGGTCGGTGTCGGCGCCGCACGGCCGGGATTCCGCCCGGATCCGGCCGATTCGCGGCGACCGGTCCCCCCGTTCCGCCCCCCGATCGGCGTACAGTCTGCTAGGGAACGGCCGTCGGGCCGCCACGTGTGTGCCACCCCCTGTGGGCTGGCACACCACCCTGGCCGCCGCGTTCGCCTCCGCCGCTCCACCCGCCCCGTGGAAGGTCGCATGAAGCTCACCCTCGTCACCGGCTTGACCGGCCTGATACTGCTGGCCACGATCGTCGAGCTGCTGCGCCGCCGCCAGCTCCGCGAGAAGTACGGCATGCTCTGGCTCGGCGTCCTGGTGATCGTCATCCCGCTGTCGCTCTTCCCCCGCCTGCTGGACAACGTCGCCGAACTGCTCGGCGTCGCCTCCGGCGTGAGCCTGGTGCTCTTCCTCGGCATCGTCTTCCTGCTGCTGGTCTGCGTGCACCTCAGCTGGGAGGTCAGCGCCCTGGAGGAAGAAACCCGCACCCTTGCAGAAGACTTCGCCCTGCTCCGCGCCGAGATCGAGGCGGACCGGGCGGCCCGAGACGAACTGGTGTCGCACGATGGTTAACGGCAAGCGGGTCCTGATCATCATCCCGGCGCTCAACGAGTCCGGCTCGATCGCCGAGGTGGTCGGCGAGGTCCGTGGCGAGTTGCCGGGCGTCGACGTACTCGTCGTCGACGACGGCTCCACCGACCGCACCGCCGCCGTGGCCGCCGCTGCCGGCGCCCGGGTCGCGAAACTTCCGTACAACCTTGGTGTCGGCGGTGCCATGCGGCTGGGCTACCGGTTCGCGCGGGACCACGACTACGACGTGGCAATCCAGATCGACGCGGACGGCCAGCACGATCCCCGGTACGTGCCGAAGCTCGTCGACCTGCTCGACGAGACGGACCTGGTGATCGGCGCCCGGTTCGCCGGCGAGGGCGACTACAGCGTCCGGGGCCCCCGCCGCTGGGCGATGGTCATGCTCTCCGGCGTGCTGTCCCGGGTGGCCCGCACCAAGCTCACCGACACCACCTCCGGGTTCCGGGCCGCCAACCGGCGGGTCATCGACATGTTCGCCACCTGGTATCCGGTGGAGTACCTGGGCGACACAGTCGAGACGCTCGTGCACACCGCCCGGCGCGGCTACACCATCCGCCAGGTGCCGGTGGCCATGCGCAAGCGGATGGCGGGCACCCCCAGCCACTCGCCGGCCAAGGCGATGATCTACCTCGGCCGCGCCTTCGCCGTACTCACGTTGGCGCTCATCCGCAGGTGATCCGGCGGCTTCTGAGTCTGGTCCCACCGGGCACCCTCGCCGTCGGCGCGGGCCTGGCCCTGCTGGGGCTCGCCTCCTACGTCCACCTGGCTGTCGCCGGCCACAGCCTCACCAAGGCGGACTACTCGTCGCTGTCGGTGCTCTGGTCGATCGTCTTCACCCTGGGCATCGGCCTGTTCATGCCCGTCGAGCAGGAGGTCGCCCGGCTCGTGGCCGGGCGGCACAGCCAGGGCCTGCCCCCCGGGCCGGTGCTGGCCCGGGGGGCCGCTCTGGCCCTCGGTCTGCTCGTGGCCATCGTCGCGCTGATCATCGCCGCCCGAGGGCCGCTCACCGACCGGTTCTTCGCCGGCGACAGCCGCATGGTCACCGTGCTGATCGGGTCGCTCGCCGCGCTCGCCGTCGCGCACACCACCCGCGGTGTGCTCTCCGGCCTGCAACTGTTCCCCTGGTACGGCACCCAACTCGGCGTCGACGGCGGCCTGCGCATCGCCCTCGTGGCAGTGCTCGGCCTGACCGGGGTCACCTCCCCCGTGTGGTTCGGCGCGGTGCTGATCGTCGCCCCGCTGGTCGGGGTGGCACTCACCGCCCCGCCGGTGCTGCGGGCCATCGGCGGCGGCGTCCCGGTGGCCTGGGCGCCGTTCCTGCGCGGCCTCGGCCTGCTCATCGTGTCCAGCCTGCTCTCCCAGGTCGTTGTCAACATCGGCGTGATCAACGTCAAGGTGCTGGACCCGTCCGACGTCGCCACCGCCGGCGCGCTGCTCTCCGCGCTCGTCCTGGTCCGGATCCCGCTGTTCGTCTTCGCCTCGTTGCAGGCATCCCTGCTGCCCGGTCTCGCCACCACCGCCACCACCGGCGACCGCGTCGGCTTCCACAGCCTTCTGCGCCGGGCACTGGGGGTGGTCACCGCACTCGGCCTCGCCGGCGGCGTGGTCGCCGTACTGCTCGGCCCGTGGCTGGTGCAGACCCTCTTCGACGCGCCGGCCGTCCTGGGCCACGGTGACTTCGCCTGGCTCGCGGTCGCCACCCTCGCCTACCTGTGGGCGATGGTCCTCGGTCAGGGGCTGCTCGCCCTCGACCGGCACCGCGCGCAGGCAGCCGCGTGGGCAGTGGGCGTGGCAGCGCTCGTCGTCGCCACCCTCGCCCCGGTCGCCACCACGCTGCGGGTCGAGCTCGGTTACGCCATCGGCTCCGCAGTTGTCGCCGCCACGATGATCGTCCTGCTGCGCGCCCGTACCTCCGGCCTGGGTTCCGTCCCGTCGCCCGAGGTACGGGAGGCTGTCACGCCGGGAGTGCCCGGAGGGGCATGACCCCGGTGCCGTCACGGCCTCAGACGGATGATCGACTCGCTTTCCTGCAAATCTGGGTGTCCCAGCAGGTCGGATGCCCCGATCTCCAGGAAGGCGAGTCGATCGTGGCTGGGCCTGTGCCGAGCGTGGGCGTTTGTCTGGCCTCGGCCCGGGCTGGCTTGCGCTGGACGCCGCCGGAAGGTGTATTTGGCTCGCCCAGGGACGGGGACCGGTGACGCACAGCACCGCAGCAGCGGAAACAGATACCCCCGGGGGTATGTTGGACGGAGACAGTAGCGGGGTTCGTACATACCCCCGGGGGTATCCTGGCGACGGAGGTGGGTTCGCATGGAGATGGGTCCGATCATGCTGAAGGACGCGCTGACCCGACTGAAGCGGGCGCAGGGGCAACTCGGCGCCGTGATCGCGATGATCGAGAACGGTGACGACTGCAAGCAGGTCCTCACCCAACTGGCCGCCGTGTCCAGCGCTGTCGACCGGGCGGGCTTCAAGATCATCGCCACCGGCATGCGGGAGTGCCAGGCTGCCCGCGGGCGCGGCGAGGAGCCGCCGATGAGCGAGGAAGAACTCGAAAAGCTGTTCCTGGCCCTCTCCTGACCTACCCCAGACGGGGGACGACCGGTGCATTCCAGGTCCCCCGGGGTATCCGCTGGTGAACGCTGCCGCGCGACAGGGGTTGAAGGAACCGCACCGCACGGCGGGATGGGGGCACAACGCCCAGCCAGCTCGCTGGATGAAACCTGCCGATCGATGCAGCCGTGAGGCGCCCCGTCCTGGCGGCGGTGTGCCACTGCGGCGGGCTGGTCGCCGTACATCCGCCGGCTGACGACAGACACCGGCGCTGGCGGGCCGACCGCCCCGAGATAGCTGGCGGGCCGACTGCCCCGAGACCGGCCGCTCACCTACTTACCGCAACCGAACGAGGAGATAGAGCAGTGACTGACCTGAGCGTGGAGGTCGTGCAGACCTCGTCCCTGGGCGACCGCAGCTATCTTGCCCACGACGGCCAGGTGGCGATCGTCGTCGACCCGCAACGCGACATCGACCGTCTCCTGGCACTGGCCGGCAGCCTCGGCGTACGCATCACCCACGTCGCCGAAACCCACCTGCACAACGACTACGTCTCCGGAGGGCTCGCCCTCGCCCGGCTCACCGGCGCGACGTACCTGGTCGCGGCCGACGACGAGGTCGACTTCGAGCGGCAGCCGGTCACCGACGGCGACACGATCACGGTGTCGGAGCGGATGCGGCTGCGGGTCGTGGCCACCCCCGGACACACCTTCCACCACCTGTCCTACGTCCTCGACGGCGACGACGGCCCGATGGGTGTGTTCACCGGCGGCTCCCTGCTGTTCGGCACCACCGGCCGCACCGACCTGCTCGGCAAGCAGCACGCCCACACCCTCGCCGAGCGCCAGTACGCCTCCGCGCACCGGCTGGCCGACCTCCTGCCCGACGGCGCCCAGGTGTGGCCCACCCACGGCTTCGGCAGCTTCTGCTCCGCCGCCCAGGCCGACGCCCCCGAGTCGACAATCGGCCGGGAACGCACCGCCAACCCGGCGCTACGCCTGGAGGCCGACGACTTCGTCCAGCAGACCCTCGCCGGGCTGGACGCCTACCCGGCCTACTACGCGCACATGGGTGCCCGTAACACCGCAGGCGCCGATCTCATCGACCTCACCCCGGTCGCCGTCGCCGACCCGGCCGCGCTGGCTCAGCGGATCGCCGACGGGGAGTGGGTGGTCGACCTGCGCTCCCGCAAGGCGTTCGCGCACCGGCACCTCACCGGCACCCTCAGCTTCGGCCTCGACGGCCCGATGTCGACCTGGCTGGGTTGGATGGCACCGTGGGGCGCACCGATCACCCTGCTCGGCGACAGCGAGCAGCAGGTCGCCGACGCGCAGCGGGAACTGGCCCGCATCGGGATCGACAGGCCCGCCGCCGCGGCCACCGGCAGCCCCGAGCAGTGGGCCGCCGACGACGACACCCGACTGGCCACCCTCACCACGGCGTCCTTCGCCGACCTCGCCGCCGCCCGCGCCGGCAACCACGGCCTGCCCGCCGCCGACGTGGTGCTCGACGTACGGATGACGAACGAATGGCGCACCGAGCACATCGACGGCGTGACCCACATCCCGCTGCCCGACCTGCCGCACCGTCTCGACGACGTACCGGCCGGCACGGTGTGGGTGCACTGCGGCTCCGGTTACCGGGCGGCGATCGCCAGCAGCCTGCTGCAACGAGCCGGCCGTGAGGTCGTGCACATCGACGACTCCTACGCCGTCGCCGCTGACGCCGGCCTGCCCACCGTCCCCGGAAACTGACCCCTCCCCGAAACCGAACAGGAGCACCAGCACCACATGACCACGCCCACAAGCACCCCGGCCAGCCTCGACGTCGCCGCCCTGCAGGACCTCATCGGCACCGGCCAGGCGCCTCGACTGATCGACGTGCGTACCCCTGCCGAGTTCGAGAGCGCGCACATCCCCGGCTCCTACAACGTGCCGCTGGACCTGCTGCGCGAGCACCGCGACGAACTCCGCGCCCACCTCGACGAGCAGGTCGTGCTCGTCTGCCGCTCCGGGCAGCGCGCCGCCCAGGCCGAACAGGCCCTCGCCACTGCCGGCCTGCCGAACGTGCGGGTCCTCACCGGCGGCATGAACGCCTGGCAGGCAGCCCACGCGCCGACCACCACGGGCACGCCCCGCTGGGACCTCGAACGGCAGGTCCGCCTCGTCGCCGGCAGCATCGTCCTGGCCGCCGTGCTCGTCAGCGCCCTTGTCGAGCCGGTCAAGTGGGTCGCCGCGTTCATCGGCGCCGGCCTCACCGTCGCCGCACTCACCAACACCTGCGCCATGGGCATGATGCTCGCCAAACTCCCGTACAACAGGGGCCCCCGCACCACCGTCGACCAGGTCGTCAGGGCCCTCGCCACGGACCAGCGGTAGCACCATGCGCTGTCGGTGCAGCAGCACCCGTTCCCGGCCGACCGGCGCGGGTCGGCCGGGAGGAGGTGACGCATGATCGCTGCGATCGGGTTCGGTGCCCTCGTCGGCGTCCTGCTCGGCCTGCTCGGCGGGGGTGGTTCGATCCTGGCCGTCCCCGCCCTCGTCTACGGCGCCGGCCTCACGCTCGCCGCCGCGGTCCCCACGTCCCTGCTCGTGGTCGGCGTCTCGTCGGCCACCGCACTGCTCCCCCGGCTGCGAGCCGGCCTGGTGCGGTGGCGCCTGGCCGCCATCATCGGCGGCACGGGAGCAGCGGCGACCTTCGCCGGCGCCGCCGTCAACCGGCTCCTCGACCCCCGCGTCGTCCTCGGCGGCTTCGCCGCCCTCATGGTCGTCGCCGGCCTGCGGATGCTGCGCGACACCGACGACTCCGGAGGCGACTGCGCCCTGCCCGGCGGCGGCATCAACTGGCGTGGCTGCCTGCCCAAATCCGCCGCTGCCGGCCTCAGCGTCGGGTTCCTCACCGGACTGTTCGGCGTCGGCGGCGGCTTCCTCATCATCCCCGCGCTGGTGCTGCTGCTCGGCCTGACAATGCCGACCGCCGTCGCCACCTCACTGGCCATCATCGTCATCAACTCCGCCGCCGGTTTCGCCGCCCACCTCGGCGACGTCACCCTCGACTACGGCATCACAGTGGCCTTCACCGCAGCCGCCATCATCGGCTCGCTCGCCGCGGGCCGGCTCGCCACCCGGCTGCCCACCCACAGGCTGCAACGCGCCTTCGCCTGGCTCGTCTTCGCCGTCGCGGCGTTCGTCGCCACCCAGGCGCTCGTCAACCCCGCCCCGGCCTGATCGGCCGAAGTTCCCAGGCGGGGGTACGTGCCGCAGGACGTCCATGCTCGTCAGAGGAACGTCGGCGTAGCCCTGGGAAACGATCACCAACGCAGGCGGCAGCGCTCACCAACGGCTGGTGGCGGCAGCGCTGGCCGCCGGCAGGCGACGCAGTGCTGCCGCCACAGTGGGCAGCGCGCAGTGCTGGTGTTACTTGCCGTCGGCCGGCTTGTCCTCCAGGTCGGCGGAGCCCGCCGACGTCGTCGGCTTGTGCGGCTCGGTCGTCGGTACCGCCGGCGTGTCGGGGCCGCCCGCCTCGGCCGGCTGGTCGGTGGCGGCGACGTCACCGTCCAGCAGCGCCGTCAGGGCAGCGCCCGTGATGCGGCGGAACGTACGCCCCACCCGCTGGCGGTCCAGCACCGCCACCTCAAGCTGGTTGGCGGCGATCGTACGGGCCGCGCCGCCCTCCCCGCCGACGGCGCTCAACGCCTGCACCGCAACGCGGGCCGCCTCGGCGAGGGACATGTCCGGACGGTGCTGCGACTTCAGCACACCGGTGATCGCCTCGGCCTGGCCACCCATGGCCATCCGCCCCGGCTCGTCGTTGACCGAGCCGTCGTAGGTGAGCCGGTACAGCTCGTCCTCGTCGGCCGTCGCACCGACCTCCGCTACGCAGATCTCCACCTCGAACGGCTTCGACTGCTCCGTGAAGATCGCACCGAGGGTCTGCGCGAAGGCGTTCGCCAGCGCGCGGCCTGTGACATCACGCCGGTCGTAGCTGAGCCCGTTCAGGTCGGCCATCCGCACACCGGCCCGGCGCAGATTCTCGAACTCGTTGTAGCGGCCGACCGCCGCGAAACCGATCCGGTCGTAGATCTCGCTGACCTTGTGCAGGGCACTGGAGAGGTTCTCCGCGACGAAGAGCACGCCACCGGAGTAGCTCAGGACCACCGCGCTGCGGCCCCGAGCGATGCCCTTGCGGGCCAGCTCGGAACGGTCGCGCATGATCTGTTCGGGCGAGGCGTAGAACTGCATGGCCACGGCGGCGGTTCTCCTTACGGCGCTGTGCTGACGACTGCTGACGGGTGGGGGTGGGCGGGGCTCAACCGCCCGGGTTCTCCATCCGGCCGCTGACCACACCTTCGGCGATAGCTGCCGTCTCGGGATCGGTCAGCCGACGGGTGCCCTCGGCGGTGGCGGTCATCACCACCGGATAGATCCGGCGGGTCAGGTCCGGGCCGCCGGTCGCGGTGTCGTCGTCGGCCGCGTCGTAGAGCGCCTCGACAGCGAGCCGGGTCGCGTCCTCGACGGACAGGCCCGCCCGGAAACGCTTCTTCAGGGCCGACTTCGCGAAGAGAGAACCGGAGCCGATCGCGTCGTAGCCGGTCTCCTCGTACGGGCCGCCGGTCACGTCGAAGCTGAAGATCCGCCCGGCCTTCGCCGGGTCGGCGGCCGCCAGGTCGAAGCCGGCGAACAGCGGCACCACCGCGAGGCCCTGCATGGCAGCGCCCAGGTTGCCCCGGATCATCGACGCCAGCCGGTTGGCCTTGCCGTCGAGCGAGAGCATCGCGCCCTCGATCTTCTCGTAGTGCTCCAACTCCACCTGGAACAGTCGCATCAGCTCGATGCCGATGCCCGCGGTGCCCGCGATGCCGACAAGCGAGTACGCGTCGGCGGGGTGCACCTTCTCAATGTCACGCTGGGCGATCAGGTTGCCCATGGTGGCCCGTCGGTCGCCGGCCATCACCACGCCATCGGCGGCCGAGATGGCCACGATTGTTGTCGCGTGCGGCGCCAGGTCGGCGGCCATGCCCGGCGGCAGCGGACGCCGTCCGGGCAGCATCTCGGGGGCCACCCGACTCAGGAACGTGGTGAAGGAGGACGTCCCCGCGTTGGTGAACACATCTGGTAGACGCCCGGATGGATCAAAGCCCGCTGCCACGTGGTTCCTCTCAGGTACGTGATCGCCCTGGCCAGCCTCATGGGACTGTCACGGAACTGGCCAAGACCACCGTTGCAGTTGAAGCAGAGTATCCCGCGCACCCATCCGGTGCGATGATCGTGGTCCAGATGTTCCGGATCGGGGCGCTCACAGATGGCGCAGACGCCGCCCTGCTCCGCCAGGAGTTCCTGAAACTCCTTCTCCCCGACGCCGTACCGCCGCCGCAGGTGGTATTCGCGGTTTCCCCCGTACAGCCGCTCTTTGGCCTCTCTGGTCTTGGTGTTGTGGCAGGGCTTGCAGTAGGTGGCATAGCCGGAGGTGTCGGCGCGGTTGCGGGGGAAGGCATCAAACGGCTTGACCGCGCCGCAGGCCGGGCAATGCTTGTGCCCTTCCGGCACGACGCGACCTTCGCGCACCTCACGGTCGAACTTCGCCCTCACCCGACGCGCGTAGCTTGCCTTGGACCGCTCGTTGAAACAGAGCTTGCAGTAGCTGCCCCGCCCTGTCGGTCTCTTCGCGCTCGCACAGAACTGATCGAGTTCCTTCCATTCGCCACAATCTCGGCAGCAACGAAGGCCGTCCCGGTCATCACCTGTTCTCGCCATGTCCGAATTGACCCTATATGATCATTGACCTCCTTTTTGTACGTAGCCTCTCACGAATTCCTCGGCGTTCTCTTCGAGGACGGAGTCGATTTCGTCGAGCAGGTCGTCGACGTCCTCGGTGATCTCGGCGTGCCGCTCGGCCACCTCGGGGTTGGCCTCGGTGGTGACGTCCTCGATCTCCTCGCCCTGCCGGGACTTGCCGGACTGCGACTGGCCGCCGCTGTCATGAGTGGCCATTGCTGCCTCCTCCACGATCGTCTGCGATGAACTTACCTCGCGGGGGCGACGAAAAGCCCGCCGCGCGCCGGGTTACGGCACACGGCGGGCATCCGGACGCGGTTTCAGCCTCCGGTCAACGTCTCCAGCAGGTCCTTGGCGCTGGCGCAGCGGTCGAACAGCGCACCGACGTGCGCGCGGGTGCCCCGTTCCGGCTCCATCATCGGTACCCGGACCAGCGACTCCCGACCCACGTCGAAGATCACCGAGTCCCAGCTGGCGGCGACCACCTCGGAGGCGTACTGGGCGAGGCAGCGGCCACGGAAGTAGGCCCTGGTGTCCTCCGGCGGCTCGGTCATCGCGGTGCGGGTCTCGTCGTCGGTGAGCAGCGTCTTCATAGCCCCTCGCGAGACCAGGCGGTGGTAGAGGCCCTTCTCCGGCCGTACGTCGGAGTACTGGAGGTCGACGAGCTGGAGCTTGTGCGAGCCCCAGCCGAGCTTCTCCCGCTCGCGGTAGCCCTCCAGCAGCCGCAGCTTGGCCACCCAGTCCAGCTCGTCGGCGCAGAGCATCGGGTCCCGGCCGAGTCGGTCCAGCACGCTCTCCCACCTGTCGAGCACGTCGGCGGTCTGCTCGTCGACGTCGGTGCCGTAGCGGTCGTCGACAAAGGACCGCACCCGCTCCAGGTACGCCCATTGCAGGTCCAGCGCGGTGAGCCGGCGACCGTCGCGCAGCCGCATCAGGTGCGACAGGGAGGGGTCGTGGCTGACCGCGCGCAGCTCGCTGACCGGGTCGGCGATGCCGAGGTCGGCGGTGAGCGCCTTCTCCTCGATCATGGTGAGGATCAGCGCGGTGGTGCCGACCTTGAGGTAGGTGGAGATCTCGGAGAGGTTGGCGTCACCGATGATGACGTGCAGCCGGCGGTACTTGTCGGCGTCGGCGTGCGGCTCGTCGCGGGTGTTGATGATCGGCCGCTTGAGCGTGGTCTCCAGGCCCACCTCGACCTCGAAGAAGTCGGCACGCTGGGAGATCTGGAAGCCGCTCTGCCCGCCGTCCTGCCCGATGCCGACCCGGCCCGCGCCGCAGACGATCTGCCTGGTGACGAAGAACGGCGTCAGGTACGCCACGATGTCGGCGAACGGCGTCTGCCGGCGCATCAGGTAGTTCTCGTGGGCGCCGTAGCTCGCGCCCTTGTTGTCGGTGTTGTTCTTGTAGAGGTGGATCGGTTGGGTGCCGGGGATGGTGGCGGCCCGGCGGGACGCCTCGGCCATCACCCGCTCCCCCGCCTTGTCCCACCGCACCACGTCCCGGGGGGTGGTGACCTCGGGGGTGGAGTATTCGGGGTGGGCGTGGTCCACGTAGAGCCGGGCGCCATTTGTGAGTATCACGTTGGCCAGGCCGAGGTCCTCGTCCGCGAGAGCCTCGGCGGGGTCGTACGCGGCGCCGGAGTAGGTGAAGCCGCGGGCGTCGCGCAGCGGCGACTCCTCCTCGTAGTCCCAGCGGGCGCGCCCGCCCCGGTTGAGCTCGGGCCGGGCCCCGTAGGCGTTTACCACCTGCGACGAGGTGACCATCGGGTTGGCTCCGGCCTGGCCGGGCACGGAGATGCCGTACTCGACCTCGGTGCCCATGATCCGTCTTACGCTCATCGACCTACCCGCTTCGCTCGCCCGACCCGGTCCCCCGTCATGTCGAGCGTAGTCCGACTGTTCGGGGAGGGGGGCGCGCCGGTGCAGCCGGGTTCCCGGTGTCGCTGCTCGCGGCGTCGCGTCAGTACTTGACGATCATTGGCACGACGGTGACCCGGGCCCGCAGTTCGGGGTGCCCGGCCAGCAGCCGGTCCACGCGCCGCCGCGCCGCCGAATCGGCGACGAGCAGCCGGAGCCGTCCATCGGCCGCGCGCAGGATGTTCCTGGTGCGGTCGGGTTCGTCGAACATCGGCAGGTAGATGACCTGCTCGGTCTGCGCGGTGGTGCCCTGCAGTGCCGACAGGCAGATGGACTCGATGTAGCCGCGGTAGCCGGCGCGGTCCAGCACCACAGTGACGGTACCCGGCTGCGCCGGGTGGCGGCGGTACGCGGCGTCGCAGACCTGGGCCACTCTCGACGGTTTGTCGACGCTGTGCTGGACCCACAGCTGGGTCCAGCTCTGTTTGTCGACCACGAGCAGGCTGCCGCGCCACCCCGTGAGCCCGCAGAGGGTCACGACAGTGAGCACGGCCACGGCGGCGGCGAGCGCGGGGATCGCGGCGGCGCGGGCCGACCGGGCGGCACCGGACGGTACGGGCAGCAGCCGGACCAGCGCGGCGACGCCGACGATAAGCAGGGCGGTGGCGAGATGCACGCCCTTCATGAAGTAGTACGCCGGTTGCACACCGTCGAGGACGTTGACAAGGGCGATGGCCAGGGCGAACCCGACGGCCACCAGTACGGCGGCGAGGTGCCGGCGCCAGGCGCCCTCGGCGCGGCGTGCCTGGATCACCAGGCCGGTCAGCACGATCGGGGTGAGGCCGAGCAGTGCCCGCCACGCCTCGGCGAGTTCCGGCCCGGCCTTCGCGTCGATCGCGTCGGTCTGGCCGCCGCCGAGCACACCGACGAGCAGGGGCAGTGGCGCGAGCACGGCAGTGACCAGGGCGACGGTCAGCAGCGTCCGGCGGACCTGGAGCAGTTCCCGGCGGTGCCCGATCAGCCAGCCCAGCACCAGCAACCCGGCCGGGGGAAGGAGCAGGTAGTAGGTGAAGCCGATCCCCGTCAGCAGGGCGGCGAGCAGGACGAGTTGTTCGCGGTTGCCGGCCAGCGGGCGTACGACGAGGGCGGCCAACGCGACGGCGAGGGTGAGCCCGAGCACCTCGCTGGGGTAGCCGGCGATCAGCAGCCGGGGCATCTGGCTGCCCAGGATCAGCGCGGCGACGACGACGGTCAGCACGCCACTGTGCAGCGGGTGCAGTGGGCCGGGTAGCCGCTGGGCGGCCCAGAAAAGTGTGAGCACGAGCAGGCCGACGGTGGCGATGCACCACCATCCGTAGTGGGTGAGGCTGCTGGCCCCGCTGGGCGTGCCGGTGGCCGACCGCAGGTGTGAGTCGAGCAGGGCGGTGGTGAGGTGCCAGCCCTGTGGGTAGCGCACCAGCAGCGAGACGACCTGCTCGCGGGCGCCGGCCGGGTCGAGGAATGCGTACCCGCCGAGCCGGCCGACGGCGTCGACGAGCGCCAGGTGGCGGAAGTTGTCCTCGCCGAGGGCGAGCAGGCTGAGGCGCCCGGCGACGGTGCTGGCACGCAACCACGGCAGGGCGAGGTAGCCGACGACAGCGACCGAGGCGACGACCGGCAGCAGGTCGGCCCAGCGCGGGCGGGGCAGGGCGGGCCGTCGGCCGGTGGCCGCGGCGATGAGGGTCAGGGCGGTGAGCGCGGTGCCGCTGACCGCGACCGGGTGCAGCCCCCAGGGCCAGACCGAGAAGAGCAGACCGGCGGCGGTGGTGGCGCCGACGAGCAGCAGCGCGGCGAGCAGCAGCCGGTCGAGCAGGGTGCGGCCGCCGCGCAGCAGGCTGGCCGTGGCCAGCAGCACCAGCGGCGGCAGCAGCCACGCCAGGTGCAGAGGGTACGTCGCCGCCGGCACCAGCCAGGCCGCCGCCAGCGCGATGAGCAGCCACCGGTACGGGCGTACGGGCGGTGGGCGGTCCGGGTCGATCGCTTGGCGTGCCGACGGGTCGGTGAAGGTGAGCTGGGGCGGCACGCGGATCCTCGACGTTCAAAGAGTGGGAACGCCACAGCGTACCGACCGGATGGTTGCCGGTGGGGGCGGCACAGCGGAGCCCGGGACGCTTCTGCGTCCCGGGCTCCGCTGTGCTACCGGTGGTTCAGAGGTACTGGCCGGTGTTGCTTGCGGTCTCGATGGACCGGCCGGCCTCGGCGCCCTTGCCGCCGGAGACGAGCGTGCGGATGTAGACGATCCGCTCGCCCTTCTTGCCGGAGATGCGGGCCCAGTCGTCGGGGTTGGTGGTGTTGGGGAGGTCCTCGTTCTCGCGGAACTCGTCGACGCAGGCGTCGAGCAGGTGCTGCAGGCGCAGCCCCTTGCGACCGGAGGTGAGGAACTCCTTGATGGCCATCTTCTTGCTCCGGTCGACGATGTTCTGGATCATCGCGCCGGAGTTGAAGTCCTTGAAGTAGAGGACTTCCTTGTCACCGTTGGCGTAGGTCACTTCGAGGAAGCGGTTCTCCTCGGTTTCGGAGTACATCCGCAGCACCACGGCGTCGATCATCGCCGCGACGGTGGCCTGGGGGTCGGCTCCGTGCTCGGCGAGGTCGTCCGGGTGCAGCGGCAGCCCGGAGAGGATGTACTTGGAGAAGATGTCCTTCGCCGCTTCGGCGTCCGGCCGCTCGATCTTGATCTTCACGTCAAGCCGACCGGGGCGCAGGATCGCCGGGTCGATCATGTCTTCCCGGTTGGAGGCGCCGATGACGATGACGTTCTCCAGACCCTCCACGCCGTCGATCTCGCTGAGCAACTGCGGGACGATGGTGTTCTCCACGTCGGAGGAGACACCTGACCCACGGGTACGGAAGATCGAGTCCATCTCGTCGAAGAACACGATCACCGGGGTGCCCTCGCCGGCCTTCTCCCGAGCCCGCTGGAAGATCAGCCGGATGTGCCGCTCGGTCTCGCCGACGTACTTGTTGAGCAGCTCCGGGCCCTTGATGTTGAGGAAGAAGCTGGTGTGCTTCTCCTTGCCCTGCCGCTCGGCGATCTTCTTGGCCAGTGAGTTGGCCACCGCCTTGGCGATCAGCGTCTTCCCACAGCCGGGCGGACCGTAGAGCAGGATGCCCTTCGGCGGGCGGAGCTGGTGCTCGCGGAACAGGTCCGCGTGCAGGAACGGCAGCTCCACCGCGTCGCGGATCTGCTCGATCTGCGACTGGAGGCCACCGATGTCGCTGTAGTCGACGTCGGGCACCTCCTCCAGGACCAGCTCCTCGACCTCGCTCTTCGGGATCCGCTCGTACGCGTACGCCGAGCGGGGCTCGATCATGAGCGAGTCGCCGGCCCGGATCGCCGAGCCGATGAGCGTCTCGGCGAGGTGCACGATGCGCTCCTCGTCCGAGTGGGAGACCACAAGCGCCCGGTCACCCGGCCCGCCGCCTGGTCCCTCCAGGATCTCCTTGAGCATCACCACCTCGCCGACCCGCTCGAACCCGAACGCGTCGACGATGTTGAGCGCGTCGTTGAGCAGGACCTCCTGACCACGACGCAACTCGGCTGTGTCCAACGAGGGCGAGACCGCGACCCGCAGCTTGCGGCCGCCGGTGAACACGTCCACCGTCCCGTCCTCGTGCTTGGTTAGGAAGACGCCGTAGCCACTCGGCGGTTGCGCGAGGCGGTCGATCTCCTCCTTGAGCGTGACGATCTGCGTGCGAGCCTCCTTGAGGGTGCTCACCAGCCGGTCGTTGTTCTCGGTCAGCCGCGCCAACTGTGCCTGGGTGGCCGCCAGCCGCTCTTCGAGCTGCCGGACGTGTCGGGGGCTTTCGGTCAACTTACGCCGCACCAGAGCGAGTTCCTCCTGAAGGAACGCGACCTGCGTGGAGAGATCGTGGGCTTCCTTCTCCCACCGTGCGGCGCGCGAGTCCGCGTCGTCGCTGCGTGCTGCCACGTCCCACCTCCCCGGGGGGCTTGAACGTTCTGAGCTAACACTAGCCGCTATGAGCCCGATTCGGTCCCACGCAACACCCTCGTCACTGAACCTTGATCGCCAAGGGGTGGTCTGCCGGGCCGGTACCGGCGTTCGGGTACCGTCGGGTGGTGGCACGGGAGAACATGGGGGGTGCACCAATGGCCGAGGTCGCGACCGATCAGTTGCAGGTCTGGGTGGACCAGGATCTCTGCACGGGCGACGGGCTCTGCGTGCAGTACGCGCCGGAGGTCTTCGAGTTCGACATCGACGGCCTGGCGTACGTCAAGGGCGCCGACGGTGAACTGCGGATGACGCCGGGCAGCCGGGTCGACGTTCCCGAGCATCTGCGACTCGAAGTGATCGACTCCGCGAAGGAATGCCCGGGCGACTGCATCCACGTCGTCCGCGGTGACGGCGTCGAGGTGGCCGGCCCGGACGCCGAGGACGACTGAGTCGACCGCCGGCCGGGCCGCGTGGCCCGGCCGGGGGTACGCCTCAGAGCAGAGGCCTGCCGACCACCGAGGCGACCAGCCGGGCGAACTCCTCCAACCGGGCGATCTGCCCGGCCCCGCCGTCGTCCAGGGTCTTGCCGAAGCGCAGCGCGTCGTGCCGCGGCGTGCCGGCCATGTCCTCGCTCGGCGGCGCCTCGTCCAGCGAGGACAGCAGCAGGTAGACGTCGATGCTGTCGACCCGGATCTCGCCGCTCTCGGAGCGGTTGAGGCGTCGCCGGCAGCCCACCTCGGTCACCGTGGACACCGGCACCACCCGCAACGACGAGGTCATCGACCCCGGCGGCCCCTCCCCCGGCGGCACGTCCTCGCCGTGCCAGAGGATCAGCCGGCTGCCGTCGCAGACGACGACCTCCTGCCACACGCCGTTCACCTCGTTCACGAAGCGTTCCAGGGTGAAGCCGAGCACCGAGGCGCCGCGCAACACCCCGCCGAGCGCCTCCAGGGCGACGTCCGGGTCACGCAGGTAGGCCCGCGCCGCCGACTCCAGGTCCTGGTAGGGAGACCAGTCCGGAAACACTGCGGGAAGGTCGCCTCCGCCGTAGCCCGGTCGGCTCATGCCGCCCTCCCCCGCCCGGTGAGGCCGGCGCCCAGGTCGATCCGCCTGGTCACGCCGGCGCCCAACTCGATGGTCACGGCCGTTCCATCTCCCCCGTCGCGTCGGGCTGCGCGCCGGCCGCCTGCGCGGCTGCGGCCTGCCGGGCGGCCTCGGCCTCCCGCAGGTCCTGGCGGCGCTGCGCGTACGCCTCGGTGCCCTTGCTGGGCTTGCGGCGGCGCGGCGGCGCGGTGACGCCCGGGGCCAGCTTGCGCGCGGAGACCAGGAACGCGGTGTGCGCGATCATCCGGTGGTCCGGACGGACAGCCAGGCCCTCGGCGTGCCAGTCGCGCACCAGCGACTCCCAGGCGCGCGGCTCGGTCCAGCCGCCGCGCTCGCGCAGCGCCTCGACAAGCTCGGAGAGCTGGGGCGTGGTGGCCACGTAGCCGATGAACACGCCGCCGGGCACCAGCGCCCGCTCGACCATGTCGAGGGTCTCCCAGGGGGTGAGCATGTCCAGGATGATCCGGTCGAAGCCGGTCTCCTGGCACTGCGCCACGTCGCCGACGTGCAGCTGCCACGCCGGGTGCGGCCCGTTGAAGAACGCCTCGACGTTGCGCTTGGCGATCTGGGCGAAGTCGTCGCGCAGCTCGAACGAGTGCAGCTCGCCCTCGGTGCCGACGGCCCGCAGCAGCGAGCAACTGAGCGCGCCCGACCCAGCGCCGGCTTCGAGGACCTTAGCGCCGGGGAAGATGTCACCCATGGCGACGATCTGCGCCGAGTCCTTCGGGTAGATCACCTGGGCGCCGCGCGGCATGGACAGCACGTAGTCCGACAGCAGCGGGCGCAGCGCCAGGAAGGCGGTGCCGCCGCCGGAGGTGGTCACCACGCTGCCGTCGGGCAGCCCGATCAGCGCGTCGTGCGCCAGGATGCCGCGGTGGGTGTGGAACTCCTTGCCGGGCTCCAGCGTCACGGTGTGCATCCGCCCCTTGGGGTCGGTCAGCTGCACCCGGTCGCCGGGCCGGAACGGGCCACGGTGCACGGGTGTCAGCGTCGGGGCGGCGGCCGGGACGGTGGAGGGAATTGCGGTCACGATGTCATCTTCCGGTTGGGTTCGAGGAGCTGCGCCAGATCCGCGATGTGCAGAACGCCGACGACATCTTCGCCTGCCGTCACGACGTACTGCGCGCCCGGGTGGGTCTGCACGGCCTCGATCACCCGCTCCCCGTCCAGCCCGACCGGAAGGGTGGGAAGCGTGCCCAGGGACCGGGCGACGGCGTCCACCGCCAACCAGGGTCGACGCTCGGCGGGTACGGCCGCGGCGGCGGCCGGGTCGACGAGCGCGACCGGGCGGCCTGTGGAGTCGGTGACCAGCAGCGCGGCTGCCGGCTGCCCGCCCTCGGCACGGCGGCGTTGCGCCTCGGACAGCGGCGTGCCGGTGGCCACCGGCCAGACCGGTCGCGCCAGCCGGGACAGGTCGATGAGCGGGAACCGGCGGCTCACCCGGGCGGACCGGATCGACTGCCCGGCGCCCCGCCAGAGGGTGAGGGCGACAAGGAGCATCAGTGGGAGCGCCAGGGGTGCCAGGAAGTCGGCCAGGGTGAGCAGCAGGACCAGGCCGGCGGTGCCGACGGCGACCACACGCCCCGCCCAGCCGGCGACTTCGGTGCCGCGGTGCCGGTCGCTTGTCAGGCCCCACACGGCGGCGCGCAGCGCCCGGCCGCCGTCCAGCGGCAAGCCGGGCAGGATGTTGAACAGCGCGACGATGACGTTGCTCAGCGCGAGCTGGAAGGCGAGCTGGTGGGCGACAGTGCCCTGGGGCAGGGCGAGGGTCGCGGCCACCGCGAGGACGCCGAGCACCGCGGAGACCGCCGGGCCGGCAAGCGAGACGAGCAGGTCGATCCGGGGCGTCGGGGCGTCGCGGTCCATCTCGGTGTACCCGCCGAGGAGTTCCAGGGTGATCCCGCGCACACCGATGCCGTAGCGCCGGGCGGTGAGCGCGTGGCCCAGCTCGTGCAGCAGCACCGAGCCGAGCAGTGACACCACGAACCCGAAGCCGATCAGGTAGCCGCTGATCTGCGGCAGGTCCAGCTGTCGGCGGGCGAATTCGGCGTAGAGCACGGCGACCAGCACGGCGAGCAGGAGCATCGAGACGTTGAGGTGCAGCGGGACCCCTAACACCCGGCCCACGCTCAGGCCGGGACGCCGGTCGGGCCGGTCGGGACGGCGCGCCGGCCGAGATGTCTGCTCCATCGCCACGATGCTACGGACCGGCCGTACGCGGGGCGGGCGGCGGTCGGTGTCATACGGGTGCCCTACCCTTTGCGCACATGACGGCGGAACCGGTCACCAGCCCCAAGCCCCCCTCCCCGGCACAGACGCCGCCGACGGTGCGGGCCTCGCTGTCCCCCTCGCGGGCGGCGGACTTCAAGACGTGCCCGTTGCTCTACCGTTTCCGCAGCATCGACCGTCTGCCCGAGCGGACGACCATCGAGCAGGCCCGCGGCACCCTCGTGCACGCCGTGCTGGAGCGGTTGTTCGACCTGCCCGCGTCGGGCCGCACCCCGGCCGCGGCCGGGGACCTGGTGGCCCCCCAGTGGGACCGGCTGGTCACCGAGCAGCCGGAGCTGGCAGCGATCTTCGACGGCGCGGAGCCCGCCGGCCCTGTGGAGTTCCTACGCTCGGCGGCAGGGCTGCTTGAGGGTTACTTCGCGGTGGAGGACCCGACCCGGCTGGAGCCCGCCGAGCGGGAGAGCCTGATCTCGGCGGTTGTCGACGACGAGCTGCTGATCCGTGGCTACCTGGACCGCCTGGACGTCGCACCGGACGGCGCACTGCGGGTGGTCGACTACAAGACCGGTGGTGCCCCGCGGGAGGCGTTCGAGGCGCGGGCGCTGTTCCAGCTGAAGTTCTACGCCCTGGTGCTGTGGCGCACCCGGGGGGTGGTGCCCAAGGTGCTGCGGCTGCTCTACCTGCGCGACGCCGAGGTGTTGGATTACGCGCCCGACGCCGACGAGCTGGTCCGCTTCGAACGCACTGTGGTGGCGCTGTGGCGGGCCATCGAGCAGGCCACCGAGCGGCAGGACTTCCGGCCCCGGCCGAGCCGGCTCTGCGACTGGTGCAGCCATCAGGCCCTGTGCCCCAGCTTCGGGGGGACGCCGCCGCCGTTCCCGGTCGCGGGGCCCGGTGCCGATCCCCTGCGCGACGCCCGGTCCCGTCCGGTGGCACCGGGCGCCGACGACTGAGGTTCGAGGGCGCGGGCCGGTTATCCGGCGTCCACGCTCGCGGTGAAGGCGAGAAGGGCCTTGGCCAGTTCCTCCGGGGCCTCCATTGCGGCGTAGTGGCCGACGCCGTCCAGTGTCACCGACCTGACGTCGGTCGACGTCGCCTGGGACATGGTGGCGGCGGTGAAGGCACCGCCGCCCGCGCCGATCGCCAACACGGGCACGTTCAGACCGCGGGTCTGTGCGAGGGTCGTGATCTCAGGGCCCTCCCGCAGCATCGACTGGTAGAGGCCTATCGCACCGCGCCAGCCCTCCGGGCGTGCGTAGGTGCGCGCGAACTCGTCGATGTCGACGTCGGTGATCGCTCCGGGGATCGCGGTCATCGCCGGGAAGGCGTACTGGCCGAGGAACTCACGTTCACGGCCGGCGAGCAGCAGCTCGGGGATGCCGGGCGCGGCGAGGACGCCGATGTGCCAGGCGCCGCCGTGGGTGATGTCGGCAAGCATCTCGAGGCCGAATCCGGGCAGGCCCATCTCGATGGCGGTGAAGGTGAGCACGTCCTCCGGGTAGGTGGTGGCCAGGCGGAAGACCGTCGCCCCGCTGATGTCCTGCCCGGTGAGGTGGACGGGGCCGACGTGGAGGTGCGCGATCAGCTGGTGCAGGTCCTCTGCCGAGGTCGTGCTGTCGTACTCGCCCGGCCGGTTGTCCGAGTCACCGAAGCCGCGCAGGTCGACGGCGAAGACGCGGTGGTTGACCGCGAGCAGCGGGATGAGCTTCCGGAAGGTCCACCAGGTCTCGGGGAAGCCGTGGACCAGCAGGATCGGGGATCCGCTGGTTCCCGCGGCCACGTAGTGCAGGGTGGTTCCGTTGACCTCGACGGTGTGGTGGGTGATCCCCGGCACCGTGGGGCCAGCTGGTGTGACGGTCATGCCACTCCTCAATTAGACAGCCTAGGTGACCAATAATAGGCAGCCAGGCTGTCTTTCTGCCACTGTCGTAGCCTTCTTGCATGCCTGGCTCTGGTGCGGAACTCGCGCGACTGCTTCTCGGGGGCTTCCGCACGCTCACGGACGCCGTCATCGTCGAGTTGGCCCGACGCGGCTACGAGGACGTCCGCCCCGTTCACGAGTTCGCCATGCGGGCCATCACCGCCGGTGCCGACAGCGCCTCGGAACTGGGCCGCCACTTGTCGATCTCCAAGCAGTCCGCCGCGAAGACCATCGCGGTGCTGCAGGAACGCGGATATGTGACCCGCGACAAGGACCCTCTCGACGCCCGCCGCAAGCGCCTTCAGGTCACCGCACTGGGCTTCACGGTGCTGCGGCAAGGAGAAGCGATCTTCGACGAGCTACGCGATCAGTGGGAGCAGCAGATCGGCACCGCCGAGCTTGAGGTATTCGAGCGGCACCTGACCGCGCTGGTGGGAACCCGGCCCACGCGCTTCGACACACTGGGCCAGCTCACCCGTGACCTCGGCGAGACGGGATGACCGAGCGGGTGGCTCCGGCGCGGCCGGTGCGGATCCTGATCGCCGACGACCAGCCGTTGCTGCGCACCGGGTTCCGGATGGTGCTGGGCGCCGAGCACGACCTGGACGTGGTGGCCGAGGCCGGCGACGGTGTGGAGGCGGTGGAGCTGTCCCGCCGGCTGCTGCCCGACGTGGTGCTGATGGACGTCCGGATGCCCCGGATGGACGGGATCGCCGCGACCCGGGCCATCGTCGATTCCCGGCTGCCCGTCCGGGTGCTGGTGCTGACGACGTTCGACCTGGACGAGTACGTGGTGGGCGCGGTGCGCGCCGGTGCCAGCGGGTTCCTGGCAAAGGACGTGCCCGCCGAGGAGTTGATCGCGGCCATCCGCACGGTGGCCGGCGGGGACGCGGTGGTGGCGCCCCGGATCCTGCGGCGGCTGCTGGACCGCTTCGCCGACCTGCTGCCCGACCCGACGGCAACCCCGTCGGCGGCGCTCAGCCCGCTCACCGAGCGGGAGCGTGAGGTCCTCGTGCAGGTGGCACACGGGTTGTCGAACGCCGAGATCGCCGCGGCGCTGTCGGTGAGCGAGACGACAATCAAGACACACGTCGGGCACGTGTTGACCAAGCTGGGTCTGCGTGACCGGGTGCAGGCGGTGGTGCTGGCGTACGAGTCGGGGTTGGTCCGACCCCGGGCGTAGCCGCCGTTCGGTGACTACGCCGCTCGGCGTACCAGAGGATCACACCGTGGGGGGACGGCCCGGTTGCCGTGGTCACATACCGTGACCGGAGACGGCCCGGCGCGGTTGACCCTCCTGTGACGTGAGGCGGAAGGCTCGACTGCGGCGGTGGGAAACCGCTCGACCGGCCGTCGGGTCAGGGGCAACCCTGACCCGGCATGG
Source organism: Micromonospora sp. DT41 (assembly GCF_049841715.1). NCBI lineage: Bacteria > Bacillati > Actinomycetota > Actinomycetes > Micromonosporales > Micromonosporaceae > Micromonospora > Micromonospora sp. DT41. Next base: position 282,436 of record NZ_JBNCKU010000002.1, on the reverse strand, counting down.
GGGTGCACCCTCAGCCGGAAATCCGCTCCGGGTCCGCCCACGGGCGGACAGGATCGGCGTGACAGGCGCCGAGAATGGAGCTGCCGCGCCGGACCATCGGGGGGCGGCGCGGTGTTTGACAGACGGAAACAGACGGAAGAGGTAGATGACGTGACCGCGACGGTAGGCCAGCAGGCGCAGGCCGCGGCCCGGGCGAACGACGTGTGGAAGGTGTACGGCAGCGGCGAGGCTCAGGTCATCGCCCTGCGGGGGGTCAGCGCGGAGTTCGAACGGAGCCAGTTCACCGCGATCATGGGTCCGTCGGGTTCCGGCAAGTCGACGCTGATGCACTGCCTGGCGGGCCTGGACTCGGTGACCCGGGGGACTGTGGCGATCGGCGAGACCACTGTCACCGGCCTGGGCGACTCGGGGCTGACGAAGCTGCGCCGGGACAAGGTGGGGTTCATCTTCCAGCAGTTCAACCTGCTGCCCACGCTCACCGCCAAGGAGAACATCCTGCTGCCGCTGTCGATCGCCGGGCGTAAGCCCGACCCGGCCTGGTACGACACGGTGATCGACACGGTCGGTCTGCGGGACCGGCTGGATCACCGGCCGGCGCAGCTCTCCGGCGGCCAGCAGCAGCGTGTGGCGTGCGCGCGTGCGCTCGTCTCCCGCCCCGAGGTGATCTTCGCCGACGAGCCGACCGGCAACCTCGACTCGCGCTCCGGCGCGGAGGTGCTGGCGTTCCTGCGCAACTCGGTCCGCGAGCACGGGCAGACCATCGTGATGGTCACCCACGACCCGACGGCCGCCGCGTACGCCGACCGGGTGGTCTTCCTCGCCGACGGGCAGATCGTCTCGGAACTGATCGAGCCGACGGCCGAGACGGTGCTGGACACCATGAAGAAGCTTGACACTCCCGCCGAGGTGGGCAACTGATGTTCCGGGCGACACTGAAGAGTCTGCTGGCCCGCAAGGTCCGGCTGATCCTGTCCGGGCTGGCGGTGGTGCTCGGCGTGATGTTCGTCTCGGGTGCCTTCGTGCTCACCGACACGCTGGGCCGCTCCTTCGACTCGACCTTCGCCGACGCCTATTCGGAAATCGACGTGAACGTCGCGGCGAAACCGAAGGTGGATGTCGACGAGTTCGAGGGCGAACAGACCGCCAATCCGCTGCCGGCCTCCGTGGTGGAGCAGGTCAAGCAGGTGCCGGGGGTGGCGTCGGCGACCGGCGTCGTCGCTGCCGACGGCGCCCGGATCATCGGCAGCAACGGCAAGGTGGTGACCTCGTTCGGTCCGCCGCAGCTGGGCGAAAACTGGATCGGCGAGAGCGAGCTGCTGCGACTGCGTGAGGGGCGCGCGCCGCAGGCCGACGACGAGATCGTCATCAACAAGGCCCTTGCCACATCGGCGAAGGTGCAGGTCGGCCAGAAGGTCGGCGTGCTCACCGCGTTCGAGTCGAAGAAGCGGGACTTCACGCTTGTCGGCATCTTCGGTTACAGCGGTGACCGGGACTCGATCGGTGGCGCCAACGAGGTCTTCTTCACCACGCCCGTGGCGCAGCGGCTGATGCTCGGCGAGCCGGACGTGTTCAGCAGCGTCACCGTGCGCGCTGCCGGTGGGGTTTCCGACGAGAAGCTGCGCGACGACCTGGCCGGTGCCCTCGGCGCCAACTTCCAGGTGAAGACCGGCGAGCAACTGGCCGCGGACGCCGCGGACGGCCTGAAGGAGGGTCTGTCCTTCTTCAACAAGATCCTGCTCGGCTTCGCCGCGGTGGCGCTGCTGGTGGGCACCTTCCTGATCCTCAACACCTTCTCGATCATCGTCGCGCAGCGGACCCGGGAGTTGGCGCTGATGCGCGCCATCGGGGCAAGTGGCCGGCAGATCATCGGCTCGGTGGTGCTGGAGGCGATAGCCGTGGGGCTGATCGCCTCGGTGCTCGGCCTGGCCGCCGGCATCGGCGTGGGCGCGCTGCTGGCGTTCCTGTTCGGCAAGCTGGCCGGTGGTCTCGCCCTGGCCGGCGTCGGTGTGCCCGCGTCGGCGGTGATCGGTTCGTTCGCCGTCGGCCTGGTGATCACCGTGGTGGCGGCGCTGCTGCCGGCGCTGCGGGCGTCCCGGATTCCGCCGATCGCCGCCATGCAGGACGTGGCCACACCGGACCGGCCGTTGACCAAGGTCACCGTGGCCGGGTCGGTGGTCACCGGGATCGGCGCCGTGCTGCTCTTCCTCGGGCTCAGCGGCAACGCCGGCGGCCAGACACTGACCACCATCCTGGGCGGGGTGCTGTTCGCCTTCATCGGGGTGGCGCTGCTGACCCCGCTGCTCAGCCGGCCGGTCGTGGGCCTGCTCGGGGCGATCTTCTCCTGGTCGGTGCCGGGCAAGCTGGGCCGGCTGAACTCCGGGCGCAACCCGCGCCGCACCGCGATCACAGCCGCCGCGCTGATGGTCGGCATCGCGCTCGTCACAGGCGTCACGGTGATCCTCGACTCGGCCAAGGGCAGCATCGGGGCGCTCGCCCAGGACAACATCAAGGCCGAGCTGGTGATCGCCGGGAGCCAGGGCGGCCCGCGCCCGCCGAGTTTCGACCCGGCGGTGCTGGACCAGGCCAAGACTCTGCCCGGCGTGCAGCTGGTCACCGGCGAGTACGGCGACATGGCGAAGATCAACGGCGAGAGCACCTGGGTCGGGGCCAGCAGCGACATCGCGTCGCTGCGGCAGATCTTCAGCGCCAAGCCCACCGCCGGTGACATCGACCGGCTCGGGCCGACGCAGATGCTCGCCAGTTCCGACACTGCCGCCTCGCGTGGCTGGTCGGTGGGTTCGACGGTCGACGTGCAGTTGACCCGGGGCGAGGCGCGGACGTACACGATCAGCGGCATCTACGAGTCGGGGCAGCTGTTGAACCCTGTGGTGCTTCCGGCGACGGCGGCGAAGGACTTCGCGATCCCGCAGCCCTTCCAGGGGTACATCCAGCTGGCGCCCGGCACCGCTGTGGCCGACGTACAGCCGCAGGTGGAGTCGCTGCTCGCGGACAGCCCCGAGGTGTCGGTGGCTGACCGGAACGCGTTCATCGAGCAGCAGACCAGCCAGCTCGACGGGCTGCTCACGATGATCCAGATCCTGCTGGCGCTGGCCATCGTGATCGCCGTGCTGGGCATCATCAACACCCTGGCGCTGTCGGTGCTGGAGCGGACCCGCGAGCTGGGCCTGCTGCGGGCGATCGGCCTGCGCCGTGGGCAGACCATGGCCATGATCACTGTCGAGGCGGTGGTGATCTCGGTGTTCGGCGCGCTGCTGGGCGTGGTGGTCGGCACCGGTCTCGGCGCCGCCGTGGTCGAGGCGCTCAAGGACGACGGGATCACCGACCTGATCCTGCCGTGGGGGCAGATGGGTGTCTTCCTCGGCCTCGCCGCGATCATCGGGGTGGTGGCCGCGGTGCTACCCGCCGTTCGCGCGGCCCGGATCAACGTCCTGGGCGCCATCGCCCACGACTGACCGGCAACAGCAGAGGCCCCCGATCGGATCGCGATCGGGGGCCTCCGCTGTTGCGGTCAGGGTTCTCCTGACGTCTGAATCAGCCGGTCGCGCCGGCTCGGTCGGAGAGCAGCCCGGCGAGCACGTCCAGGTCCACGCCGGTCAGGCTCTCCACCTGGTGTACGCCGGCCGTGTCGGGCAGGGGCGCCTCGGGTACGGCAAGCACCGCCGCGCCGGAGGCGAGCGCGCTTGCCACGCCGGTCGCCGAGTCCTCGATAGCCACGCACCGCCCGATCGGCACGTCGAGCAGTCGAGCCGCCGTCAGGTACGGCTCGGGGTGGGGCTTGGCGGCCACCACCTCGTCGCCGCAGACCACCGCGTCGAAGTTGTTCCGACCGAGGGTGTCCAGGGCGATCTCGACAAGCGCCCGGCCGCTGGAGGTGACGAGCGCCGTGGGGATGCCCGCCGCGCGGACGGCGCCCAGCAGGGCGAACGCGCCCGGCTGCCAGCGCAGCCCGGTGCGGAACAGCTCCAGGATCCGGGCGTTGATCCACGCCGCGCTGATCTCCGCGTCCCGCTCGGGCTGGCCCAGGTCGTCGTGCAGGATGCGCATCGACTCGGCCATGCTGGTGCCGGTGATCGACCGGCGGGCGTCCTCGGAGAGTTCACCGCCGTACTCGCGGGCCAACTCCTGGAGCGCGACGTCCCACAGCTTCTCGCTGTCGACGAGCGTGCCGTCCATGTCGAAGAGCACGGCGGCGGGGTGATGGCTGCTCAGTGGGTCCTCCAGGGTCGTGGGCGACACCGGCGATCCTGCCAGGGCCGGTCGCGGCCGGTGCTGGCGGCGGACGCCGAGGTGACCCGGTTAACGCCGCTTTGCCAGGCTGGACACCCGATCAACCGAGGTCGCAGGCCTTCAGCGAACGCTCGTAGCCCCGGAAGAACGAGTCGGTGCGCTGCTCGGGGGTGCCGTGTGAGCCCTCGGCGAACCATGGCTGGTCGGGGTCGTCACCGACCGCCGCCACCCCTTCCCGGAACTCCTCCAGGTCGCCTTCGGCCAGGGTCAGCGCACCGGAGCGCACCGAGTCGCCGAGGTAAGCGCCGGCCATGCAGTCGGCCTGCAACTCCTGCTGGATGGTGAAGCTGTAGTTGATGCCGAGCCGCACCTGGATGCCGTGCGCGTACTCGTGCCCGAGCAGGTAGAACACGAACGCGTCACCGACCTGGCGGAACGCCGCCACCGACCAGTTGACGTCGTACGCGATGAAGTCACCCCGCGAGCAGTAGACGGCGTTGTTGCGGGGCAACGGCTGGCCGCCGCAGGACACCTCGCCCTCCCGCTGGTACGGGATGATCCGCCGGATCGGCTCGAACCGCTGCCCGGACGCCTTGAACTGGGCGGCCCAGTAGCGCTCGGCGACCGCCTGCGCGTCGGCGACGTCCTGCTCGAACTCGGCCACGCTCGTGGTGCCGTCGGCCCGGGTGGTGTCCGCCCTCGGCGACGCCGGGGACTGGCCCGGCGCGGGGCGCTCCGCCTGCGGCTCGGTCAACCCACCGCCGGCGCAGGCGAGCGACACCAGAGCGGCAACCACCAGAGCGGCCAACGGGCCTCGGGCGTCGCGTCCTGAACGTGTCCCCACTGCGCCTCCCCAGGTCGTCGGTGCCGCGCTGGGCAATACCCCGACGACACGACCGCCAAGCCCGTCACCAGTTACACGAGCGGCAGGGGCAGACGGTTCACGACCCTGCGCACCACCACCTCTGCGATCCGCTGATCATGAGGTTGTCGGCATCTTCCCCGGCGTGTCGGAACGGCAACCTCATGGTCAACAAATCGGATGGGGCGAGCGTGTCCGGGGATCGGGTCTGAGGTTCGACGTTTCCTGTGACGGACGCCGGGCCCCGCCCGGAACAGGAGGAGGCAACCACGATGAAGTACATGATTCTGCTCTACGGGTCGCAGCAGGACTACGACGTGCTGTCCGGGCGGGCCTCCGACCGGCCGGCGATGTCGGCCGAGCAGGTCGCGGCCATGCACAAGCACATGGAGACGTTCCACCAGGCGCTCGCCGAGTCCGGGGAACTCGTCGACGCCCGAGGGCTCAGCGAGCCGGTGCACGCCCGCCGGGTGCAGGTGCGCGACGGTGCGCCAGTGGTCACCGACGGCCCGTACCCGGAGACGCAGGAGGTCCTGGCCGGCTACACGGTCGTGGAGTGCGCCAGCTTCGACCGGGCCACCGCTATCGCCGCCGGCCTTGTCGACCCGGACACCCCCGGCGCGTACGTGGACGTGCGGCCGGTGCTCGACGGCGTCGAGGACCTGGGCGGCTGACCGGTGCCGGAAACACCTGTCGAGGACCTGCTGCGCAGCCTGGCGCCGCAGGTCCTCGGCGCGCTCGTCCGCCGCTTCGGGCACTTCGACACCGCCGAGGACGCGGTGCAGGAGGCGCTGATCGCGGCGGCGGTCGGGTGGCCGCGTGACGGCGTACCGGACAATCCGCGCGGCTGGCTGATCACCGTGGCGTCCCGGCGGCTTACCGACCTGTTGCGTCGTGACCAGGCCCGGATGCGGCGGGAGGACACCGTGGCGCGGTGGACGCCGCCGGAGCGGTGGCTGGCGCCGCCCGCCGACCGGCCGCCGGAGGACGCCGACGACACGCTCATCCTGCTGTTCCTGTGCTGCCATCCGGCGCTCACACCTGCCTCGCAGATCGCGCTCACGCTGCGCGCGAGGCGTACCGGCTGGCGGCGGCGTTGTCGACGAACCTCGCCCAGCAGCGCTACCTGAACGCCCGCGCGGACCGCCTCTCCGGCGATCCACCGGCAGAGACGAACGGAGGGATTCCTGGTTGAGTGACCGGGAACCCCTCCGTTGGACGAGTCGGTATCAGGGGCTGGCGGCCAGGAAGACGAAGGCGGCCAGCAGCACCAGGTGCACGCCACCCTGCAACACGTTGGCCCGGCCCGGGACCACCGTCAGGACCGCTGTCACGGCGGTCAGCGCGAGCAGGACGAGCTGGGTGCCGCCGAGGCCGAGCAGCAGCGGCCCGTCGAGCCAGATCGAGGCGATAGCGATGGCCGGGATGGTCAGGCCGATGCTTGCCATCGCGGAGCCGAGCGCCAGATTGAGGCTGATCTGGACGCGGTCGCGGCGGGCGGCACGGCCGGCGGCAAGGGTCTCCGGCAGCAGCACCAGCAGGGCGATGATCACGCCGACGAACGCGTGCGGCAGGTTCGCCCCCGCCACAGCGGCCTCGATGGTCGGCGAGACGGTCTTGGCGTCGCCGACCACCGCTACCAGCGCCACAAGCAGCAGGCCGAGGCTGACCAGCGCCGCACGGTTCGAGGGCGGTTTGGCGTGCTCCTCCGTCTCGATGACCTTGCCCCGGCTGTCGACCGGCAGGAAGTAGTCGCGGTGCCGGCCGGTCTGCACGAGCACGAACAGCCCGTACAGGGCCAGTGAGGCGACGGCGGCGAAGGCGAGCTGGGCCGGGCTGAACTCCGGGCCCGGCCGGGCCGTGGTGAAGGTCGGGATGACAAGGCTCAGGGTGGCCAGGGTGATCACGGTGGCCAGCGCCCCGCCGGTGCCCTCCGGGTTGAACACGGCCACCCGTCGGCGGAGTGCTCCGAGCAGCAGCGACAGGCCGAGTATGCCGTTACAGGTGATCATGACGGCGGCGAAGACGGTGTCCCGGGCGAGCGACTGCGTCTTCTCCGGCCCGCTGATCATCAACGTGACGATCAGTGCGACCTCGATGACGGTGACCGCGACGGCGAGCACCAGTGACCCGTACGGCTCTCCCACCCGGTGCGCGACCACCTCGGCGTGGTGCACGGCCGCGAGCACCGCACCGCCCAGCAGCGCCGCCACCACCACCACGATGGGGCCGGAAAGTTCTCGTCCCCAGGTCACGACCAGCATGAGCACCGCGAGCACAGGCACGGCGACAGTCCAGTCGGACATGCGGAATCGGAGCAGGGCTGCTGGCATACGTTCAAGATTGCCAGGTCAGGTGATCATGTCGCCACCATCGACGGGAGCGACTGGGAGTGTTGGAAATCTCCACAGAAATTATGCGTAACCGATGGGTTACACTTTCCAGGTGGACGAGGTGGCCGCCGCGATCGCGGACCCGGTGCGGCGACGCATCCTGACCCTGCTGCGCGACGCGCCGCTGCCCGCGGGCGAGATCGCCACGCAGTTCGCCATCAGCCGACCCGCTATCAGCCGCCACCTGCGCGTGCTGCGCGAGTGCGGACTGGTCCGCGACGACCTTGTCGGCCGCAGGAGGATCTACCGGCTCGACACCGGCCCGCTCGCCGAACTGCTCGACTGGCTCGCCGATCTCGCCACGCCCGCGCCGTGGGAGCGGCACCTCGACGCGCTGGAGACCGAGGTCTATCGCACCCGCCGAGAGAGCCGCGCCCGCGGCCCGGCGGAGCACCGAAGGGAGCACACGGCATGACCCGCACACCAGGCGGACGCCTGTTCCGCACCGCCACCGGCCATGATCTCGTCCTCACCCGCACGTTCCGCGCACCGGCGGCGGACGTGTGGGCCAGCCTGACCGAGCCGCAACGCACCGCCCGCTGGTTCGGCCCCTGGGAGGGCGACGCCGCGCCGGGCCGGACCATCCGGGTCCAGATGGCGTACGAGGAGGAGCAGCCCTGGTGCGAGGTCCGCATCGAGGAGTGCGAACCACAGCGACGCCTCGCCGTGTCGATGGTCGACAGCTACGGCGCCTGGCTGCTGGACATGGCGTTGGCCGAGACCGACGGCACCACCCAGCTGCGGTTCACCCAGCACCTCACCACCCTCGACGGCGTCGCCGAGACGGGTGCGGGATGGGAGTACTACCTCGACATGCTCGTCGCCTCCCGGGACGGCTCGCCCCGGCCGATCTTCGACGACTACCACCCGGCCATGCAGTCCTACTACCAGGCGCTGGCCGCCGCCCCGGCCACACCCGCCACACCGGACCCGGTGCGCGCCGCTGATCAGGGCTTGACACCCTGATCCGATGCGATCCACCGACCACCTCGCCACCAGCCGCTACGCGCGGATGCGCTGGAACACGCCGCTGTCGGAGGAGCACGCGGCCCTGCTGCTGCGACGACTCGACGTCCGGCCCGGTGCGCGCGTACTCGATCTCGGGTGTGGTTGGGGTGAGCTGCTGCTCAGGGCCGTCGCCGCCGGTGGTGTGGCCGGCCCGGTCGCGACGAGGGGGGTCGGGGTCGACACCGACGAGGCCGCCCTCGCCCGGGGGCGCGCACTCGCCGCCGGTCGGTCGCTGAACCGGCACGTCGCCTTCGTGATGGGGGAAGCGGCCGCCTGGCACGAGCCGGCCGACCGGGTCCTGTGCATCGGCTCGGCGCACGCCTTCGGCGGCACCGGCGCTGCCCTCGACGCGCTGGCCAAGGTGGTCCGGCCGGGCGGTCGGCTGCTGTTCGGCACCGCCTACTGGCAACGCGACCCCACGGCGGCGGCCGAGCAGATCTTCGGCGCGGACATCACGGACCTCGCGGGCCTCGTCGAGACGACTCGGGAGCGCGGCTGGCGGATGCTGCACGTGAGCACCGCCGACCAGCGCGAGTGGGACGACTTCGAGTCCACCTGGCTGGCAGGCCGTCAGGAGTGGCTGCTGACGTACCCGCAGGATCCCCGCGCGGCGCAGGTCCGCGCCGAACTCGACGACCGGCTACGCCAGTACGTCGGCGACTACCGGGGCGTCGTCGGCCTCGCGTACCTCGTCCTGGGTCACTGACCGCCAGTCGTTGACCCCGGTGGCTACGCTGCGCGGGGTGAGCGGCCGACCTCGCCTCGCCCTGCACTGGCGGGTCCTCGTCGTGTTCGCCGGCACCGTGCTGGTGTGGCTGTTCCTCTATCACGATGCCCTGCTCGGCCGCGACTACAGCCGCACGACCCACGTCGTCCGGGCCGTCCTCACGACGGCGCTTGTCGTACCCCTGGTGGTGGCCGCCCGGCGTCTGCTGGACCGGCGTCCGTGGGCCGGGCTCGGGCTGCCATCGCTGCGGGTCGGCTGGCGGCGCCTGCTGCTCGGCATGGCCTGCTGGCTCGTCCCGGCCGCTGTCGGGTTCGCGCTCTGCCTCGGCCTCGGCTGGGTCCAGATCAGCCTGCGGACGTCGGTGGGCGACGCCGTGCGCGTGGCGGCCCTGCTGGTCGTGCTCGTTTTCCTGTACGAGGCGCTGCCGGAGGAACTGGTCTTCCGTGGCTACCTGCAACACTCCCTCGCCACCCGGTTGCCGGCCTGGCAGGCGGCTGTCGGGCAGGCCGCGCTGTTCACCGGCTTCGGGTTCCTCGTCGGAGCCGCCCGGTCCCCCGACCGGCTGCTGCTCTTCTTCGTCTTCGCGCTGCTGCTTGGTGGCTTCCGCGCCGCCACCGGCGACATCTGGGCGGGCATCGGCTTCCACGTCGCCTTCCAGACCGTCGCCCAACTGTTCGGGGACGTGGGCGGCGTCTTCGACGTGCGGGGCGCCGACGTCCTGGGCAGCGTCGCGATGGGGGCCATACCGTTCGCGGTCGGTTGGACCGTCGTGCGACACCTCTACCGGGACCGCCTGGACTGGCGTGCCGTCCGCCCGGAGGCCGATTCCTGAGGCGTCCCGGCACCGGCCGGATTCCAACCCGTGGACGCAGCCGGGCGCGCGCTTGACGACGCTCATACATCAGAGGTTTACTGCGTCAGCGACGACAATCGATATACTGTGAACGCTCACAATGGTCGCTCGGAGCCGTCGGCTGGCTCCCCGCGCACCGTTCGGGCACGACCACACCACCTCGGCCGAGCATCGGCGGCTTGGCTTCCGCACCACCGCCACCTGGCCCTGGCGTGCCCGCAGGCACATCCGGGGTCGCCGCTCAGCAGAGGAGCACAACCATGCGTTCCCGTCCCCGTGTGTTGGCACTCATCACCGGCCTGGCCGTGATGCTGGCCAGCCTCGTCGCCCTACCGGCCCCGGCCTCGGCCGCCCCCCTGACCAAGGTCCTGGTGTTCAGCAAGACCGCGGGCTTCCGCCACTCCTCCATCCCGAACGGCATTTCCGCGATCCAGCAGCTCGGCGCCAACAACGGGTTCACAGTGACCTCGACCGAGGACGCCGGCCAGTTCACCACCTCCAACCTGGCCCAATACCAAGCGGTGGTCTTCATGTCCACGACCGGTGACGTCCTCAACGCCAGTCAGCAGTCGGCGTTCGAGGCGTACATCGCCGCCGGCGGCGGCTATGTCGGCGTGCACGCGGCGGCCGACACCGAGTACAGCTGGCCGTGGTACGGCTCGCTGGTCGGCGCGTGGTTCGACTCGCACCCGGCGATCCAGACCGCGACCGTGCGGATCGAGGACCAGACCAACCCGTCGACCGCCCACCTCGGCAGCACCTGGGTGCGCTCGGACGAGTGGTACAACTACCGCACCAACCCCCGGTCCAGCGCGCGGGTCCTGGCCAGCCTCGACGAGTCGTCCTACAGCGGCGGCAACATGAGCGGCGACCACCCGATCACCTGGTGCAAGGCGTACGGCGGCGGGCGGGCCTGGTACACGGGTCTCGGGCACACCGAGGCGTCGTACACCGACCCGAACTTCACCCGGATGCTGCTCGGCGGCATCCAGGTCGCCGCTGGTTCGGTGACCGCCGACTGCTCCCCGCGTACGACCACCCCGCCGCCCACCGTCAGCGGCTCGACCCTGCGGGCCCGCGCCAACAACCAGTACGTGAGCGCGCCCAACTCGACCACCGCGCTGATCGCCAACAAGACCTCCGTCGGCACCAGCGAGCGGTTCGACCTGGTCAACCTCGCCAACGGCAACGTGGCGCTGCGAGCCAAGAGCAACGGGCAGTACGTCGCGGCCGAGAACGCCGGTGCCGCCGCGCTGATCGCCAACCGTGCCACCGCCGGCGCCTGGGAGACGTTCCAGCTGGTGCGCAACTCCGACGGCACGGTGAGCCTGCGCGCCACGGTCAACAACCGGTACGTCGCCGCCGACAACGGGGGCTCCTCTCCGCTGATCGCCAACCGGACCTCCATCGGGCAGTGGGAGAAGTTCGACCTCGTCACCACCAACTGACAGCGCCTCGACGCGTTCTCCACCACCCTTTCGGCCGTGGTGCGCCCCCGCACGCCCCGGCCCCGGATCGTCGAGGAAGGACGATCTATGCTCTCGTACCCCCGGCGCTGGCCCCGGGCCCTCGTCGCGGCGTTCACCGCCGCCGCGGGCGTGCTCCTGGCCGTTGCGGCACCAGCCCCCGCCCAGGCGGTGGTGATCCCCGCCTCCGACTACCAGCAGGTCAAACTCGCCACCGGCTCGGCGGAGCTGGGTGAGGCCATGTCCCTGGCAGTCCTGCCCAACCGCTCGGTCCTGCACACCGCCCGCAACGGCGTGCTGCGGGTCACCGACGTGGCTGGCAACACGAAGGTCTCCGGCACCCTGTCGGTCTACACCCACGACGAGGAGGGGTTGCAGGGCGTCGCCGTCGACCCCAACTTCGCCACCAACCGGTGGATCTACCTCTACTACTCCCCCACGTTGAGCACGCCGTCCGGGGACGCACCCACCACCGGCTCGCAGTCGGACTGGGACCGGTGGAAGGGGCACCTGCGGTTGTCCCGGTTCACCCTCAACAGCGACGACACGCTCAACATGGGCAGCGAGAAGATCGTGCTGCAGGTCGTCAACGACCGTGGGCAGTGCTGCCACGTCGGCGGTGACCTGGACTTCGACGCCGCCGGCAACCTGTACCTGACCACCGGCGACGACACCAACCCTTTCGAGTCGTCCGGCTACGCGCCGCTTGACGAGCGAACCAACCGCAACCCGCAGTTCGACGCCCAGCGCACGGCGGCCAACACCAACGACCTGCGGGGCAAGCTGCTGCGGATCAAGCCGCAGTCCGACGGCACGTACACGATTCCGTCGGGCAACCTGTTCGCGCCCGGGACTGCGAACACCCGCCCCGAGATCTACGCGATGGGGTTGCGCAACCCGTTCCGGATGAGCGTCGACAAGGCCACCGGCGTCGTCTACCTCGGCGACTACGGCCCGGACGCCGGATCCACGAACTCCAGCCGGGGGCCCCAGGGTCAGGTGGAGTTCAACCGCATCACCGCGCCCGGCAACTTCGGCTGGCCGTACTGCACGGGCACCAACACGAGCGCCGAAACATACAATGAATACACCTTCCCGTCCGGCCCGTCGCAGTCGAAGTACAACTGCACGGGCGGGCCGACCAACAACTCGTTCCGCAACACGGGCCTCGGCACGCTGCCCGCGGCGAAACCGGCCTGGATCAAGTACGCGGGTGACTCCGGTTCGCCGTCGGAGTTCGGCAGCGGCTCGGAGTCCCCGATGGGCGGACCGGTCTACCGGTACGACGCCTCGCTCAACTCCAGCATCAAGTTCCCCGCCTCGCTGAACGGGCAGTTCTTCGCCGGTGAGTACGGCCGCCGCTGGATCAAGGCCATCGCCGTCAACTCCGACGGCTCCCGTGGGGAGATCTCCAACTTCCCGTGGTCCGGAACCCAGGTCATGGACATGGCCTTCGGCCCGGACGGCGCGCTCTACGTGCTGGACTACGGCACCGGCTCCAACAACCAGGCGCTGTTCCGGATCGAGTACATCGGTGGTGGCAACCGCAGCCCGATCGCCGTCGCCTCGGCCAACCCCACGTCGGGGGCCAACCCGCTGACCGTCAACTTCTCGTCGGCGGGCAGCTCCGACCCCGAGGGTGGGGCGCTGAGCTACCTGTGGACGTTCGGTGACGGCACCACGTCGACGGCGGCGAACCCCACCAAGACGTACACCACGAACGGCACGTACTCCCCCACGTTGAAGGTCACCGACCCGGCCGGGCTGTCCGGCACGGCGAGTCTGGTCGTCACAGTCGGGAACACGGCACCGACGGTCACGCTCACCTCGCCGGCCGACGGGCAGCTGTTCAGCTTCGGTGACACGGTGTCGTACCAGATCAGCGTGAGCGACCCGCAGGACGGCACGATCGACTGCACCAAGGTGAGCCTGACCTACGCGCTGGGTCACGACAGCCACGCCCACCAGATCACCTCGAAGAACGGGTGCAGCGGCTCGATCACCGTCCCGACCGACGGTGAGCACGACTCGGCGGCAAACATCTACGGGGTCTTCGACGCCGCGTACACAGACAACGGTGGGCTGACCACGCACAGCATCAAGACGCTACAACCCAAGCACCGCCAGGGTGAGCACTTCGGCGCCCAGTCGGGTGTCCAGGTCACCGAGCACACGAGCGCCGAAGGTGGCCGCACCGCCGGGTTCATCGAGAACAACGACTGGATCTCGTACCAGCCGTACAACCTGTCCAACGCGACGCGCTTCACCGTGCGGGCGTCGTCAGCCGGTGCCGGCGGCACCGTCGAGGTCCGGGCCGGGTCGGCGACCGGCACACTGCTGGGCACCGTCACGGTGCCGGTGACCGGCAGCTGGGAGACCTTCACCGAGGTGTCCGGCGCCATCACCAACCCGCCCGCCTCGACGACCACGCTGTACCTGGTCTTCAAGGGTGGGTCCGGCTACCTGTTCGACGTGGACGCGTTCACGTTTACCACCGGCACCCCTGGTGGCACCGCAGGGATCAGCCTGCGGGCGCAGGTGAACAACCAGTACGTGTCGGCGGTCGGCACCACAGCGCTGATCGCCAACAAGGCCACAGTCGGGTCGACGGAGCAGTTCGACAGGGTGGACGCCGGCAACGGCACCATCGCCCTGCGGTCGCGCGCCAGCGGCCTGTACGTGTGCGCCGAGAACGCGGGCGCCGAACCGCTTGTCGCCAACCGCACGACGATCGGCGCGTGGGAGACGTTCCAGCTCATCACCAACACCGACGGGACGGTCAGCCTGCGAGCCACTGTCAACAACCAGATCGTGGCCGCCGAGAACGCCGGGGCGGGGTCGTTGATCGCCAACCGCACGTCGGTCGGCTCCTGGGAGAGGTTCATCCTGACCGGCTGAGTGCACGTGGGCCCGGCCCGGACAGTGTCCGGGCCGGGCCCACGTCACGGCGCTCAGCTCTGCTGCGGGATGTCAGTCGTGTACGCCAGCTCGCGACCCGCCTCGACGTCGGCGCTCAGCGAGTCGATCCGGGCCCTGGCGAGCGAGTAGGAATCCGAGCCGAGCAGCTGGTGCAGCGGCGCCCTACCCGAGACGGCGACCTCGATGATGGCTGTCGCGGCCCGCACCGGGTCACCGAGTTGGGTGCCGGGCATCGCCAGGTGCGCCTCGGTCATCTCCCGGATCGACTCGTAGCCGGCCACGGTCCCCGACGGCAGGCCAAGCGATTCCGTACGCAGGAAGTCGGTCCGCATGTAGCCCGGCTCCACGAGGTTGACCCGCACACCGAACCCGCCGACCTCCGCGGCCAGCGACTCGGTCAGCCCTTCCAGGGCGTACTTCCCGGCGCAGTAGAGGCCCCAGCCCGGAAACGAGGTCAGGCCGAGGATCGAGGAGACGTTGATGATGTGGCCGCTGCCCTGCTCGCGCAGGTGCGGCAGCACGGCACGGAGAACGTTCCAGAGTCCGAAGATCTGCACGTCGAACATCTGCCGGGCGTCGGCGTCGGTGACCTCCTCGACGGCGGCGAGAAAGCCGTAGCCGGCGTTGTTCACCACCACGTCGATCGCGCCGAACCGCTCGACGGTCGAGCCGATCGCCGCCGCTACCGCCGCCTCGTCGGTGAGGCTGACCTCGATCGGCAGCAGCCGGGACCGGTCCACGGAGGCCAGTGCCGCGTCGAGACGCTCGGCCGACCTGGTCGTCGCCGCGACGTTGTCGCCCCGCTCGAGGAGCTGCTTGACCAACTCCAGGCCGAGCCCACGGGAGGTGCCCGTGACGAACCAGGTGGCGGGTCGGGTGGTGGGGTAGGCCATCGAAGTTCTCCCTTGTGACTGGTGTGGCAGCTTGAGCAGCGCTGGCACTGCCGGGAACGCATTTCATGCTGCTGCCGGGTGGGCGGACCCGGACACCCCTGGCCGGGCCCAGCCGTACCGGGGAATGCCATGCCCACCCAGCGCCTGGGCGTTCGCCGCGACGCGCGCGATGATTGACGGCATGGCGCGACGGACAGAGCTGGGCGACTTCCTGCGGAAATGCCGGGCCGACACGACGCCGGAGGCGGCGGGCTTCGTCGAGCAGTCCGGCAGGCGCGTCCGCGGCCTGCGCCGGGAGGAGGTGGCGCAGCTCGCCGGGGTGAGCGTCGACTACTACACCCGGCTCGAACAGGGCCGGCACACGAGCCCGTCGGAGGCGGTCCTCGACGCGTTGGGGCGGGTCTTCCGGCTTGAGGCCGCCGCCCGGGCCCACCTCGCCGACCTGGCCCGGCCGGCCCGGCACCGCACCGGGGAGGTGCCGGGGCAGCGGGTACGGCCCGCAATGCACCAGCTGATCGCGTCGATGGTCGACCACCCGGCGTTCATCGTCGGCCGCCGCACCGACGTCCTCGCGTCGAACCTGCTGGCGCGCACCCTGCTCACCGACTGGCCCCGACTGCCACCCCGCGAGCGCAACTACACCCGGTGGGTCCTCCTCGACCCCGCCGCCCGCGAGGTCTACACCGACTGGGCGACAGTGGCGGCCGACGTCGTGGGCACCCTGCGCCTCTACGCCGGCCGCTTCCCCGACGACCCTCAGCTCAACGAACTCGTCGGCGAGCTGACCATCAAGAGCCCGCAGTTCCGCACCTGGTGGGACAACCATCGGGTGCACGAGCGGACCCACGGCACCAAACACATGATCCACCCCGCCGTGGGGCCCATCACCATCAGGTACGAGGCGCTGACGCTGCCGGGCGACGATGACCAGACGCTCTTCGTCTACAACACCGATCCCGGCAGCAGCTCACACGACAACATGCGCCTGCTCGCGCTCTGGGCGACGCAGAACACAGCGGAGGCCACCCGGACGACTGTCACTTGACAAGCACCGGCATCCAGAGTGGACGATGCATCGTGCGGATTCTCGTGGTGGGTGGCAGTGGTCTGATCGGCGCGCATGTCGTGGAGGTGCTGCGCGAGCGGGGGCACACCGCGACCACTGTGGCGCGTACCGCCAATCCGGGTGTCGACCACCTTGTCGACGTGGAGTCCGCCTCGGTCGACGAACTGCGCCCGCTGCTCGCCGACCATGACGGTGTCGTCTACGCCACCCGCACCGACGAGCAACGACCGCTGCCCAAGCCGATCTATCCGCAGTTCCGCCACGACAACGTCGAGCCTGTCGTGCGCCTGTTCACCGCCGCGCGCCTGGAGGGCCTCACCCGAGGCGTCGTCATGGGCTCGTACTACACCTATTTCGACAGGCTGCATCCGCAGTGGCGGCTCGCCGAGCGGCACACGTACATCCGGTGCCGGGTGGAGCAGGCCCGGGAGGGACGGGAGGCCGCCGGCCCCGATCTGCCGGTCACCGTCCTCGAACTGCCGTTCGTCTTCGGCCGCGCCGGTGACCGGCTGCCCAACTGGGCCGGACCGCTGGACCGGTGGGCGCGCTCGCGTACACCTCTGGTCGCCCCTACCGGCGGAAGCGCCGCAGCCTCGGCGCGCAGCGTCGCCGAGGTCACGGTGGATGCCCTGGAGAGGGCCAGCGGCGACGACATCCCGGTGGCCGACGAGAACCTGACCTGGAACGACATGATCGGACGCATCGCCACGGCGGTGGGCCGGCCCCGGCGGGTCTCGCGGATGCCGTCCGGCGCGGCGAAGGCCGCCCTACGCCTCGGCGGCGCGCTACAGGCCCTCGGCCGCAAGGAATCGGGCGTCAACCCGACCTACCTCGCCGACCTCCTGCTCGCTGAGTTGTTCATCGAGCCGACGACCGGCCGACCGCTGGGTCCGGCCCTGAGCGAGACATTCACCGCCTAGGCCTGCGGTGCGTCCTCAGGCGACGGCGTCCCGGTCCAGGTGCTGGTACGCGGTGCGGAGCACCGAGTCGAGCCGTTCCCGGGCCTCGGTGAGGCCGCGCAGTTGGCTGTCGATGCGGTCGCGCTCGGCGGTGAGCCTGGCGATCATGTCGGGGGTGGCGCTGCCGGTGTAGACGCACGGGAGCAGTTCGAGGATGTCCCGGCTCGACAGGCCGGCGGCGTAGAGCTGCTGGATGAGGTGCACCCGGTCCACCGCTGCCACGCCGTAGTGTCGCTGCCCGCTCGCGCTGCGGTCGGCCTGCAACAGACCCTGCTCCTCGTAGTAGCGCAGGGCGCGCACGCTGACCCCGGAGCGCTCCGCCACCTCGCCGATTCGCACGAGCACCCCTTCCGGTCCTATCTCTGACGTCACCGTCAGGAACGACCCTAGCGCCGGCCGCCTCGGCCGACGTGTGACGCGGGCCACGTGGTGTTGCCTCTGACGTCAACGTCAGCAAATAGCGTCGCCAGTCGTCAACAGATGGAGGAGAGCGACGATGAGCCGCGCATTTGGCTACCACGCATTCGGTGGCCCCGAGGTCCAGCAGTACTTCGACCGACCCGACCCGAAGCCCGCCGACAATGAGGTCCTCATCCGGGTCCGGGCAGCCGGGGTGGCACGCCTCGACCACCTGCTCCGCTCCGGCGCCGTCCCGGCGCTCAACGGGCACGTGCCGTTCCCGCAGGTGATGGGAATGGAGGCCGCCGGCGATGTTCTCGCGACCGGGGCCGGCGTCACCGATCTCCAGGTGGGCGACGCGGTGTTCGGGTTCGCGCTCAGCGGCGCCGGCACGTACGCCGAGACGACGGTCCTGCCGGCCGAGAACGTGGCCCGCAAGCCGGAGTCGTTGCCCTACGAGTGGGCGGCGACAGTGCCGGTGTCCGGTACGACAGCCCTCGACGGGCTCGACCGGCTCGACCTGCCGGCAGGCTCGACACTGCTGATCAACGGTGTCGGTGGCAGCACCGGCCTCGCCACCGCACAGCTTGCCCGAGCGCGGGGACTGACGGTCATCGGAACGGGCAGCGACAGCAAGCGGACGGTGGCCGAGGCGCTCGGCGTCGCCTTCGTCGACTACACCGCCGGCGACATCCCGGGACAGGTGCGCGCGCTCGCTCCGACCGGCGTCGACGGGCTGTTCGACCTCGTCGGCGGCGACTCCCTGCGCTCGGTCGCCGGGCTGGTGAAGGATGTTCGGCAGCTGCTGTCGGCCGCCGACTACGCGGTGAGTGAGCTGGGTGGCGAGTTCGTGGACCGCCGGCTCGGCAGGACGTCGCTTGAGGCTGTCGCCGCGCTGATGGTCGACGGCACCATCGATCCGCACATCACGCGCACGTTCACCTTCGACCAGAGCGCCCAGGCGGTGGCGGCCGTCGAGACCGGTCACACCACCGGCAAGCTGGTCATCGCACTCGGGTGAGATCCCCGGCGGGGTGGCGCAGACAAAACGCGCCGCCCCGCCGACGGCACCTCACGTCAGCTGTTGGGCCAGGCCGACGATGATGCCCTCCGGGCCACGGACGTAGCAGAGCCGGTAGCTCTCCTCGTACTGCGCCACCTCCCCGACGAGTTCGGCACCGTGCGTACGCAGGCAGGCAACGACGTCCTCGATGTCGTCGACGGCGAACATGATTCGACGAATGCCGACCGTGTTCGCCGGGGCGTGCCTCGGCTCGCTGCTGATCGCCGTCGGCGTGTGGAACATCGCCAACTCCACCTTGCCGTGCCCGTCGGGTGTGCGCAGCATCGCCACGTCCTGCCGGACGCCGTCGACCCCGATGACGCGCTCCACCCAACGACCCTCGACGGGCCCTCTGCCTTCAAGCTCCATGCCGAGTTCGACGAAGAACGAGATGACGGCGTCGAGGTCTTCGACAACGATGAGGACGTTGTCCATCCGCTGAATCGCCATGCCGGATCTTTCCCCTTGGTCGCGTACGGCCACCGTGACCGCATCCACCTCGGAGACGAAGCCGCGTTCCCGTTCTCGACACCATCGTCGCCTGGGACTACGCCGCTCGCCACCGCTTCTTGGAATCCGTCGCGGTGGTCGTACACACCATCGACTTACCGGTCTTTGTCACACCACGCGCTCCCTGCTTGGAGCAGAAAGCCCCGGGATGCACCGTCGCCAGCGAAGGCGGTTTCGGCTTCGCCGTCGTGGGCTTCGGTTTCGGCTTCGCCGTCGTGGGCTTCGGCCTGGGTGCTGCCGTCGTCGTCTTCGGCTTGGGTTTGGTGGTCGTCGGCTTCGCGTTCGGCCGAGGTGTCGGCTCACCACTTGTGCCCTGCGGGTCCGGTGTCGGGCTCGACGTGGCAGGCTCCGGGATCGCCGACGGCGGCGCGTCCGGCGTGGCACTCGCGTCTTCCGCGAGACGGTCGCTGGCCGTCGGAGCGGTTCGTGTCGCCGCCGCGGTGGGCTTCTTGTCACTGTCGTCGGTGGTGAGCGCCCCTATGGTGCCGACGCCGCAGCACAGTAAGACCGAGATCGCGGCGGCGATACCAACGGCACCGAGATTGCCGATCTTCTTTTTCGCCGGGTAAGTGGTCACCTCCGGGAGTGTGCTGGGCGGGATGAGCCGACGGCACCACTGATCGGGGGCAGTTGAACTCCAACGACCCACAGCCGGGCCACAGCAGGATCACAGCAGAGGGGCCGGTCGTCGATATCTGCCGGCTGGCCGTCCACCATGGCGCATCGATGCGGGTGGTCGCCGATGGACGTGCCGATGCGCGCCCGACCGAACGGACGGGCGAACCGCCACGGCAAGATCAACCGTTCGGGGGGATCGAGACTTTCTCGCGTCCCCTACCGTCGCTACCTATGACCTACCCGTACCAGGTGCCCCCACCACCACCCAAGCGGCGGACGCTGCGGACCGTGCTGATCGTCGTGGGCGTGGTCGTCGTACTGTGCTGCGCCGGCGTCGGCACCGGCGGCTTCTTCCTGTTCAAGGGCATCAAGGCCGCAACCGACCCGGCCCGGCAGGCTGCCGAGTCCTTCGTGAGCGAGTTGGAGGCCGGCGACGCGGCGGCGGCGTACGAACTGCTGTGCAGCGACACGCGCAGGAATTTCACGAAGGACACGTTCGTCCAGGGCGTCGCCAGGCAGCCACAGATCCAAAGCCACAAGGTCAACGGCGTCAACGTGTCGACAGTCAACGGGCGTACCTCGGGGACCGTGAACATGGCCTTGAAGCTGGACAGTGGCTTCACCGACAGGCGCGCGATCCCGCTGGTGAAGGAGGACGGCACCTGGAAGGTGTGCGGCCAACCGTACTGATCAGCAGGTGCGTGACTGCCAACTCACCTTCGTGACGACTGTTCGCATATGCAGGTCCCCACCACCGTGCGGCGGTTCGCCGCTCAACCTGCCGGCCTCACGTTGGTCGACGCCACGTGGCGGCGGGGCAGCGCAGACGCCATGAGTGCGAGCAGCGCCGCACCCGCCCCCACCACGAACAGCGGCGCCAGAGCTGGTTGCCCAAGCCACTCCCACATGGGGTGCCAGGACGGGTGCGGCTCGTCCATGTGATGCCTCACCGTGGACGGGCCGGCAAGGAGGACCGGCACCCACCACGTGACGGCGGCAAGTCCGAACAGAACAGCGGTGAGCACGCGCAGTGCCCGGCCGCGATTCTCGGTGCGGCGACTGGCCCACCCGAACACCAACCAGGCGACCACCGTCCCGAGCAGAAAGCCTGCGACGCCGAAAGGCTTGACCGCTGCCGGGGTTGCCCGCGTCAGCTCGGCGGAGGCGTACGTCTCGTCGTTGTGGCCGGTCACCCCCGGCTTCGGTGGAGCCGACAGGGAACTGCCGAGCGATATTTCGAGATTCAGTACGTCGTCCCCACGCCACGCGGCGAACACCGCGCTCCTGGGCAACGTCGACTCGTCACAGCTGTTGCAGTCCACCCTGTTCCGGGTGGTCACGTCCGATACACGCCATCCGTTGTCGCGCAGCCACCCTCGGCTGGACTCGACAAGCGCCTGGTGGTCCACCTGCGCCGGGCCGCTCAGGCCCACCATGGCGCGACCCTGCTGGTACTCGCCAGCGTCGGGCGAGAACAGAACATGCAGGTTGTCGGAGCCGAGCGGCTGCCCGTAGATGACGAACAGCGCCGGGTCCACGCCGACGTGACCAGTCGCGTCCTGACCCAGCACGCCACTGAACAGCTCCGTCGCCTCGGCCGCGCTGGGCAACGGACGGGCGGTCTCCCACCCGAGCCGGGCAGCGAAGGCACCGGCGAACAGTCCCCACACGATCGCGGTCAAGGCGGCCCACACCACAACGCCGCGACTGTTCGGTCGCCCCAGTCGGCACCGCATTCCGTGGCGGAACAGGTTGGCCGCCTCACGGATGGTCGGTCGGGTCCGATCCGGCGGGGCGAGATCGAGGAGTGTCCCAACGACCTCCTCACCGCGGGTCCGTCGGAACTGGCGTGGATAGCACAGCAGCAGCCTGCGATAGCGGCGCGCGAGCCTTCCCCGCGTACGTGACATGGGGGTCTCCTTGGTGACGTCGACTTACGCCGGGCGCGGGCGGGCGATGCGCAGCTTGCGCTCCGCTGCCGCGGCGAGTGAGCGCAGACGGGCGGTCTCCGCGTCGAGCACAGCCAGCCCGTCCGAGGTCAACCGGTAGTACCGGCGAAGGCGCCCATCGGCGATCTCTTCTCGGTCCCGTACGACGAGGCCCTGCGAAGCCAGGCGGTCCAACGCGGTGTAGAGGGTCCCCGGGAGCAGCGTGACCCGGTTCGCCGACAGCACCGCGACCTCCTGAATGATCCCGTAGCCGTGCCGTGGCTGGTCGGCAAGTGCGGTCAGGATCAGGAAGCTCGGCTCTCGCATCTCGCTCACGCCGACAATATATATCGGTGATCAATGTATGGCAAGCGCGGAGTGCGGTGGCCGTTCGGCGCTGCATTGGTCAGCGGTGCTTCCTCCAACGGCGGGAACCCGCGACGATCATTCCCCCGCCCACTGCGCCCAGGATCGCCTCGTTGAAGGGCCCCGGCTGCTCGACGTAACCCAAGGCGACCGCGAGTCCAGCCCCTGCCGTCATCACACCCGCCACCGCCAAGGTGGCGCACAGAACGAGACGAGTACGCACGGCGTCAGTAGAGCAGCCCGATCGCCACGTCGTCGAACCCCTCACCCGAAGGGATCGAGACGGGCCGAGATCTACCCGCAGCCTGATGTCCAGCGGACTGCACCGCTGAGGCGGCGAGCGACGCAGTCGGGCGTGATCGACTCGGCTTCACTGAAACCGGGGCATCCCCGCAACCCGGACACCCCGATATCAAGGAAACCGAGTCGATCAACCCGCCAGCTGTCCGAAATACCCATTCTGAGTCGGAGCGCGCGAACGGTCACGGCGGAACGGGACAGCCCGTCGCGCTGCCCGAGGCGTGCGACGGCCCAGGGTTGCGCAGGTCAAGGCAGTTGCGCCCGTTACTTGGCGTTGAAGTAGCTGGCCTCCGGGTGGTGGACCACGATCGCGTCGGTGGCCTGCTCCGGCATCAACTGGAACTCTTCGGACAGCTCCACGCCGATCCGGTCCGCCCCGAGCAGGTCCACGATCTTCGCCCGGTCCTCCAGATCCGGGCAGGCCGGGTAACCGAACGCGTACCGGCAGCCCCGGTAGTCGTTGCGCAGCAGGCCGGCCAGGTCCGTCGGGTCGTCATGGCCGAGCGGGCGACCGTCGGGCAGGGTCATCTCGGTACGGATGCGCCGGTGCCAGTATTCGGCGAGCGCCTCGGTCAGCTGCACGGACAGCCCGTGCACCTCCAGGTAGTCGCGGTACTCGTTGCGGGCGAACAGCTTCGCCGCGTACTCGCTGACGGGCTGGCCCACGGTGACCAGTTGCAGCGCGACCACATCGAGCTGGTCGCCCTTGGGCTTGAAGAAGTCGGCCAGACACAGCCGGCGTTCCTGGCGCTGCCGGGGGAAGGAGAACCGGGCGCGCTCGGCGTGGCCGTTCTCGTCCAGGACGACAAGGTCGTTGCCTTCGGAGTACGCCGGGAAGTAGCCGTACACGACGGCGGCCTCCAGCACCTGGTCGGCGATCAGCCGGTCCAGCCAGTAGCGCAGCCGGGGGCGGCCCTCGGTCTCCACCAGCTCGTCGTAGGAGGGGCCGTTGCCGCCCCGGGCGCCGTTGAGCCCCCACTGCCCGCGGAAGGTGGCCCGCTCGTCGAGCAGCGCCGCGTAGTCCGACATGGGTACGCCCTTGACTACCCGGGTGCCGAAGAACGGTGGCGTGGGCACCGGCACGTCGGCGGCCACATCGGAGCGGACCGAGGAATCGTGCAGCTCCGGCAGCGACTCGCTGACGACCGAGCGCTGCCGCTCCCGGCGTGCCCGCCGGGTCGCCAGGGCCGCCTCCCGCTCCGGGTCGATCACCGGGGCGCCACCGCGCTTGGCGGTCATCACCCGGTCCATCAGGGACAGCCCTTCGAAGGCGTCCCGCGCGTAGTGCACCTGCCCGGGGTACATCGCCCGCAGGTCGTCCTCGACGTACGACCGGGTCAGCGCCGCCCCACCCAGCAGCACGGGCCAGCGCTCCGCGACCCCCCGCGTGGCCATCTCGGCGAGGTTCTCCTTCATGATGACAGTGCTCTTGACCAGCAGCCCCGACATGCCGATCGCGTCGGCGCGGTGCTGCTCGGCGGCGTCCAGGATGGCGCTGATCGGCTGCTTGATGCCGATGTTCACCACCTCGTAGCCGTTGTTGGACAGAATGATGTCGACGAGGTTCTTACCGATGTCGTGGACGTCGCCGCGCACGGTCGCGAGGACGATGCGGCCCTTGCCGCCGTCGTCGGTGGTCTCCATGTGCGGTTCCAGGTACGCCACCGCCGTCTTCATCACCTCGGCGGACTGCAACACGAACGGCAGCTGCATCTGCCCCGAGCCGAACAGCTCACCCACCACCTTCATCCCGTCCAGCAGGATGTCGTTGATGATCGACAGCGGGGCTCGGCCGCCGGCCATCGCCGCGTCCAGGTCGGCCTCCAGGCCGTTGCGCTCACCGTCGATGATCCGCCGCTTGAGCCGCTCGTCCAGCGGCAGCGCCGCCAACTCCTGCGCCCGGCTGGCCCGCGCGCTCGTCACGTCGACGCCCTCGAACAGCTCAAGGAAACGCTGCACCGGGTCGTACCCCTCGCGACGCCTGTCGTAGACCAGGTCCAGGGCGACCTCGCGCTGCTCGTCGGGGATCTTCGACATCGGCAGGATCTTGCTGGCGTGCACGATCGCCGAGGTCAGACCGGCCTGCACGCACTCGTGCAGGAACACCGAGTTGAGCACCTGGCGGGCCGCCGGGTTGAGGCCGAACGAGATGTTCGAGATGCCAAGTGTGAAGTTGACCCCCGGATAGCGGCGGGCGATCTCCCGGATCGCCTCGATCGTCTCGATGCCGTCGCGGCGGGTCTCCTCCTGCCCGGTGGCGATCGGGAACGTCAGCGCGTCGATGAGGATGTCGGAGCGGTCCATGCCCCACCGGCCGGTCAGGTCGTCGATCAGCCGGCCCGCGACCCGAACCTTCCATTCCTGGGTACGCGCCTGCCCCTCCTCGTCGATGAGCAGCGCTACCACCGCCGCGCCGTGCTCGCGCACGACCGGCATCACCCGCGCGTACCGGGAGTCGGGGCCGTCGCCGTCCTCGAAGTTCACCGAGTTCACCACGCACCGGCCGCCGAGCATCTCCAACCCGGCCTCGACAACGGCCGGCTCGGTGGAGTCCAGCATGATCGGCAACGTGGACGCGGTGGCGAACCGGCCGGCCAGCTCCCGCATGTCCTGCGTGCCGTCGCGGCCGACGTAGTCCACGCACAGGTCCAGCAGGTGCGAGCCGTCCCGCGCCTGACTGCGGGCGATCTCCACGCAGGCCCGCCAGTCGGCGGCCAGCATCGCCTCGCGGAACGCCTTGGAACCGTTGGCGTTGGTCCGCTCCCCCACCATCAGCACCGAGGCGTCCTGTGCGAACGGCACCGGGTGGTAGACCGACGAGACGCCCGCCTCGTGGCGCGGCTCGCGGGCCGGGGCGGTGACGCCGTGCAGCCGCTCGGACAGCACCCGGATGTGCTCCGGGGTGGTGCCGCAGCAACCACCGATCAGACCCACGCCGTACTCGGTGACGAACCGCTCCAGGGCGTCGGCCATCTCCACGGGAGTCAGCGGGAAGTACGCGCCGTCGGCGGTCAGCACCGGCAGGCCGGCGTTCGGCATCACCGACAGCGGGATGCGGGAGTGCTGCGACAGGTACCGCAGGTGCTCGCTCATCTCGGCCGGGCCGGTGGAGCAGTTGAGCCCGATCAGGTCCACGCCCAGCGGCTCGATCGCGGCCAGAGCCGCGCCGATCTCGCTGCCCACAAGCATCGTGCCCGTGGTCTCCACGGACACCTGACAGATGATCGGCACCTGTCGACCCAGCTCGGTCATTGCCCGCTTCGACCCGACGACCGCCGCCTTGACCTGCAACAGGTCCTGGCAGGTCTCGATGATCAACGCGTCCGCGCCGCCGTCGATCAGGCCGGCGGCGTTCTCCTGGTACGCGTCGCGCAGTGTGGCGTAGTCGGCGTGCCCGAGGGTGGGCAGCTTGGTGCCCGGCCCCATCGAACCCAGCACGAACCGGGGCCGCTCCGGAGTGCTGGCCGCGTCGGCGGCCTCCCGCGCGATCCGGGCGGCCGCCGTCGACAGCTCCCGGATGCGCTGCGGGATGTCATATTCGGCCAGGTTGGCGAGGTTGGCGCCGAACGTGTTTGTTTCCACGCAGTCCGCGCCGGCGGCCAGGTAGGCGTCGTGCACCCCCCGCACCACGTCCGGTCGGGTCACGTTGAGGATCTCGTTGCAGCCTTCGAGGCCGTCGAAGTCGTCGAGCGTGAGGTCCGCGGCCTGCAGCATCGTGCCCATCGCCCCGTCGGCGATGAGGATCCGATCGGCCAGCACATCCATCAACGAAGTCCGCACCCGTTCAGGTTAGTGCGGCCCCCGGCCTGCCCGGCTGCCCTCCGAGCCCGATCCCATATTGTGTCAGCCGAATCACGCTGTCCGGTTCACTCCCGTATGACTGGCCCCCGGCCGGGCCGGACCGGCGCGGCCGACGGGCCGCATCCCTGCCCGGCACGTAGGCTGACGGACGTGAACGACAACAGGGACGCCGCTGTGCACCACGGCCGGACGATCGGGCGCGGTCCCGGTGTCGGCCGCGACGAGCAGGGTGAGGTGACGGCGTGACCGAGTTCGACGGACTGCCGGTGCTGCGATCCCCGGTGGCGATTGCCGCGTTCGAGGGCTGGAACGACGCCGCGGACGCGTCCACCGCTGCCGTCGAGCACCTGGAGCAGGTCTGGAACGCGCGGCAGCTCGCCGAGCTGGACCCGGAGGATTTCTACGACTTCCAGGTCAGCCGGCCCACCATCACGATGGCCGACGGGGAGACCCGCCGGGTGGAATGGCCGACGACCCGGTTCATGGTGGCCAGCCCCGAGGGCACCGACCGTGACGTGGTGCTGATCCGGGGCATCGAGCCGAGCATGCGCTGGCGGACGTTCTGCGAGCAGGTGCTGGAGATCTGCCACAGCCTCGAAGTGGAGCGGGTGGTGCTGCTGGGCGCCCTGCTGGCCGACGTGCCGTACACCCGGCCGCTGCCGATCAGCGGCAGCGCCTCCGACGCGCAGGCCGCCGAGCGCTACCAGCTCACCCCCACCCGCTACGACGGGCCGACCGGCATCGTCGGGGTGCTGCACGACGCGTGCACCCGCGCCGAGGTCGACGCCGTCTCGTTCTGGGTGCACGTGCCGCACTACGCCAACAACCCGCCCTGCCCCAAGGCCACCCTCGCCCTGCTGCACCGCGTCGAGGAGGTCGTCGACCTGCCGGTGCCGATGGCCGACCTGGCCGAAGAGTCCGCCGAGTGGGAGCAGCGGGTACGCAGCGCCGCCGAGCAGGACGCCGAACTCGGCGAATACGTCCGCGAGCTGGAGGAACGGGTCGGCGACGAGGGCATCACCCCGCTGACCGGTGACGAGATCGCCCAGGAGTTCGAGAAGTACCTACGGCGCCGGGGCGGCTCGGCCGGCCCCACCGCCGGCTCCTGGTAGCTGCCCCTCCCCCGTTCGACGCGGGCCTCGGACTTAGGTGTCCGAGGCCCGCTTTCTTTGTTCTCCGGTTCCTTCGCTGCCTTTCGTGTTCTTCGGGGCTTGGCTTGTGCTCATAGTCCGATTGTTGTGCGTGTTCGGGGTGGCGCCGTCACACCCGCTAGGGCATCCTAGGAACCTAGCTATGATTGAGGAGGCGGCGATGCAGATCAATCCCGGGGCAGCCGAGTTCCCGCACCGCCAGATCGCCGCGCAGCTCAAGGCCCAGGTGCGCCGCGGCGACTGGGGGCCTGGCGAACGGCTGCCGTCCATCCCGGCCATCGCCGAGATGTTCGGCGTCGCCAAGCAGACCGTGCAGCGCGCCGTCGACCAGCTGCGGGTCGAGGGCATCCTGATCACCAAACCCGGCTCCGGTACGTACGTCCGCGGCACCCGGCGGCGGCTCAACCGGCTCTCCCGAGGCAGGTACGGCGGCTTCCGCGGCTACCACACCGACCTGGCCGCCCGGTACCGTCAGCAACTCGTCTCGGTCGGCCGCGCTCCCGCCCCCGCCGAGGTAGCCGACGCATTCGGGGTGCCCGACGGCACCGACCTGCTCTGCCGCCGCCACCTCGTCCGCACCGACGACTCCCCCGTCGAGGTTGGTGCCTCCTGGTTCCTGCCCAACGACACCGCCGGCACCTCGCTGGAGCGCGCCGAAGCGTTCGGGCGCCCCCTCTACCAGGAGGCCGAAGAGGCAACCGGGCGCCGCTACATCTCGGCCACCGACACGATCAGCGCCCGGCAGCCCAGCCGTGAGGAGGCCGAGACCCTGCAGATCCGGCCCGACACCCCGGTGCTGCACCTGCTGCACGTCGCGTACGACGGCCACCGCAAGCCGATCGAGGTAGCGCAGGCCACCTGGCCCGGCCCCATGACCACCCTCACCGAGGAGTACAAGATCCCCGCCCCGACCCCGGACCCGGAGCCCGACCCCGGCCTGGTCCTAGGCTGACCCCACCCACCCGCTCGAAAACCACCCCGCCGCGCCCCCACTCCCGGCGGCTCCGCGTCCCATGCCCCACCCCGCGCCCCGCGCCCCTGCTCCCGCGCCCCTGCTCCGCACTCCGCTCCGCGCTTCCCGCTTCGCCCTTCGCCCTCGCCCTCGCCCTCGCCCCTCGCCCCTCGCCCCTCGCCCCTCGCCCCTCGCCCCTCGCGTCGATCATGGAGTTGTGGTGGCCAGTATGGGCCGCGCTGCACCTTTTGCGGGGCACCACAACTCCATGATCGACGCGGTTCCAGGCCCTGGCGCCCTGCCTCCCCGCCGATCTTGCGCTTCCTGTCCTCACAAAAGTGATCGATAAGGCTATATCGGCGACCGAAAGTGCAAGATCGGCGGGTGGGGGCGCAGCGCGAAGCGGTGCGGCACAGCTCGGCGCAGCAGAGCTGGCACAGCCCGTCGTGAAGCAGCACAGCGCGGCGCAGCACGAAGCAGCGCAATGCGGCGCCGGACAGCACAGCCGTCGCGACGCAGCCCCGCACAGCGCAGCCCCGCACAGCGCAGCCCCGCACAGCGCAGCCCCGCACAGCGCAGCCCGCACAGCGCAGCCCCGCACAGCACAGCCCCGCACAGCGCAGCCCCGCACAGCACTGCACGAAGCAGCCCGGCGCGGGCACAGCCGAGTGTGGCGTGGCGTGAGGTTAGAGGCGGATGCCCAGTAGGGCGTCCATTGTCTTGGCGAACAGGGCGGGTGCTGCCGGATCGTCTGTCGCTCCGGCCAGCGTCGCGTCGGCCCAGCGGTCGGCTGCCGCCAGCGCGCCGGGGGTGTCGAGGTCGTCGGCGAGGCGCTGGCGTACCTCGGTAAGGAGTTCAGCCCCGGACGGCCCGGCGGGTGCTGCGGCGGCCTGCCGCCAGCGGGCCAGGCGCTCCTGGGCGACGGCGAGCACCTCGTCGGTCCAGGTGCGGTTGCTGCGGTAGTGCCCGGAGATCAGCGCCAGGCGGATCGCCATCGGGTCGACCTTGTCGGCGCGCAGCCGCGAGACGAAGACGAGGTTGCCGCGGGACTTCGACATCTTCTCGCCGTCCAGGCCGATCATGCCGGCGTGCACGTAGTGCTGGGCGAACGGCGCCTGGCCGGTGAGCCGCTCGGCGTGCGCGGCGGACGCCTCGTGGTGCGGGAACAGCAGGTCGTTGCCGCCGCCCTGCACGTCGATCCGGTCGCCGAGCAGGTTCAACGCGATGACGGCACACTCGATGTGCCAGCCCGGGCGGCCCGGCCCCAGCTCGCCGCCGGGCCAGGACGGCTCGCCCTCGCGCGCGCCGCGCCACAGCAGCGGGTCGAGCGGGTCACGCTTGCCTGCCCGGTCCGGGTCGCCGCCGTTCTCGGGGAAGATCTCCAGCATCTGCTCGCGGGTCAGGTTCGATTCGTAGCCGAACCGGCCGGTGGCGGAGATGTCGAAGTAGATGTCGCCGGTGCCGTCGTCGAGCCGGTACGCGGCACCGTCCTTGACGAGCACCTCGACCTTGTCGGCGATGTCCGGGATCGACTCGACAGCGCCCACGTAGTGCTCCGGCGGGATGATCCGCAGCGCCTCCATGTCCTCCCGGAACAGCGCCGTCTCGCGCATGGCGAGGACCACCCAGTCCTCGCCATCGCGCTCGGCCCGCTCCAGCAGCGGATCGTCGATGTCGGTGACGTTCTGCACGTAGCGCACCGCACGGCCGGCGTCGCGCCACATCCGCTGCACCAGATCGAACGTGATCATGGTGGCGGCGTGGCCGAGGTGGGTGGCGTCGTACGGCGTGATGCCGCAGACGTACATGCTTCCCGCGCCAACCGGCTCGCTCGGGTGGATACCCTGCCGCGCCGAGTCGTACAACGCCAGCGGCTCGCCCCTGCCCGGCAGCCGTGGCACCTCGTGTCCCGCCCAAGACTCCATGGCCTCAGCCTAGCCAGCCGTCCGGCCCGCCCGAGTCGCCCCACCGGTGATCAAAATGACAGCTGCTCACATGGGCGGCCAGGGCACCGCCGGCCAGTCCTCGGGTGGCTGCGGGAAACGGCCGGTGTCCCGCAACCGGTCGATGCGGGCGGCCAGCTCGGCGATCTCGCTGATCGTCAGGTGGTCGGCAAGCTCCGCGCCGAGCGGTCCGGCGACCTGCCCGGCAAGCGCGCCCAGCATCTCCACCGCGTCCGGCGGCAGCTGCCGGCCGGCCCAGCCCCACAGCACGGTGCGCAGCTTCGACTCGACGTGGAAGCTCACCCCGTGGTCGACGCCGTAGATCCGGTCGTCCGCGCCGACAAGCACGTGACCGCCCTTGCGGTCCGCGTTGTTGATCACCGCATCGAGTACGGCGAGGCGGGCCAGTCGCGGATCGTCGGCGTGAGCGAGGGCGTACGCCGCGCCGTCGTCGTCGCGGGCCGCCGCTATCGGAAACCAGCGCGGCGGCAACGCCTCGGCGGGCACGAAGCCGACAAGTGGTTCGGCGTCCTCCGGCTCGTCGATCCAGAGCTGGCAGGAACCCGGGCCGAACGGGCCGTCGCGCAGGACCGTCGGCGGCACCAGATCCCAGCCGGTGGCCTGGGAGACCAGGTACGCGGACACTTCCCGGCCGGCCAGGGTGCCGTCGGGGAAGTCCCACAGCGGACGCTCGCCGCGGACCGGTTTGTAGACGCAGCGGGCCGTCGCGCCGTCGAGCGTCAGGATGCCGCGCAGTGTCGTGTTCGACGCGTCGACGAGCCGCCCCTCCAGGTCGAGCGTGCCGTCGCGAAGCAGGCGCAGCGCGGCGTCGCCGTCCTGGCGGGGCTGCAAACCGGACGAGGTCACCGGTGGTAACCGTTGTGCCGCGGGCACAGGTGCCCGGCGGGGTCCAACGGTTGGCCGCACAGCGGGCACGGCGGCCGGCCCGCGTTCACCACGCGCCGGGCCCGCTCGATGAACTGGCGGGTGGCCTGCGGGGTGAGCCGGACCCGGAGCCGATCCAGGTCCTCGTCCGGCTCGTCGTCGTCATCGTCGTCGTCGGAATCGTCGTCATCGTCGCCCAGCTCGACCTCGGGCTCCACCTCGCCGGCGGCGATCGCCTCGATCACCACCGTCGCGGTGTCCACGTCGAAGGCCAGCCCGAGCGTCCCGACCCGGAACTCCTCGTCGACAGGCGTGTCCAGTGGCTCGTTGTCGCCCACCACCGGCGCCAGCTCGGGCAGGTCCACCCCGAAGCGGCGCTGCGCCTCGGTGAGCAGTTCCTCCAGCTTTTCGGCGAGCAGTGACACCTGGACCTTTTCCAGCGCGACGCTGACCAGCCTGCCGCCGCCCCGGGCCTGTAGGAAGAACGTGCGCTCCCCCGGCGGCCCGACAGTCCCGGCGACGAACCGCTCCGGCGGTTCGAAGGCGTGCACCTGGTGGGTCATACCCACGACCCTATCCGGCCCGTCATCGCGTTGCGCACCCCACCGACCCGAATCGCCGCACGGGCGGCGCGCCCGGCGTACGAGGGGTTACCGCCGGGCGTGGCGGCCGGCGGAGAGCTCACCGCCGGCCGTGGGGCACGCGGCCCAGGGTTGCGCTGAGGGTTCGTGGCGCGGCTCACCCGGCCGCACCGGCCCCGCCGCCGACGGCGGCGTCGGAGTCGGTGGCGCGGGTCGCCCGCCGACGCCGCTTGCGCGGCGGCGGCACCAGCGCGGCAAGGTCGCCGCCGGTGTCGTTGAGGCGCAGGAGGAACGGCCGCAACGACGTGAACCGGATAGCGGTCACCGAAGCCGGGTCGGCCACGATCCGCTGAAAAAGATCAAGGTGTACGCCGAGCGCGTCCGCCACGATCGCCTTGATCACGTCTCCGTGGCTGCACGCCAGCCAGACCGCCTCGGGCCCGTGCTCGGCGGTGACCCGGGCGTCCCAGGCGCGTACGGCCGCCACGGCACGCGCCGCCATAGCCGCCATCGCCTCACCGTCGGGAAAGACCGCGGCGCTCGGGTGCTGCTGGACGACGGGCCAGATCGGCTCCTTGGCGAGCTTCTTGAGCGGCTGTCCTTCCCAGCTGCCGTAGTCGCACTCGATGAGCCCCTCCTCCACGGTGGGGGTGGCCTGCGGTAGGGCCAGCTCCAGGGTCTGCCGGCAGCGGATCAGCGGGCTGGTCACCACCGCGGCGAGCGGCACGGTCCGCAGCCGTTCGCCGACCGCGCTCGCCTGGGCGCGGCCCGTGTCGTCCAGTTCGACGGGCTGGCGGCCGGCCAGGCCGCCGTCGGCGTTCGCGGTGGTCCGGCCGTGTCGCAGAAGCAGAAGGGTCGCCACGGGGATCACCCTATGACCTGCCGGGACCGGTACGCGGGCGCGGTGCGGCGACGCCGGCCCGGGAGCCAGGTCAGCGGACGTCCGTTGCGGGCTGGACGTCCTGCACGAAGCTGTCCGACCGGTCGGCGCCGTACCCGCCGAGGACGTTCAGCACGGCCGGCACGGCGTCGCGCTCCACCATCACCTCGACCCGGGCGCGGTCCAGCAGGTCCTGGTCGAGCCAGTAACCGCGGGGCAGGGCGCGGGCGGCCGGCTGGGCTGTCGAGACAGTGGCGTCGGAGACGACGATGGAGGTGGCGCCCGCGTCGAGCAGGGCCTCCCGCAGCTCCCTGGTGGTCGGCAGTCGCGCCGGGTCGACAGTCGCGGTGACCAGCCGCACCTGCCGCACCGGTTGACCAGGCTGGACTGGCTGGGCGGCCGGACCGCCGCGGCCGGGCTGGGCGGTGGATCGGCTTCGTCCCGTCCGGCGGCGCTCGGGCGCGCCGGTGCCGTTGAGCCCGGCGACGCCGCCCAAGTGGTACGCGTCGGTGCCCTGCTGCGCCTGGTCGAGGCTGTCCTGGGTGTCGGCCGGGGCGCGCAGCCCGATGACCGCCTGCACGCCGGCGGCGATCAACCAGCTGAGCACGAACGAGAAGATCACCACGCAGATCACGCCGACGATCTGGTGCCAGAGCAGGGATCCGCCTCCGCCGAAGAAGATGCCGTCCTTGCCGAGCGGGTTGGTGCCGCTGTTGCCGAAGAAGCCGACAAGCAGCGACCCGAGCATGCCGCCGACGAAGTGGACAGCGAGGACGTCGAGGGCGTCGTCGAGCCGCAGCAGGTACTTCAACCGCAGCGCGGTGTGGCACACGATGCCGGCGATCGCGCCGATGGCGATGGCGGACAGCGTGTTGACGTACCCGGCGGCGGGTGTGATGGTCGCGAGGCCCGCGACGGCACCGGAGACGCCGCCCACGACGGTGCTGTGGCCGTCCTTGGCGCGTTCGGCGACGAGCCAGACGAGCATGCCGGCGGCCGCCGCGAGGTGGGTGTTGATGAGCGCCTGGGCGGCCACACCGTTGGCCTGGAGTCCGTCGCCGCCGTTGAAGCCGAACCATCCGAACCAGAGGATGCCCGCTCCGAGGATGGTCAGCGGAATGGAGTTGGGCGGGGCGGCGGTGTGTGGCCAGCCGCGACGGCGTCCGACGACCATCAGGGTGGCCAGGACGGCGGCGCCCGCCGAGGCGTGCACCACCATTCCGCCGGCCCAGTCCTGGGTGCCGAACCGGGCCAGCAGGCCGTCGGGGTGCCAGAGCCAGTGCGCGATCGGCGCGTAGACCACTATGGACCAGATGGCGATGAACACCACCCAGCCGATGAACTTCAGCCGGCCGGCAGTGGCGCCCGTGACGAGCGCGGGGGTGATCACCGCGAACATCATCTGGTACGCCACGAACGCCAGTGTGGGGATGGTGACCTGACCGGCGACCACGTGCAGGTGGGGCGCGGGCGGGACCCGCAGGTCGGTGAGCCCGAACAACTCGAAGTTGCCGAGGAGGCCGCTTCCGGCGTCGTCGCCGAAGGCGATCGTGTATCCCACGAGCACCCAGGTCAGGCTGACGACGCCCAGTGCGATCATGTTCTGCTGGAGCATGGCGAGCACGTTGCGGGTGCGGACCATCCCGCCGTAGAAGACGGCCAGGCCAGGGGTCATGAACAACACCAGGCCGGTGCAGACGAGCACCCAGGCGGTGTCGCCCGAGTTCACCGCTTCCTGAGCGAGCATGGGGGCTCACCTTTCCTCTCGGTACGTCAGACGGTGTGTCGTACCGCGCTGACGACGGACTCCTTGACGCGTTCGTGGTTGGGCACGGGCGCGAAGTGCCGCCGGGGCAGCAGCAGCAGCCAGGTGGCGATGTTGAACGGCCCGGTCAGCACGGGGATGCCCAGCGGGGTGAGGACGGTGGCCAGGGCGAGTTGGATGAAGAGGGTCAACGCGATGCCGAAGAGCGTGTAGACGGTCACCAGCGCGCCGGGGCGGTGCAGCACCGCGCCCACGGCGATGGCCGTCAGCACCGCGTTGAAGCCGAACAGGCCCTTGTCCAGCGAGGACGCGTCGGCGCCGAACCAGAGCGCCAGCAGTGTCGCGCCGACGGCTCCGATCACCGCGAAGAGCGCCGACCAGCGGGAGTTGATCAGCAGCGCGACCAGGATGATCAGCCCGGTGACCCAGCTGTTGATCAGGAAGACCTGGGACACACCACGCAGGAAGGTGGGGATCAGGTCCCAGTCGAAGCGACCACCGGTCAGCTGCCCCTCGCCGGGGAACATCGGCTTCAGGTTGGTGAGCACTGTGAGCCTGTCGAACTGGTACGCGGCCATCAGCAGCACCCAGGTGGTAAGCACGAACGGAATGGTGAAGGCGGTAAGCCCCCACGTCTTGAAGATCGTGTTCAGGGCCAGGGTGACAACCGTCGTGGCGATCGCGCCGAGCACCAGGTAGAGCCACATCAGCGGCCGGTCGTCAAGGAACGTCGGGACGGCGATGCCGGTCAGAAACGGGCTGAAGCCGAACAGCCCTTTGCGCAGCGAGGCGTTGTCGGCCTGTAGGACGACGGCCGTGGCGGTGCCGACGAGCAGGCCGACGACCCCTCCCCCGAAGATCCGTGGCTGCCCGTTCTCGACGGCTCCCCAGGCGACAGCCACGAGGATCAGCAGGCCGGTGAGCGGGTTGTTCTGTAGGACGACCTGCGCCGGCCCGCGCAGGCAGGC
The DNA here is from genome assembly GCF_049841715.1 of Micromonospora sp. DT41. Classification (NCBI taxonomy): domain Bacteria; kingdom Bacillati; phylum Actinomycetota; class Actinomycetes; order Micromonosporales; family Micromonosporaceae; genus Micromonospora; species Micromonospora sp. DT41. The sequence goes on along the minus strand of NZ_JBNCKU010000002.1, from coordinate 246,932 downwards.
GTCGACGAACCCGACCAGCGGGTTGCGGTCGGCGAGCCTGTCCCACCCGTGCACCACTGCGGTCACGACGTTCTTCCTCTCGTCAACGCCACCGGAACGCCGGCGGGAAGGTGCGACCGGTCACCTCTTCGCGGGCGGCCACGCAGAAGGCGCGTACCGCCGCGCGTACCGGCTCGGTCTCCTGGCCCAGGACCTTGAAGATGAGCCCCGCGTCGTTGGGCAGCCGGGTGACGGCGCTGGCAAGTGGGGTCTGCTCGTCCCAGACCGGCGTCGAGGTCCGGTGCAGGACCCGTGCCGCCCGGTCGGGGTCGGTGAGCAGCACGACGTTGCCGAAGATGTGGAAGCGGTCCATGACCCCTACCCGCGCCACGTCGAACTGCCCGGGGGCCACCACGAACTTCTCCACGAACAACTGCCGGCCGTCGGGACGCTGGACGCGCAGCGCGCTCGAGAAGAGGTCGTACGCGAAGAGTTCGCCGTCGCGGTAGTACTTGCGGCCGGGTTGCAGGATCTCGCCGTAGAGCATGGTGGCGCTCTCCGCGAGGCGTACCCGGGTGTCGGTGGCGAACCGGCTGGCCCGGTACGGGATCACCGGCTCCGGCAGGTATTCGAGGTAGGTGTCCTCGGCCAGGGTGAACGTCTGGACCTGGGTGCCGTAGTTGGCGTCCATCTCCTGGATCTTGGTGGCGGACTGGGTCACCAGGTGCGCCTGGCTGCCGGGGGCGAGAGCGACGTCCATGTGCAGGCGGTCGCCCTGGAGCACACCACCGGAGGTGGTGAGGATCATGACGCACGGCAGGTCCGGCATCTCCTCGTCCCAGTAGAGCGCCCGCTGCACGAGCAGCGGCGACTGCCGGAAGAGGTCGCGCAGGATCGTGCGGTCTCCGCGCCGCTCGAACCCCAGGCGCAGGATGCCGACCTTGCCGTTGGACGCCGCGGGTAGCTGGGCCGGTTGGTCCTGGTACGGCTCCAGCTCCCGCGCGCTGTCCAGTGTGATCATGCGACCACTTCGGCGTCGAAGAGCGCGTTGCGGCGGATCAGCGAGACCAGCTCGTCGATGCCCTCGCCCGTCTTGCAGTTGGTGAACACGACGGGCTTGCCGTTGCGCATCATGTCCGCGTCTCGGGCCATGACGCCGAGGTCGGCGTCCACGTAGGGCGCCAGGTCGGTCTTGTTGATGACGAGGATGTCGGACTTGGAGATGCCCGGACCGTTCTTGCGCGGGATCTTGTCGCCGGCCGCGACGTCGATGACGTAGATGAAGTAGTCGACGAGGGCCGGGCTGAAGGTCAGCGTGAGGTTGTCCCCGCCGCTCTCGATGAGCACCACGTCGCTGTCCGGGAACTTGGACTCCATGTCCTCCACGGCGGCGAGGTTCATGCTCGGGTCCTCCCGCACCGCTGTGTGCGGGCAGGCGCCGGTCTCCACGCCGATGATCCGCTCCTCGACCAGGACCCCGGTCAGCGCCCGCCGGACGTGCTTCGCGTCCTCCGTGGTGACCACGTCGTTCGTGATCACCAGTATTCGCAGCCCGTTCTCCACGAGCCGCGGCACGACAGCCTCGATGATCGCGGTCTTGCCGCTGCCCACCGGGCCGCCGACACCGATACGACTTGCCGACTTCATGTTGTGACCTGTCCTTCTGGGTACGGTTCGGGTTCGGGTGATGCGGGTTCAGCTCATGAACATCCGCACGTGGATGTGCTGGTGTGCGGCGGCCAGGACGTCGAGGTGCGGCCCGAAGGTCTGCATGTCCTCCAGCCCCGCGGTACGCACGTCGCGGTAGTCGTCGCTCACCTTCTCGTTGACAGCGAAGAGGATCGACTGCGCGTCGAGGTGGTCGACCCGCATCAACCGGATGGCGGCGCTGAGCACCGTCGACGCCACGCCGTACTGGTGGGCCGCGAACGCGTCCTCCTCGGGCACCCCGAGGTCGGCGAAGCACACGCCGAGCGCGACCGGATAGGTGACGGGCGTGCCGGCCGTTGACTCGCTGAGCCGCTTCTTGAGCAGCGTCTCTCCGACGATCCGGGTCGCGGCCTCGGCCAGCTTGCGCCCCATCCGCACGGACATGGTCCGCATCTCTTCGTTGATCTTGCGCTGGTGGACGGCGTCGTCCGCGGACCTGATCCGGTCGAGGTCCCCGGTCAGGGCGGCCCGGTGCGCGGCGAGCAGTGCCACGCCGTCTCCGGTGGCGGCGAGCCGGGTGACAGTCCGGACGTAGTCCTGAAGGGTCGTCCGGTCGTGCACGACGCCGTGCTCGACGGCCATCTCCAGGCCGCTGGAGAAGGAGAACGCGCCGACCGGGAAGACCGAGTCGCCGAATTGGAGCAGCTTCAGGGTCTCGGCCATGGTTCGCACCGTCCGGCCCCGCTCAGTTGAGGTCGGCGGGGAGGTGGGAGTGCGGCGTCGAGTCGGCACCGCCGAACAGTCGCCGCGACTCGTGCGGCGCCAGGTACGCGATGATCTCGGTGCCGGGCACGAACTCGTGCGTGATCCCGGTGAAGGCGTGGGTGCGCATCACCGAGTCCATGACCTTGCGGTCCACAGTGAGCGGAACGTACATCCTGGTGTCCTTGACGACGGCCGGCCAGTGCTGGTTGCCGATCGCGTGGCCGAGCTCGACTGCCGAGCGGATGAGCAGCTCGGCGGACTCGCCGCGCAACTTGTCGAGGTGGACCACCATCACCTCGCCCAACTGCACCCGGGCCACCACCGCGGTGGCGGTCAGGTCGTCCCAGGCGAGGACGTCGCCGTCGCGCAGCCGGACGCCGCGGGCCAGCGCGACGGACAACTCCGCCCCGGAACTGGTCATCTTGCGGATCCGGCTCTTCTGGGCGTCCCACTGGTCGAGGACCAGGTCGTCGATGCGCGCCTCCTTGAGCCGCAGCATCCAGTCCGGCTCGTTCATGTTGCCCAGCACCGTCTCGACGAGCACGGGCGTCTCCTTTCGGTAGGTGCGCCGCAGCCGCGCACGGCGGCGCAGGCGTGCGGGGGATGTCAGCTGAAGAAGTAGAGCTGGCCCAGGGGCAGCGTCCGGGCCGGCGGCACTGTCGCGTGCACGCCGTCCATCGTCACCGCGAAGGTCTCCGGGTCGACCTCCAGCTTGGGGGTACGGTCGTTGCGGACCATGTCCCTCTTGGTGAGACCTCGGGTCCGGTACACGGGAATGACCTGCCGTTGCAGGCCGAGCTGCTCGGCGACGCCGGCCTCGTGTGCGGCACGGGACACGAAGGTCACGCAGGTCTTGGCGATCTGGTTGCCGAACGCGCCGTACATGGGCCGGTAGTAGACCGGTTGCGGTGTCGGCAGCGAGGCGTTCGGGTCGCCCATGATCGACCAGGCGATCATGCCGCCCTTGAGGACCATCTTCGGCTTGGTACCGAAGAAGGCGGGCTCCCAGAGCACCAGGTCGGCCATCTTGCCCGGCGTCACGGATCCCAGCACGTGCGAGATGCCCTGGGTGATGGCCGGGTTGATGGTCATCTTGGCGACGTACCGCAGCACCCGGAAGTTGTCGTTGGCGCTGGAGTCCTCGGCGAGCTTGCCGCGCACGGTCTTCATCTGCCCGGCGAGCTGGATGGTCCGCAGCCAGGTCTCACCGACGCGCCCCATGGCCTGCGAGTCGCTCTGCATCATCGAGATGACGCCCTCGTCGAGCAGGACGTCCTCGGCGGCGATCGTCTCGGTCCGGATACGGCTCTCGACGAATGCGACGTCGGAGGGGACCTTGGGGTTGAAGTTGTGGCAGACCATGATCATGTCGTAGAGCTCGGACTGACTGTTGATGCCGTACGGCACCGTCGGCGTTGTCGAGCTCGGCAACACGTTCATCTGGCTGGCGATCTTGATGACGTCCGGCGCATGGCCACCGCCGGCGCCCTCGGTGTGGAAGGTGTGGATCGTGCGGCCCTCGAACGCCGCGACGGAGTCCTCCAGGTAGCCGCTCTCGTTGAGGGTGTCCGTGTGGATGCTGACCTGCACGTCGAACTCGTCGGCGACGTCCAGGCAGGCGCGGATCACCGCGGGCGGCGCACCCCAGTCCTCGTGGATCTTGAAGCTCGGCGCGCCGGCCATGATCTGCTCGACCAGCGGGGCGCGGCCGGTGCTGTTGCCCTTCGCCATCAGACCGATGTTGATCGGGATGTTCTCGAAGGCCCGCATCATCGCATGGATGTTCCAGGGCCCGGGGGTGATGGTGACGCCGTTGCTGCTGTCCGACGGACCGGTGCCGCCGCCCCACAGGGTGGTGACGCCGTTGCTGAGGGCGGCGTACGCCTGCTGCGGCGCGACAAGGTGCACGTGCGCGTCGATGCCGCCCGCGGTCAGGATGAGGTGCTCGCCGGAGATGGCGTCGGTGCCCGGCCCGGTCACCAGTTCGGGCGTGACACCCTGCATGATGTTGGGGTTTCCGGCCTTGCCGATGCCGGCGATCTTGCCGTTCTTGATCCCGACGTCGGCCTTGACCACGCCGAGGGTCGCGTCGACGATCGTCACGTTGGTGATGACCAGATCCAGGCCACCCTCGGCGTTCGTGTACTGGTTCTGCACGCCCATGCCGTCGCGCAGCGTCTTGCCCCCGCCGTACATCACCTCGTCGCCGAGGACCCGCAGGTCCTTCTCGATCTCGATGTACAGGTCGGTGTCGCCCAGCCTGATCTGGTCGCCCGTCGTCGGGCCGAACATTCCCGAATACTCTTGCCGAGATATCTGGCTCATCGAATCATCTCTCCTGCCCGCGGCTGCCAGCCCTGCGGGATAGTGGATCTACTTTTTCTTGCCCTTGGAGTCGTCCTGCTGCTCCGGGCCGAACTTGAAGCCGCGCGTCCTGGCGTTGTGGATCGCCTCGGTCCGGTCCGGCCGGTAACTCGGGGCCGACTGGCTGCCGGTCCACCCCTGCACGAGCCCGTTGAACCCGTAGACCCGCTGCACCCCGGCGAAGGGGATCAGCTCCACCGTCTTCTTGTCGCCGGGCTCGAAGCGGATGGACGTCGTCGCCGGGATGTTCAGCCGCTTGCCGAAGGCCGCCTCGCGGTCGAACGCGAGCATGCGGTTGACCTCGAAGAAGTGAAAGTGCGAGCCGACCTGAATGGGCCGGTCACCGGTGTTCTGGACGACGACTTCCGTCACCGGCCGACCCTCGTTCAACTCCAGCGGCTGGTCGCTCAGGATGTAGCCGCCGATGGGTCGCAGATGCTTCGAGTTGGGCCCGGGATGCTGCTTGGTCATTTCTGCTCCGCCTTCCTGGAGACCGCGTCTGCGCTGGTGCGCCTACTGGATCGGTGAGTGCACAGTGATCAGTCGGGAGCCGTCGGTGAACACCGCCTCGACCTGGAGCATGGGAACCATGTCCGCCACGCCCGGCATCACGTCGTCGACGCCCAGCACCGTGCGGGAGTCGTTCATGACCTCTTCGACGGTCTTGCCCTCACGGGCGCCCTCCAGCGCCGCCGCGCAGATCACCGCGACGGCCTCCGGGTGGTTCAGCTTGATCCCCCGGGCCTTGCGGGCATTGGCGACCATTGCCATCGAGAGAATCGTCAGCTTGTCGAATTCCTTCGGCGTCAGATGCACTGTCCTGGTCCTTCGTGACTGTTCGATCGGGAACACCAGCCGGCGGACCCACCTCTGGGACTCGCGCCCGGTATGTCCTCTAGCCTGCGCTATGTAGGCATAGGTCGGTTTTATGCCTTATGAGCCGACCGTACGCCTCACCACTGCGCACCGAGTCAGAAACCCGGAACCAGAACGAGTTGTGCGATCCAGGCCATCCGGCTGTCACCGGGAGCGGTGCGGATGGCGGGCGCTGGCGTCGGATCGCCACATCTGCTGGATCTGTTCGAGGGTCTTGCCCTTCGTCTCCGGCAGGTAGCGCCACACGAACAGGAAGCCGAGCACACAGGTGCCGGCGAAGAGCGCGAACACCCCCGACCGCCCCAGGGCGCTGAGCATGGTCAGGAAGAACTGGGTGATGAGGTACTCCGAGCCCCAGTGCGTGGCCGAGGCGATCGCCACGCACCTGCCCCTGATGCGCCCCGGGAAGATCTCGTTGATGACCGTCCAGGCGGTCGGGCCGATCGACATCGCGTAGAACGCCACGAACATGACCACGCCGATGAGCAGGAAGATGCCCGCGTCGGTGGGATGGTGCCCGGTCGCCCCGGCCGCCTGCGCCGCCGGGTCCATCTTCGCGAAGCTGACGCTCACCACGACGAGCGAGACCGCCATGCCCAGCAACCCGACCAGCAGCAGCGGACGGCGGCCCAGCCGGTCCAGGAAGGCCACCGCCACAAGCGTGAAGAGTGAATCGACAGCGCCGATCGCCCAGGTGGTCGCGGCCAACTGCTCCTGTGGGGTGTGGAAACCGGCGGCCGAGAAGATCGGATCGGCGTAGTAGATGATCCCGTTGATGCCGGTCAACTGCTGGAACAGGGCAAGGCCCACACCCAACGCCAGCGGGCGCCGCCACTGTCGCGAGAGCACCTCCCGCCAGCCCGCCTTGCCGGCCGCGAGGCTCTCCTCGATGGCGTGCAGCCGCTCGGGCACCTTCCGCTCCGGCACCGTCGCCGTCAGCGACGCCTGTGCCCTGCGTTTGTCGCCCCGCCCGACGTACCAGACGGCCGAGTCGGGGATCACCGTGGTTACCAGGGCGAGGGCCGCCCCCAGCAGGACCGCCGCCGCGAGCAGGTAACGCCAGGAGTTGCCCGCCTCGAACAGTTCGTCGGCCAGGTAGCCGATGAAGATCGCGAACGTGGTGGAGAACTGGTAGACCGCGAGCAGGCTGCCCCGGATCCGTTCCGGCGCGGCCTCCGCCGCGTACATCGGGCCGGCGACCGAGGCCACCCCGATGCCCAGACCCAGGATCAGCCGCGCACCGAACATGACCCCGATCACCGGGGCGAACGCCTGCGCGATGGTGCCCACCCCGAACGCGACGGCGGCCACCCACAGCGCCCTCCGGCGGCCGACGCGGTCGGCGAGGTGACCACCGAGCAGCGCGCCCACCAGGGCCCCGGGCGTCACCCAACTCGCCGCCACCTCGACGGCGAAGGTGTCCGCGTCGAAGGTCTGCCGGATGTCGCGCAACGCCCCGCTGATGACGCCCTGGTCATAGCCGAACAGCGCGCCGGAGAGCACCACGATCGAGAGGACCGCGACGAGGTTGCGGCGTGGTGGTCTCCCCCGCCCGCGCTTCGCGCCGCTGGCGGCCACGGTCGCCCCTCTCCCGCGAGCTGACGGCGCGTCCCGTTCGAGACGTCACCCCCGACAGGGAAAGAGTAGGTGCGCCCTGAGCTACTTATCCGAAATGCGCAGAATGCGCGGCCGGCACCGCCCCAGACGCACACCGGCCCCCGAACCCCACTGCGGGGTCGGAGGCCGGCGGAGCGCGGAGCCGATCAGGTGGCGCTGATCGTGCCCGTCAACAGCAGCGCGAGGACCAGGGTGCCCAGCGCCACCCGGTACAGCACGAAGACGTACAGGGTGTGGTGGGCCACGTAGCGCAGCAGCCAGGCGATGGCCGCGTACCCGATGCCGAAGGCGAGCACCGTCGCCACGATCATCTGCGCCACCGAGGGCGCCGACGTGCCCGGAGCGGACGGCTCGAAGACGTCCCCGAGGCTGAACACGCCGGACATCACCACCGCCGGGATGGCCAGCAGGAACGAGTACCGCGCCGCCGCCTCCCGGGTCAGGTTGAGCAGCAGACCGGCGGTGAGCGTGCCGCCGGAGCGGGACACCCCGGGGATCAACGCCATGGCCTGGGCGAAACCCATCACCACGCCGTCCTTCATCCGGAAGTTCTCCAGGGTGCGGGTCTGCCGACCCCAGTACTCGGCGAACGCCAGCACGAACGCGAACACGATGAGGGTTGTCGCCACCACCCACAGGTTGCGCCCGACCGTCTTGATCTGGTCCTTGAAGAGGAAACCGAACAGCCCGATCGGGATCGAGCCGACGATCACGTACCAGCCCATCCGGTAGTCGAGGCTGGAACGGACGGACTTGTCCCTGATCCCGACAAGCCACGTCCGGGTGATCCGCCAGATGTCCTTGGCGAAGTAGATCAGCACGGCCGCCTCGGTGCCGAGCTGGGTGACAGCTGTGAACGACGCCCCGGCGTCACGGTCGAAGAAGATCGCCGAGGTGATCCGCAGATGCCCCGACGAACTGACCGGAAGGAACTCCGTCAGCCCCTGGACGATGCCCAGGACGATGGCCTCGACCCAGGTCACTCCCCAACTCCCGAAAGATCGAACGCCTCGGCGACGGTACGCAGGGTCTGCACGCCGGAGTCCCGGTCGGCCACGAACAGGCTCACCGACAGCGTCGTCACCCCGGCCGCGGCGTACTCCCGCATCCGGTCGGCGATGCGCTCCTTCGGCCCGAGCAGCGAGGTGCGGTCGATGAACTCCATCGGCACCGCGGCGGCCGCGTCGCGCTGCCGCTTGGCCAGGTACAGATCCTGCACCTCGCGGGCGGCGTCGCCGTAGCCCATCCGCGTCGCGAGCTGGTTGTAGAAGTTCTGCTTGCGGCTGCCCATCCCGCCGACGTAGAGCGCGGCGTACCAGCGCACCAGCTCGGCACAGGACGCCACATCGTCGCCGACCACCACGGGCACCGACGGCACCACGTCGAAGCCGGCCAGCTCCTTGCCGACCTTGGCCCGCCCGGCGGCGACCGCCGCGAGGTGCTCGTCGGCGTACTCCGGGGCGTAGAACACGGCAAGCCAGCCGTCGGCGATCTCGCCGGCCAGCTCAAGGTTCTTCGGACCGACGGCGGCCAGGTAGATCGGGATGTGCTCGCGGGGCGGATGGAAGCTCAACCGCAACGCCTTGCCGGGGCCATCCGGCAGCGGCAGCGTGTAGTGCTCGCCGTCGTACGCCACCTCCTTGCGGGCGATGGCCAGCTTGACGATGTCGACGAACTCGCGGGTCCGCGCCAGCGGCTTGGCGAACCGCACCCCGTGCCAGCCCTCGGACACCTGCGGGCCGGACACGCCGAGACCGAGCCGGAACCGGCCGCCGGACAGCGCGTCGATCGTGGCGGCGGTCATCGCGGTGGCCGCCGGCGTACGGGCGGGGATCTGCATCACCGCCGCGCCCACATCGATCCGTTCGGTCTGGCCGGCCATCCAGGCCAGCATGCTGGGCGAGTCGGAGCCGTAGGCCTCCGCGGCCCACACCACCGAGAAGCCGAGCCGGTCCGCTTCCTGGGCCAAAGCCAGGTGATCAGCCGGTGTGCTCCATGCTGTCTGGTATCCGAGGCTTAGCCCGAGTCGCACTGGTCCTCCCCCATCCGTGGCACAGGTCGCACCAGGTTACGCAATGCCGCAATCGGGCCTCATCACCGGCTCACCGCCAATGATCCCCTGCCGGTAGAGGTACCCGACGCAGGCGGAACCGGCAGAACCGGCAGAGTTGACGGGAGCGAGGATATCCGTGGCGGCAGGTTCGAAATAAGGTTCACCCATGCAACAGCGACCGCTCGGCCGAAGCGGGCTGGCGGTTTCGCGGCTCGCGCTCGGCACCATGACCTGGGGTCGGGACACCGACGCCGATGACGCGGCCGCCCAGCTGAAGAGTTACCTGGACGCGGGCGGCAACCTGATCGACACCGCCGACGTGTACGGCGACGGCGACGCCGAGTCGGTGATCGGATCGCTGCTGGGCACCCTCGTACCCCGCGACGAGCTGTTGATCGCCACCAAGGCGGGGCTACGCCCCGGCACCGGTCGCCGCCGCGACGGCTCCCGTGGCCACCTGCTGCGCACCCTCGACGCGTCGCTGCGCCGGCTCGGCACCGACCACGTCGACCTGTTCCAGGTGCACGGGTACGACCCGGACACCCCCCTGGAGGAGACTCTGGCCGCGCTGGACCACGCCGTGGCCAGCGGCAAGGTCCGCTACGTCGGCGTGTCGAACTTTTCCGGCTGGCAGACCGCACGGGCCGCCGCCTGGCAGACCGCCTGGCCGGGCCGCGCGCCCGTGGTCGCCGCCCAGGTGGAATATTCGCTGCTGGAGCGGGGCGTGGAGCGGGAGGTGCTGCCCGCGTGCGGGGCGCTCGGCCTGGGCGTGCTGCCCTGGTCGCCGCTGGGCCGGGGTGTGCTCACCGGCAAGTACCGGCACGGCCGTCCGGCGGACTCCCGGGCCGCCTCGCCGCACTTCGAGCGGTTCGTGTCGACGTACCTGGAGCCTCGGTGCTCCAGCATCGTCGAGGCGGTGGCGACCGCGGCCGGCGGGCTGGGCGTCTCGCCGCTTGAGGTGGCGCTGGCCTGGATCCGGGACCGGCCCGGGGTGACAGCGCCGATCCTCGGCGCCCGCACCGTCGGGCAGCTGCTCGGGGCGCTCCAGGTGGAACGGATCACCCTGCCCGAGGAGATCACCACGGCGCTCGACGACGTCTCCGGCGTGCCGGTGGGCTACCCGGAGCGCGACAGCTGACCCCGGCGGCCGCGTTCTTCAGGTCGAGGACGCGGCCGTCTGCGCCCCGACGCGGCGTCGGTCACCCCGCAAGGGGGTGGCGAACGGCCGCTGGGCTGGGCAGCATGGGTGGCATGGACTACGAATACGCGCCGCTGCGGCTGCCGCCGAACGTCGACCGATTGACCGCCGCGGCGCAGCTGGCGATCCAGGCGGAGTTCTCCGGGTGGGAGTTGGCCCGGGTGCGGCTGTTCCGCGACGGAACCCGGCAGGTGGTGCTGCGCCGCCGACGGGTCAACCAGCCGCAGCCCGGCCTGTCGTACTGACGAGAGCCGGCCGCCCGGGACTGACGACGACGCGCCCGGCGCCCCACCGCACAGGTGGGGTGCCGGGCGCGTCGCGTCGTCTAGTGCTGGTGCCCTGCGTGGTCGTGGTCGTCGTCGAGCTCCAGGAACGGGTGCTCGTCGAGCCGACCGACCAGCCGGTCGTCGGCTGCCGGCTGGAACGGGCCGACAGCGTCGTCGTCGTCGAACGACTCCAGGTCGACAGGGGTGCCCACCTCGCTGACCATCACCACCCCGTCGAGAGGCTCCAGCTCGGGCACGTCCAGCGCGCCGAGCGAGCCGTCGCCGCTCTGCAGCAGCTCCAGGACCGCCTCGCCGACGCCCTCCACCGGCGCCGGCTCGTCGTCCTCCGGGGTGCCCTCGCGGCGGGCCGCCTCGGCCGCCCGCAGCAGCGCGGCCACGCTCGGCACCCGGTAGTCGCGGCGCTGGCGTACCGAGATCACCCGGGGGTGCGGGTCGCTGGCCTCGCCGGCGTCCGCGCCGCCGAAGCGCTCGTCGGCCTCGTCCGGGTCGATCGAGTCGACGTCCCACGGCGTCACCTCGCCGAACGCGTCGAGCAACTGCTCGTCGTAGGCGAAGGACGCGTTGTTCAACGCCACGTACGCCTGCCAGACGTCGTCGTCGTCGACGCGGCCCTGCGCGGCGCGTACGGCGGCCAGGTGGCGGCGGGCCGCTTCGATAACGCGCTCGAGAGCGGCGTCCAGCTCACCGTGCTGGTCGGTCATGTGGGGCAGTCCCTTCACGATGGGGAGTAACGCGCGGGGTGCGGTTACCGGACACGGCTAGCAGGTGCGCAGGAACCGGTCGAGAACCCGCACGCCGAACTGTAGTCCGTCGACCGGAACCCGCTCGTCGATGCCATGGAACAGCGCGGAGAAGTTCAGGTCGGCGGGCAGCCGCAGCGGGGCGAACCCGAAGCAGCGGATACCGAGCTGGGAGAACGCCTTGGCGTCGGTGCCGCCGGACAGCATGTACGGTACGGGCCGCGCGCCCGGGTCCTCGGCGCGCAGCGCCGCCGACATGGCCTCGACCAGGTCGCCGTCGAACGTGGTCTCCAGCGCGGGCTGCCGCTGGATGTACTCGATGGCGATGTCCGGGCCGATCAGCTCGCGCAACTGCCGTTCCAGCAGCTCGGACTGGCCGGGCAGGCTGCGGCAGTCGATGGTGGCGGTGGCCCGGCCGGGAATGACGTTGTCCTTGTAGCCGGCGTCCAACCGGGTCGGGTTCGCCGTGTTGCGGATCGTCGCGCCGATGATGTTGGCGATCGGGCCGAGCTTGGCGATTGCCGTCTCCGGGTCCTCCGGGTCGAGTTCGACGCCGAGCAGGTCGGAGACCTCCTCCAGGAACGCCCGCACGGTGTCGGTGACCACGACCGGGAAGCGGTGCCGGCCGATCCGGGCCACCGCTTCGGCAAGCGCGGTGACGGCGTTGTCGTCGTGCATCATCGAGCCGTGCCCGGGGCGGCCCTTGGCGTGCAGCCGCAGCCAGTCGATGCCCTTCTCGGCGGTCTCGATGAGATAGAGCCGCTGGCTGTCGTTCACCGAGTAGGAGAAGCCGCCGACCTCGCCGATCGCCTCTGTGCAGCCGTCGAAGAGGTCCCTGTGGTTGTCGACGAGGAAACGCGCGCCGTAGTCGCTGCCGGCCTCCTCGTCGGCGGTGTACGCCAGCACGATGTCGCGCGGGGGTCGTACGCCGGTGCGCTGCCAGTGCCGCACCACGGCGAGCACCATGGCGTCGAAGTCCTTCATGTCGATGGCGCCCCGCCCCCACAGGTAGCCGTCGCGCAGCTCGCCGGAGAACGGGTGCACCGACCACTCGTCGGCGTCGGCGGGTACGACGTCCAGGTGGCCGTGCACCAGCAGCGCGCCCCGGCTCGGGTCGGTGCCGGGGATGCGGGCAATCACGTTGGCCCGGCCGGGCGCGGACTCGTGCAGTACCGACTCGACGCCCACCTCGGCGAGCTTCTCCGCCACGTACTCGGCCGCGCGGCGCTCGCCGACGCTTGTGGCGTTGTCCCCCGTGTTGGTGGTGTCGATGCGCAGCAGGTCGCGGCAAAGGTCCACGACCTCGGCGGTGGGGTCCGGTCGGGCAGGGGCGGCATCGCTCGTCATCGCCCCTTCATACCAGCCCGGGGCGTCCGGCGGGTCGTCGCACCGGCGCGGTGCGACCGGGCACGCAGGTCGGCGCGTCGACGCCGTACCGGCCGACATCCAGGCCGGCGGATCCGCGCAGGCAGGAGGGCATCCAGGCCGACGGATCAATGCGGGCGCAAGGGCATCCAGGGCGGCGGATCGACGCGACGGTTTCGCGGCGCCCGGGTACGGGTACCGCCGCCCACGACCGCACGTCCCCTGTCGGAGCTTCCGCCCGCCAGTCGAGGAGGGCACCATGTCCGCCGTCCCCCTGCCACCGTTGCCGCCCGCGCCCGACGAGGGTTACCGGCCCGGTGGCCGCAGCATCGCCGACATCGTGGACCGCGAGCACCGGCAGCTGCTGGCGCTGCTGGACCAGCTGACCGCTTCCGCCGGTACGCCGCGCGACGGGCTGGCGGTGCTCACCGCCACGCTGTCGCGGCACCTGTCGGCCGAGGAGCAGTACCTGCTTCCGGCGGTACGGGCGGCGCTGCCGGAACAGGCCGGACGGGTGGACGCGGAGATCGACGGCGACGCCGGCCTGCTGGCCGCGCTGAAGGAGCTCACCGACGAGACGCTCACCGAGGTCGCCGAGCGGGTCCGCCGGCACGTCGACGGGGTCGGCGGGCTCGTCGCCGAGCTGCGTACGGTGGCGACCCCGGAGGAGCTGATCCGGTTGGGCAACCGGCTGGAGATCGCCGAGGAGGCGGCGCCGACGCGGCCGCATCCGGGCACCCCGGCGACGCCGCCGTGGAACCGGATCGTCGAGCCGGCGGTGGGCGTGGTGGACAAGGTCCGCGACGCCGTGACCCGTCGCCCGACGTACCTGGCGGACCTGCCGGAAGCGCCGCGCGACTGACCTCGACAGTGCATTCAATCTCACCGATCCGCTTCGCCTCTTCCGCAGGCCGCGGCGTGGTCCTACCGTCACCGTATGAACCTGGAGCTGCGACACCTGCGGGTGGTCTGTGCGATCGCGGAGACAGGGAGCGTGACCAAGGCGGCGTCGGCGCTGGGGCTCGCCCAACCAGCGCTCACCGCCCAGCTCCAACGGATCGAACGGACCCTGGGCGGGCCATTGTTCGACCGGGACCGGCGCGGGGCACGACCCACAGCGCTCGGTGAGCTGGTGCTCGCCCGCGCCCGGGTGCTGCTGCCGGCGATGAAGGGCCTACAGGACGAGGCGGCCCGCCTGGCCAGCGCCAACGCGGCGCCCCGTGGTTACCGTCTGGGCGGGGTGAACAGCCCGATCCTGGGCCGGCTGGTGCACCGACTGGCCGCCGAGCAGCCGCCGGCGCAGATCACCACGTACGCCTCCTGGTCGGTGGACGAGCTGGCGCAGTTGGTGGCCGGCGGGCGGTTGGACTTCGCGCTCGCCGGTGTGTGCGGTGACGCCAGCCCGTCGGCCGAGTTCGGGTTGAGCTGGCGCGAGGTGGCCGTCGACCCGGTGCTGGTGCTGCTGCCCGAGACCCACCCGCTCGCCGGGCGCGACGAGGTGCGCCTGGGCGACCTGCGCCACGAGCAGTGGGTGGCCGCGCCCGGTGACGGCTGTTTCGCCGACTGCTTCGCGACCGCCTGCGCCCGCGCCGGCTTCACCCCCCGGAAGGTGTACGAGACCGACATCCGCGGCTGCGTCGACCTGGTGGAGGCCGGCGTGGCGGTGGCCCTCTGCCAGGCGACGTTCCGGCCGGTGGCCGGTCTGGTGACCCGGCGGCTGGCCGGTGTGCCGTTGCGGTGGCGGCTGCTGCTGGGGTGGCACCCCGACTCGCTGGCGGCACGCGACGCCGAGTTGCTGTTGGCGACTGCCAAGGCGGCGTACACCGACTCGCTGGCGCCGCACCCCACCTACCTGGACTGGCTGGTGCGCAATCCGGGTTTCGGGGTGCGGCAGCCCAGCGGGGTGTGAGGGCGGACGGGAGGTCTAGCGGGACGAGGCGGTCTGGGCGACGCGTTCCTGTTCCCCGGGCGCGGGCTCGCCCGGCTGCCGCGTGAAGAAGCGGACGAGGTCGTCGGCCGCCGTCGGGGACAGCATCATCGCCTGCACCCGTGCGCACATCTCGGCGATCGGCTGGATTCTGGCGAACATCGCCTCCTCGTACGCCCGGATCGCCGCGTCCGGGTCGGTGGGGGCGGCGGCGAGTTCGCGCGCGAGTTCGGCGGCGTCCAGCATGGCCTGGTTGGCGCCCTCACCGACCGGCGGCATGAGGTGCGCGGCGTCACCGAGAAGGGTGATTCCGGGCTGGTTGGCCCAGCGCGCGCCGATCGGCATCGCCTCGACCCGGCGCGGCGTCGGTGCGCCGTCGCCGGCGTCGATGAGGGCGGTGAGGCGCGCGTCCCAGCCGTCGAACAGGTCCAGCAGGGCACCCTTGTCACGGTAGGTGCCGAGGTCACGGCCATCGGCACGCAGTGAGATCCCGACCCGGATGCTGCCGTCGCCGAGACGTTGCGCCGAGAGGATCCGACTCCCGCCGACACACCACAGGTTTCCCGGGCCGACCAGCTCGGCGAGATCCGGGTGGCGTCGGTCAGCGTCGCCGATGGTCAGCTCCACATGGGTGGCCACGTAGGACAGTCCCACGTCGGTAAGCAGCCCTCGCACGACCGAGCGCGCGCCGTCCGCGCCGACCAGGACGTCGCAGTCGGCGCGATCGCCGTCGTCGAAGGTCAGCCCGAAGCCGCCGCCCGGTCGTGGCGTCGCCGCGACGAGGCGGTGCCGCCACGCCACCGCGTCTGGCGGCAGCGAATCGAGCAGAAGATCACGCAGTACGGTGCGGTCGATCTCGGGACGTCCGGCGAACGTGCCGGGTCGGGGTATGTGGTGCACGAGGGTGCGCCCGGCCGGGTCGAGGATGCGGTGTTCCTCGCCCTCGGGCCGCGCCTCTGACCGGAACCGGTCGTCGAGACCCGCCTCGGTGAGGGCCAGTTGCCCGGATTCCGGGTGCAGGTCGAGCATCCCGCCCTGGGAGCGCGCGGACCGGCCGGCCTCGCGTTCGTAGACCACCGTGTCGATGCCGTGTCGGTGCAGAATCCGTGCCAGCGTCAGGCCGCCCAGGCCACCACCGGCGATCGCCATTCGCATAGCCATCCCCCTTACCGTACGCTGTATCGCGTGGATACACCGTACGGTAGCGAGTTCGTACCCGTTTGGGAACGCCCCGAGCCCCGGCCCCGGGCGACGCCGGTGCCGTTGAGCCGCGCGAAGATCGCCGACACGGCGATCCGGCTCGCCGACGCGCACGGCCTCGACGGGCTGTCGGTCCGCAAGATCGCCAAAGAGCTCGGCGTCGGCCCGATGCGGCTCTACGACTACCTGGCCAACCGATCGGAACTGCTCGACCTGATGGTCGACGCCGTCTACGCCCAGATCGCCGAGACTGGCCAGCATTCCGGGTGGCGCGCCACGGTCCTCGCGATCTTCCGGCGGACCCGCGTCGCCGCCCTCGACCACGAGTGGTTCGCCGACCTGCTCGGCGGTCGGCCACACCTGGGGCCCCACGCGCTCGCTGTGGGCGAGACGACCGCGGCGGCCCTCAGCCAGGCCCCCGGCGTACGCGGTGTCGACGACCTCCAGCGGGCCCTGGGCGCCCTCAACGCGTTCGTCGTCGGAGCCCTGCGCCGGGAGGTCACCGAACGACGCACCGCCCGCACTACCGGCACCGACGTCAGCGCCTGGCAGACCAGCTTCGGCCCCTACCTGACACGCATGCTCGACACCGGCCGCTACCCCACCATCGCCCGGCTCGTGATCGACGGCGCCCACCTCAGCGCCGAGAAAACCTTCGACCACAACCTGACCACCATCCTGGACGGCATCACCGGCCACCCCGCAGGCGGCACCGGCGAGTAGTCCCGGTGACGCCGACCGAGGCGTCGGCTACTGGCCGGCCCGCGGCGGTGCGAACGGCCGCTGTCCGGGTATCTGGCCTACATGACCGATCTCTACCCGCCCGCCGACGACCGGGAGCTGCTCCGCCAGGCCGCCGCCGCGCACACCGCCGCCACCCGCGAGGTGGAGGCCTTCCTGCGCCGGCTGCCGGCGGTGCCCGACCCCGCCGACGTCACCGAGTACGCCAACCTGCTCACCCGGGAGGACCAGACCCGTGGCGACCGGGACGCCGCCGCCGACGCGGCCGGGTTGACAATCGCCAGCCTGGAGTCCGACCAGGGCCAGTAGCCGGACGCGGAAACGGTGCCGTCCCGCCCGGGACGGCACCGTCGCGCGTGGACCGCGTTCAGCGTTCGACGAGTGGATCGTGGCCCAGGTCGAGCAGGGAGTGCCGCCAGCTGTCGTCGGCGTTGCCGCGGGGCGGCTTGGCGTCCATCAGCTCGCGGATCCGCTCGACAGCCTCCCGCATCACCTCGATGTCGTCCGGGGTGAGGTCGACCTTGCGCTTGTTGAGCACCTTGAGGATCTCCCGGCCGGGCTGGGGCAGGTCGAGATCCGGGTTCGACCCGAACGCCTCCTCACCGGACCCCCGTGTCAGCAGCCAACTGCGCAGCTTCTCCGACGGGACGTTTACCTCGGCGTGGAAGTCCTCCCAGAGCACTTCCACCTCGGGGTCGAGCCGCGTTTCGCGTACCATCAGGTCTCCTCTCGCCGCGGCGGCCCGGCCGTCTCCGGGTCGTCCTGGTCGGTCTTCGGGTGCAGACCCTCCGCCGGCACCCGCGTACGGCGAGGGTTCGCGGTCGGCGAGGCCAGGATCGGGTCGGGATGCTCGTCGTCGTCCGGCGGCTCGGCGGGCGGGTGCGCCCTGTCGTCCTCCGGTTGTCGTTCCGCCGGGGTCATCGTGGATGCGAGGTCGTGGCGGCCTTGTAGCCCCGCTCCCCCGCGTGCACGTCGAAGGCGAGCTGCCCGTCGCGGGCGTCCACGACGACCTTCTGCCCGGGCGAGATCGCCGACTCCAGCAGCATCCGGGACAGGTGGTTGTCCACCTCCCGCTGGATCACCCGGCGCAGTGGGCGGGCGCCGAACTCCGGCTGGTAGCCGTGCTCGGCGAGCCAGTCCATGGCGGCGGTGGTGAACTCCACCTGGATGTCCTGCGCGTGCAGCCGGCGGCGGGTCTCCTCAAGCAGCAGCCCGGTGATCTGGCGCAGCTGCTCGGCCTCCAGCCGCCGGAAGATGATGGTCTCGTCGATGCGGTTGAGGAACTCCGGACGGAAGTTCTCCTGAAGGCGGCGCATCAGCCGCTCCCGCAGCTCGTCGCTCTCCTGTTCGCTGCCCGGCGCGCCGGTGCCGAACCCGACGCTGCGCTGACTGCCCGTGATCAACTCGGAGCCGAGGTTGCTTGTCATGATCAGTACGGTGTTCTTGAAGTTCACCGTCCGGCCCTGACTGTCGGTGAGCCGCCCGTCGTCGAGCACCTGGAGCAGGATGTTGAACACGTCCGGGTGGGCCTTCTCGATCTCGTCGAGCAGCACCACGGCGTACGGGCGACGGCGTACCGCCTCGGTGAGCTGGCCGGCCTCCTCGTAGCCGACGTACCCGGGCGGGGCGCCGACGAGCCGGCTGACAGTGTGCCGCTCCTGGAACTCGCTCATGTCCACCCGGACCATCCGGTCTGCCTCACCGAACAGCGCCTCGGCCAGGGCACGGGCCAGTTCGGTCTTGCCGACGCCGGTGGGACCGAGGAACAGGAAACTGCCCATCGGGCGGTCCGGGTCGGCCAGTCCGGCGCGGGAGCGGCGGACCGCCTCGGCGACGGCGGTGACCGCGTCGTCCTGGCCGACCACCTTCTCGTGCAGGTGCCCCTCCAGGCGCAGCAGCCGGTCCCGCTCCTCCTCGGTGAGCTGGCTGACCGGGATGCCGGTGGCCCGGGAAACCACCTCGGCGATCTCCCGGGGACCCACCTCGGGCACCTGCGAGGAGTTGCCGTCGTCACCGTTGGCGCGGCGGATCTCCTGTTCCAGCTCACCGATCCGGTCGCGCAGCGCCGAGGCCCGCTCGTACTGCTCGTCGGTGACCGCCTGTTCCTTGTCCCGGCGTACCTCGTCGAGTTCGCGTTCCAGATCCCGCACGTCGGAGGCGGGCGTGCGGGTGCGCAGCCGGACCCGGGCGCCGGCCTGGTCGATCAGGTCGATGGCCTTGTCCGGCAGGAACCGGTCGGTGACGTACCGGTCGGACAGTTCGGCGGCGGCGACGAGCGCCTCGTCGGTGAACCGCACCTGGTGGTGCGCCTCGTACCTGTCGCGCAGGCCGCGCAGGATGGCGATCGTGTCGTCGACGTCGGGCTCGGGCACCAGCACCGGCTGGAACCGGCGGGCCAGCGCGGCGTCCTTCTCGATGCTCTTGCGGTACTCGTCGAGCGTTGTCGCGCCGATCACCCGCAGCTCGCCCCGGGCCAGCGCGGGCTTGAGCATGTTGGAGGCGTCCATGCCGCCCTCGCTGCCCGCGCCGCCGGCACCGACCAGGGTGTGGATCTCGTCCAGGAAGATGATCAGTTCGTCGCGGTGCGCCCGGATCTCGTCGATCACCTTCTTCAGCCGCTCCTCGAAGTCGCCCCGGTAGCGGGTGCCGGCGACGAGGCCGGCCAGGTCCAGCTGGACCACCCGCTTGCCGAGCAGGGTCTGCGGCACGTCACCGTCGCAGATCCGCTCGGCGAGGCCCTCGACGATCGCGGTCTTGCCGACACCTGCCTCACCGATCAGGACCGGGTTGTTCTTGGTCCGCCGCGACAGGATCTCCACTGCCTGCTCGATCTCGTCGGCCCGCCCGATCACCGGGTCGATCTGGTCGGCGCGGGCCAGGTCGGTGAGGTCCTGCCCGTACTGGTCCAGGGTGGGTGTGCCGCGGTCGGGCTTCGGCCCGTTCATCGGCCCGCGCTCGGCGTTGGCGGCCTGCAAGGACTCGGGCTGGATCCGACCGGCGGCGAGCATCCGGCCGGCCGGCGACTCCGGGTTGAGCGGCAGCGCCATCAGGATGTGCTCGGGGCCGATGTAGTTGGCGCCCATCGCCCGGGACAGCTGGTGGGCATCGAGCAGCGCCCGCTTGGCGGCGGGGGTCAACGACAGGTTGGGCGGCACCTCCCCGCGCGGCGCGCTGTCGCCCTTCCCGCCGAGCGCGTTGAGCAGGGTGTCCGGGTCGGCGCCGGCCCGGCTCACCAGATCCCGCAGGGGTTCGCGTTGCAGCGCCGCCCAGAGCAGGTGGTCGGTGTCCAGGTCGTTGCTCTGCCGTTGCGCGGCACGCCGGGCCGCGTCGGCGAGCATCTCCCGCGCGTCGGCGGTCATGAGTCGGGTGATGTCCACCCGGTGTGGCGGCCGGCGCCCTCCCTCACCCCGGCCGAAGTACCGGGCCAGGAACTCGTCCCACGGGTCGGAGCCAGCGTCACCGGGTCCCATCATGTCTGTCCTCCGCAATCGGGCGCGGCATGGTCGGCAGGGGCTACCCGGCACCCGGCGCGACAAACGCCCACCGGCGGCGACGCCCGGCGTCGTGGAGTGGCGTGGGCCCGACGCCGGCAGGTGGTGGCAGGCTTGCGGCATGGATGAGAACCCGCTGCTGATCGTGGACGGCGCCAACGTTGTGGGCTCCCGCCCGAACGGGTGGTGGCGGGACCGGGCCGGGGCCGCCGCCCGGCTGCGTGACTCACTCGCGCCGGTGGCCGCGACCGGCCTGCCCGCCCGGCTGGACGCGCCGGTCGAGGTGGTGCTCGTGGTCGAGGGCGCCGCGCGGGACGTGCCCGGCATCGACGACGTCCGGGTGGTCTCCGCCCCGGGTTCGGGCGACGACACGGTGGTCGAGTTGGTGCAGGCCGCGCCACGACGCCGCAGGCTCGTGGTCACCGCCGACCGGGAGTTGCGCGAGCGGGTCACCGCGCTTGGCGCCGAGGTGTACGGGCCCCGGTGGCTGCGCGACGCCCCCGCCAACAGGTGAGAAGTTCTCGCACTGGGACTCCCACAGAACGGACTCCCGGCACTTCAGGGCGGCAACCGGACAGCCGGGCAGGAACACCACCAGGGCGGAGGTTTTCCCACGATCGCCGATAGGCTCTAATGGAGGCCTCCCCGCCCCCAGGAGGTTGCACCGTGGCGAGCGTCGCCGAGCTGAAGGCTGCCATCGATGTCGCCCTCCAACAGATCGGTGACGGGCAGACAGCCGTGCAGGCCGCCGGGGAGAAGCTGTCCGAGGCCCAGCAGACCCTCGCGGGCGCGCTGGAGGGCAGCGGGCACGAGACGGTGGAGGCGGCCCAGGCGTCGCTGAGCCAGGCCAGCCAGGAGCTGGAGGAGTGTCTCGCCGCGACACTTGTCGCGGTCGAGCAGGCGCAGCTCTACGTCGCCACCCTGTAGGCGGTCGTGTCCATCATCGAGGACGTCGGCGGGCAGGTCCGCGCCGCCAGCGAGGAGTTCCCGGTGGGGCTGCTCGGGCAGGCGCTGGAGAAGTTCGGCCTGGCCGCGGAGCGGCTGCGCTGGGTCCGCCAGGAGTCGGCCAACCCGATGGGAGTGCCCGAGCTGTCCGCCGCCACCGAGCACGCCGAGAGCGCCAACTACGCGCTGCGGGTGGCGCAGGAGCAGCTCTCGGCGTACCTGGCAGCGATCGGGCTGGCCGCCGACGGCGCCCCGCCGCCCCGCCCGGAACGCCGCGACCCCCGCCACGACGCACCACCGTCGGAGGAGCCCACCACAGTGGCGCCGGAGGCACCCGAGCAGGTCCGGATGCGCCGCTGGTGGGCGGTACGGGTGGCGGAGCTGACCGGCGGCAGCGACGGCGGCGCCGACGAGCCCGACGAACGGCTCGACGACTCCCAGGAGCTGCTGCGCCGGGTCGTACGCGGGGTGCGCGCCGGTGACCGGGACCGGCTGCGCACCGAGCTGCGTCGGGCGTCGGCCGACGTGGGCCTGGGCATGGCCGCGCTTGCCCCACCGCTGCTGCGCGAGCTGGCCGGTGAGCTGCTGGGGCATCCGCCGCGCGCCGCCGACCTGGGGCGGCTGCGCGGTGAGCTGGACGGGCGGATCCGCGACCTGCTTCCCGGACTGCCGCCGCCGGTTCTGGAGACGCTGTTGACCCGGGTGTGCCGGATGCCGCCGCCGCGATCCTCCGGTGAGCCGCCGCACGCCGCCGACTCGGCGGTCACCGCAGGCGTGGCGACCGGGCTGCTGCTCGCCCGGCTGGGCCGGGACCTGCCCACCGGCGCGCAGCCGCCCCCCACCGGCCCGCAGGCTGCCACCGGCCCGCAGCGCACCGCCGGTTCGCAGCGCACCGCGAGCCCGCAGCCGGCGGGTGGCCACCGGGCCAACGGCGCGCGGCAGCGCCCGGCCGCCTCCCCCGACGGAGGGGAGCGGCAGCACTCCGTCGGCCTGCCGCGTACCGGCAGTCCGTGGCGGGACGCGCCGGCCCGCCGGAGCTCCGATGGCTGACCGGCGCGGGCAGCTCGCCAGCCGGGTCCGGGACACACTCGCCGAGGCGCTGGGCGCCACCCGTACCCGGCTGTCCGCCGCCCAGGCCGATCTGACCGCCGGGCGGGAGCGGTTGACCCGGATCCGCCGGGCCGCCGCCGCCGTGCCGGAGCGGGTGGCCGCCCAGCGGGACCGCCGTCTCGCCGAGATCGACAGCCGGTACGCCTCCCGGATCGCCGAGCTGGCCCGCCAGGCCGCCGACGCCGCCCGCCGCGAAGCGCCCGGCTGCGCCGGCGCCGACTGGCCGGGCTGGCAACCCACTCCCACCCGGCGGGCCGAACCGCCCGGCGCGCTGCGGGTCGGCACGGTCCGGATCGACGACGTCGACCCGGTGCCCGCGCTGGTGCCGCTGCTCGACGCCGGGCACGTCCAGCTCACCGGCGACGACCGCGCCGGCTGCGACGCCGTCGTGTCCGCGCTGCTGCTGCGGGCCGCCGGCCGCGCCGAACCGGGCGCCATCCGACTGATCGGGTACGACCCGGAGCACCTCGGCGGCGGCCTGGCCGGGTTCGCCCCGCTGGGCACCGCGGGGCTGCTCACCTTCGTCGGCCCCGGCGGGTTGGGCCCGTTGCTCGACGACCTGGTCGAGCAGATCCGCCGGATCAACGAGACGGTGCTGGCCGGTGAGCACGGCTCGCTGCGCGACCTGGCCGCCGCGACCGGCCGGCGCCCCGAGCCGTGGCGGGTGGCGGTGCTGCTCGGCGGCGACGAACTCAACCGGCACGAGCGCGGGCAACTCGACAGGGTGGTCCGCACCGGAGCCGCCTGCGGGGTGCACCTCGTGGTCCGGGGCGTGCCGCTGCCGGACGACCCGACGGTGACCCGCGTGGTGGCCGACACGTCCGGCACCCGGATCGGCGGCCCGTCCGGCCTGCCGGTACGGCTGGACCCGCCGCCACCGGCGACGCTTGTCACCGAGACCTGCCGGTCGATCGCCGCCCAGGTGAACGCCGGACCGCCGCCGACCCCGTTCGACGAGCTGCTGCCACCGCCGGAGCTGATGTGGCGGGAGGACTCGGCCGGCGGCCTGACCGCGCCGATCGGTTCGGGGCCGCACGGCCGGCCCGTACGGCTGACTCTTGGTGACTATCCGCCGCACGCCCTCATCGGTGGGCCGTCCGGCACCGGCAAGACCAACCTGATCTTCGCCTGGATCGGCGCCCTCGCAGCCCGCTACTCCCCCGCCGAGCTGGAGTTCTATCTGCTGGACTTCAAGGAGGGGGTGTCCTTCGCCCGGTTCGCGCAGGGCCGGCGTGACCCGAGCTGGCTGCCGCACATGCGGCTGGTCGGCATCAACGTCAACACCGACCGGGAGTTCGGGCTGGCGCTGCTGCGGTTCCTCACCGATGAGCTGCGCCGACGGGCCGACGCCGCCAAGAAGCACGAGGTCACCAAGCTGGCCGAGCTGCGCGCTGTCGACCCGACGGGGCACTGGCCACGGATCGTCGCAGTGGTCGACGAGTTCCAGATGCTGCTGGCCGGCCGGGACGTCGTCGCCCGGGAGGCCGCCGACCTGCTGGAGGATCTGGCCCGGCGGGGTCGCTCGCAGGGCATCCACCTGGTGCTCGCCTCCCAGGACGTACGGGGCATCGAGGCACTGTGGGGCCGCCCGGCGCTTGTGGCCCAGTTCGCGTTGCGCATCGCGTTGCCCAAGGCGCTGCGGATCCTCGCCGAACGCAACGACGCGGCGCAGTCGCTGCCACGCTGGCACGCTGTGGTCAACGCCGAGTCGGGGATGGTGGAGGGCAACGAGATCGCCCAGATCCCGGCGGCAAGCGACTGGCAGACGTGGAGCACCCTTCAGCACCGCCTGTGGCGGATGCGCCCCGCCGACGCGGCGCCGGCCCGGCTCTTCGACGGCGACGCGGTCCCCCGGCTGGCCGAGGCGCCGGACTTCCGGGCGCTCGCCGTGCCGCCGGACGGGCGTACGCCCCGCAACCCGGTGGCCCTGCTCGGCGAGATCATCGACGTACAGGCCCGGTCGGCGGCGCTGCGGCTGCCCCGCGCCCCGGGCCGCAACCTCGCGGTGCTGGGCACCCGTGTCGACGAGGCGTGCGCGGTGCTGGACGCGGCGGCCCGGTCACTGGCCCGCCAGCACCCGCCGGGCACCGCCCGTTTCTCCATCGCCTGCCTGGACCCGGACGCCGACCCGATCGCCCGCGCGCTCTACGACGACCTTGCCGACGACGCCGCCTGGTACGACGAGGAGACCGTCGGCGAGCTGATGGCCGAGACCGCCGACGGGCTCACCGGCCCCGGCAGCCCGCACTATCTGCTGCTGTTCGCCGTCGACGCGGCGGCCGGGGCGCTTGCGGCGCGGGCCGGACGACGTACCGGCCTGGAGCAGTTGCGTCGGATCCTGCACGACGGGCCGGAGCGGCGGACCCACGTGCTGGCCTGGTGGCGGGGCGTGGCCCGGATGCGCGCCGACCTGGGTGGCCCGGCAGCCCGCACCGACCAGATCGGCGCCTGGGTGGCGCTCGACGCGCACGGCGGCGAGTTGGGCGCGTCGCTCTATCCGGGCACCGGCGGCCCGGACTGGTATCCCCGCCCGTGGCGGGGGCTCTTCTTCGACCGGGCGGTGCACCGCACCGGACAGGTGATC
The DNA here is from genome assembly GCF_049841715.1 of Micromonospora sp. DT41. Lineage (NCBI taxonomy): Bacteria > Bacillati > Actinomycetota > Actinomycetes > Micromonosporales > Micromonosporaceae > Micromonospora > Micromonospora sp. DT41. The sequence goes on along the minus strand of NZ_JBNCKU010000002.1, from coordinate 222,040 downwards.
ATCCCCTATGGACCGTCACGATGAACCAACCGGTGACAAGTGAGACGTACGCGGCGCAACTGCGGCGGCTGGCCGAACTGACCGCGCGGGTACGCGAACAGCGCGCCGAGGCGCACACCTGGCACGAGCGGCAGTGCGCGGCCGCCGAGCAGGCCGTCGCCGACGCCACCGAACAGGTGCGGCTCGCCGAGGAGGAGCTGATCGCCGCCCGCGAGGAGCAGGAACGCGTCGACGCCGAGGTGGCACACCTGTGGCAGCAGGTACGGACGCGGCTTGGCGTCCGGCGTCTCTCCGGCCCACCGGTACCGGCCAACGGTAGCGGCGCCACCGACCCGGTGTTGCTGCTCACCCGGGCACGGGACCTGATCAACCGGGCGGGGCAGCCCGGCGAGCTGCCCGGCTCGGTCAACCCTCTGCTGGCGCTCTCCGGAGTGGCCGGCGCGGTGCTTGCGTACGCGTTGGGGGTGGGCGCGCGGGCGCTCGGCGTCGGGTACGGCGGGGACCTGGAGGTCGGGATGCCGGTGTTGGCGCTTGTGGTGACGCTGTGCGGGCCGCTGATCGGGCTGGTGCCGGCTCGGGTGCTGGCCGACCGCCGGCACGCGGTGCTCGGGCCGCGCCCGATCATCGTGGTGCTCGGCGCCGGCCTGCTCACCACCGCGCTGCTGCTGGTGCTCGGCCGCTGAGACCGCCCTGACGCACTGCCGTCCACAGCGGGCTGTCGCATAGCCGACCAGCGAGAACGCGAGTCGGGGCCGGATCTCCGATACGGTACGCGCGATGGTCAGCTTCTTCCTCAGCTGTCACCGCGACGACGACAGCTTCGTGGCGCGGTTGATCGACGACGCGCTGACCGCCCGATTCGGCAGCGCGAGCGTCTTTCGCCCCCCGTCGGCCATAGCCGACGCCGGCCGCTTGCGCCGCCTGGCGAAGTCCACGGCGATGATCGCCGTGATCGGATCGCGGTGGCGTGCCAGCGTGGACGGGCCGGCGTGTGGTCCCTCGGACGCCGTCGGCCAGGAGGTGGAGACCGCCTTCGCGCTGGACGTCCCGGTCATTGGCGTGCTGGTGGACGACGCGGAGCAGCCGACCGAGGCAGATCTGCCCCCCGCCCTACGGCCACTCGGCGACGCGCGGTTCTGGCGGGTCCGCGTGCCGAGCGCCTATTCGGACAACCGTCGGCTCGTCGACGACCTCGCCACCATCGTCGTGACGGACACCGCCGCCACCGGACGGTCGGTGCCGGTGCTGCTCGACGAGGCGCCGGTGCGGCTGGCCATGCCGCCGCCCGCACCCGGGGCGGCAGTCGTCTACTCGACCCGTACCGGCGATCTGGAGGTCGCCGAGGCTGCCACGCCGAGGCTGTGGTCACCCGGCGACGTCGCCAGGTATTCGACGCGGTACGAGGTGGACACCGACGAACACCGCGTCGTTCTCCACGTCCCGCTGCCGTCGAAGGACTTCGGGCGCCACTTCCGGGCGTCGATCGCCGCCGTGTTCCGGGTGACCGACCCGGCGCAGGTCGTCCGGCGTGCGGTGTCGGACGCGGTGCCCCCGGTCCGCGCCTTCCTGCTGGACACCTGCCGACCGATCACCTGGCAGTTCGGCGTCAGCGAGATCGGCGACGCCGCAGCCGCCGTCCGGGAACTGCTCGACTCCGACCTGCTCGCACCTGGCGGAATCACCCTCCGATCGGCGCGCACGCGGCTGGAGCCCGGCACCGGGGACACGGACAGGTGGTCCCGGTGGGAGCGAGCGAGTGTGGGCGCGTTCAGCTGGAGGGTGCGCCACCATCGCAGGCCGGGAGCCGGTCGGACGCCCCCGGTAATGGGCGCCCGCACTCGACCCGGGTCGAGTGCGGGCGCCCGGCCGCAGCCCACGCGGCTGCTGGTGGCACGCGCGCCCGCCCAGGTGCCGGTGAGTCAGGACCTGAGCGTCGACGTCCGGCTCGTCACCGAGGGCCGGACGGTGCACCCGGACGCTGCTATCGCCCGGATGAAGAGCCTCGTCGTCCTCGACGCCGGCACACCGGTCACCGTCACCGTGCACGCACCCGCCGGCCTGCGCGCCGAAGGGCCGCTGCAACAGACAATGCTGGTCCGGCCGGGCGAGGACCCGCCGCCGATCCGGTTCGGCTACAGCGCGCGTACCCCCGGATTGCATCGCCTCGACGTGACGGCCTGGGCCGGCGGCACCTTCCTCGCCGAGGTGTCCGTCGAGGTGTCGGTGGCAGCCGGCGGCCCGTTCCGGGACGGGCAGCCGAGGCGGGCGTCGTTGCCGACCCCGCGCGCGCGGCCGGGCGAGGTCACAATGGAGGTCCGGTTCGACGGCACCCGGTACACGTTCCAGTTGCGCTCCGACCATGGCGTGCTGTTCGCACCGGTCGTCGAGTCGGTCACCAACGCGCCCACGGCGGCGGTGGAGAACGCCATCCGGGAGCTGCAGCAGGTGGCCCGGGGCGGCTCCCGTGACAGCGCGACAATGACCCGCCAGGTCATCCGGTCCGCCGGCATCCAACTGTGGTCGGAACTGGTGCCGCGCGAGATCCAGGACCAGTTCTGGCAGGTCCGAGGCAGCATGAGCGCCTTCACGATCGCCACGGACTACGACGTGGTGCCGTGGGAGTTGCTCTATCCGCTCAGTGCCCAGCAGGACGCCGGTTTCCTCGTCGAGCAGGTCCCGGTGGTACGGCGCACATACGGGCAGCACGCGACAGCGGCGATCGGCCTGGACAACCCGCGTTTCGTGCTGCCGGCGAAGGCACCCACCGGAGCGCACGAGGAGGTCGCGGCGATCCGGGCGATCCTCGGGGCGGGCGACGGCGAGCCGATCACCCGGGCGGACGAGCTGCTCGACCTGATCAACTCCGGGTCGCTCGGGGCCATCCATTTCGCCTGCCACAACACGTTCTCGGCGGACGGCTCGTTCATCGACCTGGACGGCGGACGGATCCGGCCGTCCCTGCTGGCAGAGGCGAGCATCCGCCAACCGCTGCGGGCCGCCGTTCCGCTGGTCTTCATCAATGCGTGCCGCAGCGCGGGCGTGACCCCGACGTACACCAGGATGCTCGGGTGGGCGCAGCAGTTCATGGCGTCCGGTGCCGGCGCATTCGTGGGCACGCTGTGGGCGGTGCGCTCGGAGAGCTCGGCCCGCTTCGCGACGACGTTCTACCAGGCGCTGGCCGAGGGCGAGACGCTCGGCGCGGCGGCCCTCGCGGCGCGCACCGGGCAGCAGGACGACCCCCTCGACCCGACCTGGCTGGCCTACACCGTCTACGGCGACCCGTTCGCCACCGCCGCCTGACCGGGCCGGCGGTCCCCCACCCACGCAGAAGGACATGTGCGGCATGGACGTGATCGACGACAGCGTTCCCGTTGACGAGTTGGTGTCGGCCGTGAAGAGCGCGGTGAAGCGGGCCGGCATCTCCAGCACCGACACGCACCGGGACCTGCGTGTCGCGTCGGTGCAGCTGACCCTCAGCGCCGTCGCCACCACGAAGCTGGGCGGTGGCCTGGACTTCCGGGTGCCGGTGATCGGTTGGAAGGTCAAGGTGGGCGGCAGCCACTCCCGGCAACGCACGCACACCATCGACATCACCCTCGTGCCCGAAGACCTCCCGGACCAGCACGAACTGCGTGACGCCGCGGTCGAGGAGACCCTCGTCGACGCGATCACCACGATCCGCGCGGCGGTCGCCGCCGGCACCAGTGGCGACGACCCGCTGGTGCTCAGGGCTGGCACTGTGGAACTCGTCTTCGGCGTCACCGACCAGGGCACGATCTCGGTGGGCGCGGAGGGCGAGCTGACCGACGAGGTCACGAACACGCTCCGGATCGAGCTGGTCGCGGCGGCCTGAGCCGCAGACGCCACGCCACGTTCAGGCCGGAACCACGACTGCCACGTTCAGGCCGGGACCAGGACCGCCTCCCTCAGCAGGCGGCGGGCCAGGGTGACCCGGTCGGCGTCGTCGGGCAGGCCGGGCAGGTCGCCGACCCGGGTGACGGCTCCGGTGAGCAGCGCCCGAACCGCCGGCTCGCAGGCGACCGGCAGGGTGATGGTGCGGTCGAACAGACGCAGCGCCACGGTGTCCGGCCCGTGCGGCACGAGCTGCCAGCGCAGACCGGGGCGCGGGGCGAGCCGGGACTCCGCGTCCAGGGCGTCCAGCGCGGCGGCCTGGGCCAGCGGACGGATCGGCGCCGGACGGGCGGCCGACCAGGCGCGCTGGCGCAACCGGCCCGCGACAGCGCCCGGGTCGGCGCGCAGCAGCCAGTCGCGCAGCGCCTCCACCGTCTCGGTCAGCTCCGGCTCGATGGCCTCCGGGTCGGCGACGTCGGTGCCGAACGGCAGGCTCGCGCGCAGCCGCTGGTCCTCGGCGGCCAGAGCCAGCAGCTCCTCGACCAGGGCGTAGCGGGTCAACGCGCGCACGCCCACTGTCAGGTGCAGCGAGCTGGCCTCCTGCGCCTGGGCGCTGTGCAGCCAACCACGCGGCAGGTAGAGGGCGTCGCCGGGAGCGAGCACCACGTCCAGCGCGGCGGGGCCCTGCGCGGTGGCGCCCACCTCGTCGGCACGGCCGCCCCAGGGCTGCTTCTCCAGCGGGTCGGGCAGCACCGGAGGGTGGATCCGCCAGTGCTTGCGCCCGTCGACCTGGAGCACGAACACGTCGTGGGTGTCGTAGTGGGTGGCGAAGCCCTGGCTGCCCGCCGGCGTGAGGTAGGCGTTGACCTGTAACGGCTGGTTCAACGCGAGCCCGAGGTCACGGGCGAAGTCGACGACCGGCGGCCAGATCCGGTGCAGGCCCTGCAACACAAGTGTGGCGCCGGCGGCGTACTGCTCCAGTACCCGCTCGTCGAGCACCTGGTCGCCGATCTCGGCGCCGGCGCCGCCACCGCCTGTGAAGCGGGCCGCCGGCACGATCTGGCCGTCCTTGGCGACGCGCAGGAACGGGGTACGCAGACCGCGTCGGCTCAGCAGCTCGTCGGCGTCGGCGGGGCTGAGCAGGTCGGTGAAGCCCGCCGGGTCGGGCAGGTCGGCGGCGCGGGACAGCAGCGGCGTGTGGCCCCAGTACGCGGCGGCGAACTTGGCCGGCTCCACCGAGACGCAGCGGGCCAGCGCCGTCGTGGCGTCGGCGGACGGAACCGCCGGGCGGCTGGGGCCGCCCGGCGGGTCGAGATCTGTCACGACGGTGCCCTACCGGGCGCTGCCGTCAGCGCCACCGTCCTGCTGGCCGGGGGTCGCGCCACCATCGGCCGGACCCTCCGCGCCGCCATCGGCACCACCGTCGTGCTGGCCGGGGGTCGCGCCACCATCGGCCGGACCCTCCGCGCTGCCGTCCGCGCCACCGTCGTGCTGGCCGGGGGTCGCGCCACCATCGGCCGGACCCTCCGCGCTGCCATCGGCACCACCGTCGTGCTGACCGGGCGTCGCGCCACCATCGGCCGGACCTTCCAGGCCACCGCCACCGGTGGTCTGCATGTCGTCATCGTTGAGTGCCATGGGAACTCCCTCGGATGTGCCGCCCCGCCATACGCCGGGGTTCGTCGTGCAGCGGGTGGTACCCCACACGCGATCTTCTCTAACCCACACCGTAGACGCCGAAACGGGGCGACACGGGCAGTTCACCGACGGCGGGTCCGGGTGCCAGGATGGGGTGGTGATCCTGGTGGGCACCTCCGGTTGGCAGTACCGGGACTGGCGCGGCCGCTTCTATCCGCAGCAACTGCCCCAGCGGCTCTGGCTGGAGCACTTCGCGGCCGGCTTCGCCACCGTCGAGGTCAACAACGCCTTCTACCGGCTGCCGGAGCGGGACACGTTCGCCGCGTGGCGGGCGCGAACCCCGGCGGACTTCTGCGTCGCAGTGAAGATGAGCCGCTACCTCACCCACATCAAACGGCTGCGCGAGCCGGCGGAGCCGGTGGCCCGCTTCCTCGGCAGGGCCACCGCGCTCGGTGACCGGCTCGGCCCGGTGCTGCTGCAACTGCCACCGAACCTCCGGGCCGACGTCGATGCGCTCGACGCGACACTGCGGCTGTTTCCCGCCGAGGTACGGGTGGCCGTCGAACCGCGGCACCCGTCGTGGTGGACCGACGCCACCCGTGCGGTGCTGGAGCGCCGGCGCGCGGCGCTGGTCTGGGCCGACCGGCTGGGCCGCCCGGTCGCCCCGCAGTGGCGCACCACGGACTTCGGCTATCTGCGGCTGCACGAGGGACGGGCGCGGCCGTGGCCCCGCTACGGCCGCGCGGCGCTCGGCTCATGGGTGCGTCGGCTCACCGACGCGTTCGGCGCGGACGAACCGGCGTACGTCTATTTCAACAACGACCCCGGTGGCGCGGCCATCGTGGACGCTGTCGCCTTCGCCGCGCTCGCCCGCAAGGCCGGTCACCCGGTGTCCCGGGTGCCGTCGCCCGCCTCCGACGACTGAGCCCGCCCGACGGTCGTCGGGCGGGCCTCCGGCCGCAGCGTGTCACGGCAGCATCGTGGCGAGATCCTTGGGCATTGTGTCCTTCACGTCCTGCCACTCGCCCTGGGTCACGTGCCGGCGCAGGGTGTCAAGCACCACCTGCGCCACCCGCTCGGGGCCGCCCTGCACGTCGTACGGGAACCCCTGGCGGACCTCGTAGAGGAAGTCGTCCCGGTTGAGCTTGATCGGGACGTCCGACGGGTTCCATCCGTCGAAGTAGATCCCCCGCACCAGGACCGGCAACTGCTGGGCGAACTCGACGCTCTCGTTCACCGGCAGCCGGTCACGCAGCAGGTGCAGGACGGTGCGCAGCGCCGCGTACGACTGGTTGCGCCGCTCCTTGGGCCACCCGTAGGCGGACTCGATGTCCTTGAGGATCAGGTTCGTCTTGTCCAACGAGGACTCGAACGCCGAGATCATCGTGTCAGCCATCGGTCGTCCCCCGTTCCGTGATGTCCCACCGTCTGTCGTCGGCGCGTCGCGGCGGTCCCGCCGGCCCACGACGGGCCCGTATCGGGCTGCCCTGCTGGGTGCGGCGGGCGTTGTCGGCAGTGCCGACCACGCGCAGGACGGCGCCACGCCGCCGATCGCTCACCACTCGAACCGTCATCGGTGTCACCTCCGTGTCGTCTCCGGCGCACGGTCGCCACCGGCGACCCCACGCACCCCTCCACCGTGCCGGTCGGACGGGTGAGCCGGCCCCACCCGGATCGGGTGAGCCGGCCGGTCAGGCGGTGTCGAGGAGCCCGGCGAGGGTCTTCGCGTTGGTCTGGGCGTAGTCCCGATAGCAGTTGTTCATGAGTACGTGGGTCTGCCCGGCCTCGTCGGCCAGTTCGCGCAGCTTCGGCGCCCAGTCCGCCAGCTCCTGTTTCGAGTAGTGGTAGCCGAACTTCTCGTGGATGTCCTTGCTTGTCCACTTGTCGCTGTGGCCGTGAAAGCGCATCACCGCGAGGTCTCCGGTGGCGGCCAGCACCGGGGGCACCGACGAGCGGTGACCCTGCGGCATGTCCACGCAGACGTACGACAGCCGGTGCTCGCGCAGGAAGGCGAGCGTCTCCTCGGCGTTGTCGCCGTCGAACCAGGAGGCGTGCCGGAACTCGTAGACCGGGCGCAGTGGCGAGCAGCGCTTGGCCACCTCCAGCAGGTACTCCTTGTTGGCCCGCTTGATGGTGAACCAGGGCGGGAACTGGAACAGCAGCGCGCCCAGCTTGCCCGCCTCGACAAGCGGGTCCAGTGCGGACAGGAAGCGCGTCCACACCTCCTCGTACGACTGCGCGGGCAGGTCGTCGGGGTAGACGTTCTTCTTGTCGGTGTCCGGCCGCAGGTCCTTGTACAGCGCGTTGACCCGGGTCGGATGCCCGGTGAGCATGCTGAACGCCTTGATGTTGAACGTGAAGCCCGCCGGGGTGCGCTCTGCCCACAGCCGCGCCGTCGCCTCGGCGGGCGGCGAGTAGTAGGTGGCGTCCACCTCGACCAGCGGGAACTGCCGGGCGTAGTAGGCCAGGCGTTTCTCCGGGTTGTCCGCCGTCTGCGGATACCAGCCGGAGTCCAGCAGGGTGCGGTCGGTCCACGACGCGGTGCCCACGAGAATGTCACCCATGCGTTGAGTCCATCGTGTCGCGGACCGACCGGCAACCGCTGGCGTCGCTCAGGCCGCCCGCCGCTCGCGGGTCTGCTTGCAGGTCACGCACGTGGTGGCGGCCGGGAAGATCTCCAACCGTTCCACGGGGATCGCCGCCGAGCAGCCCTCACACCAGCCGTACGTGCCTTCGGCGAGCCGACCGAGCGCGTGCTCGTACTGGGCGCGCCGGTCCAGGATGGTCCGCAGCAACGACTGGGCGGTGTCCCGCTCGGCCGTCTTGGTGCCGCTGTCGGCCTGGTCGTCGCCGGCGGTATCACCGACCTCCACCAGGCGCAGCACCTGGCTCTGGAGAACCGTCTGCTCGTACTCCGCGGTCAGCTCGTCGTAGCGCGCCTGAAGGGAAAGCCGGATCTGGTCGATCTCCGTCTGGGAACGGCCCGTACCGACCGTGTCGTGGACGAGCATCGCTGCCTGCCTTTCCTGGGCCTGGTGGCTCAATGTGAACCGGGTGCCGGCGGCGGAAAGCCCCGGTCACGGTCGCATCCGGTACGCGGGCGGTCACCCGCGCTCTGTGAGCCGGGCGAGTACCCGCCGGAGGTGCCGGCCAAACCGGCGAATTTGTCGTCTCGTTTCAGCCATCGACGCCCGGTTCGACGAGCGCGGGATGTCGAGGGTCGTCGGCCCGTACCACCACGTCGGCGAAGCTTGCGGGGACGACCTCGTCGGCGTACCTGTCGAAGGCCGGAAGCGTCCACTCCTGGGAGGGCCCGGTGCGTCGGCGCAACGCCGCAGACGACAGCTGAAGGTGGACTGTCACGTCGAAGGGCAGACCCCCGCCGAGCAGCAGCGCGCCGCTGACAAGGACCACACCACCGGGCGGCAGGTCGACGTACCGGGCGCGGCTGGCCCGGTCGGCGGTGGCGTCCCACAGCGACGGGAGCAGTCGGCCGTCGCCGCCGGGGCCGGCCGGGTCGAGCACCTCACGGCGTAGCCCCGGCTCGTCGACCCAGCCCTCGTAGTAGGAGTCCGGGTTGGTCCGGCCGAGTTCGAAGCGCAGCGAGGCGGGCCGCAGGAAGTCGGCGGCGCGGACGTGCAGCACCGGGCGTCCCCGGGCGCGCAGCGGGTCCACCAGAGCCTCGGCCAGCTCGTCCGGGCCGGCGGCGGGGGCGCCGTCGACGGCCACCCGCAACCGGGCGGGCTCGGCGTCGGTGGCGGCGTCGACGAGCCGGCCGGTCAGCTCCGCGACGAGCAGGTCGGGCGAGATGGGACGGATACGCACCGGACCATCCTGCCCCGCGTGGGACAGGCGGAGGGCGGCGGTCAGCCGGTGCGGTCGATGGTGACGCGGGCGTCGTCGGCCAGCCGGTAGCCCACGCCGTAGACGGTGGTGACAAGGGGGACGTCCACGCCGACCTTGCCGCGCAGCCGGCGGACGTGCACGTCGACGGTACGCACGCCCGCGTGCTCGTAGCCCCACACGGCGTTCAGCAGTTGCAGCCTGGTGAACACCCGCCGGGGATGGGCGACCAGGTGCAGCAGGAGGTCGAACTCGAGGCGGGTCAGCGGCAGCGGCTCGCCGTCGCGCAGCACCGACCGGGACGCGGCCAGGATGTGCAGGGCGGGGATGGTCGGGGTGAGCGCTCGGGCCGGCGACCTCGTGGCCGGCGGCGTGTCAGGGCGACGCTCGGCCGGGACCGCGTTGACGACAACGCCCTCACCCTGCTCGAGCATCTCGCGGGCCGCCTCGAGCAGCCGTCGTGCCGGTGCGGTCAGTGACTCCTCGCAGGCCAGTGGAATGGACAGCGTCACAGTGAGCATCGGTGCCACGGTGCTCGCCGGACGGCGCTGGCCGCCAGGGGGTCGACCGGGAACCGCGGGTTGCGACGTGTGCCATCCGGCGCGCGACGAGGCAGGGCTGACCGACATGGTCCTCCTTGGGCTGGTCCGGGTATCTCCCCACGGCCCGGGACGCCGCTCCATCGATGCTTCCCGGCGCCTGAGCGAGGGTCAAGAGGCGGCTGCGTTGCATGAATGTGACAATTGACGAACACATCGCAGCCAGACGCTCGCTCTGCGTGCGACGTCAGATGATTACAGCAGAGCCGCCAGGATGCCCCGATACGGGGGTCCCCGTCCTGTTCACCGGGTCGCCGCGACCCGCCTCCGATCGGCCGCCCGCCCGCTGGTCAGCGAGTGTGGTCCACGCTGATCCGCGCCTCGTCGGCCAGCCGGTAGCCCACCCCGTGGACTGTGGTGACCACCTCCACGCCGTCCAGCTTGGCGCGCAGGCGACGTACGTGCACGTCCACGGTGCGGACGACCGCATGCTCGTAACCCCAGACGTTCGACAGCAACTGGAGCCGGGTGAAGACACGGCGCGGGTGCTCGGCCAGAAACAGCAGCAGGTCGTACTCGATGCGGGTCAGCGCCACCACCCGGTCACCGCAACGGACCGCCCGCGAGCCGGCCAGGATGAGCACGTGGTCGGAGTCGGCGGCGGCGGTCGCGGGCGGCGGCGCCGGTGCGACGACGGCGGCGGTCGCGGGCGGCGGCGCCGGTGCGACGACGGCGGCGGTGCCGGTGGTGCTCAGCTGCCCCTCGCCGGCCTCGGCCAGTTCGCCGAGCAACTGCACCAGCCGGGCCAGCCGGGGGCTCAGCGGCCCGGGGGTGAGATCCAGCGTGATGGTCAGGGTCGGGCCGGTGCGCTGGCGGCTGGGGCGGGCCACCGGGTGGGGACGCGTGGGGATGGCGACGACGGACATGGTGCCTCCTGAGATGGCGGTACGCCCGCCACGCCCGGTGCGGCGTGACGGTCAGCGGCGCGCCCAGCCGGCGGTGACCGGGGACGCGAGGGGGGACGCGTGGTGCAGCGGGGTCGGGCCGAGGGCCGGCAGGCCGGCGATCCGCCAGGCCGCGAAGCCACCGTCGACGTCGGTGGCCCGGTGCAGGCCGATGTCCTGCAACGCGGCGGCGGCCAGCGACGAGGTGTAGCCCTCCTGGCAGAGGATCACCACCGGCACGTCGTAGTCGACGGCCTGGGGCAGGCGGGACGGACAGCGCGGGTCGAAGCGCCACTCCAGCACGTTGCGTTCGACAACGAGGGAGCCCGGCACGACGCCGTGCGCGGCCCGCTGTGCGGCCGGCCGGATGTCGACAAGCAGGGCGCCGGCCCGGTACGCCAGGTGTGCCCGCTCCGGGTCGAGCCTGTCGAGTCGGGCGCGGGCGGCGGCCAGGATCTCGTCGATGCCGCGGGAGCCCGGTGGCGGCACGGGAGCCGGACAGTGGTCGGCGATGACCTGCATTATCGGGTTCCTTCCGGTGACGGGGGTGATTCGGTGCCGACGGTCGCTCACCAGGACCGGCCGGCCTCGGCGACCTCGGCGGCGCGCAGACGGCCGTCGACGAGGTCGTAGCGGGTCATCCGGCGCAGCGCCGGCCGGTAGACGTGGACGCTCACCGCTGGCGTCACACCCCGGTTGGTGACGACGTGCACGTGCCGGGAGCCGAAGCGGCGACCGGAACCGGCGGGCAGCAGCCGGGGGCTCAGTCGTCCTCCGCTTACCGTCTCCTCGGTGAGCGCTCCGGCGACCACCCGGAACGCGCCTGCGGACCCGCCGTGGTCGTGCAGGTCGGTGCCCTGGCCGGGCAGCCAGCTCAGCGCCCACACCTCGTGGTCGACGCCGGTGGCGAGCCGGGCGTACCAGCGCTGCACGGGGTCGAATCGCAGTGCGACCGGCCACCTGGTCGGGTCGGCCCATTCGGCGGCGACGGCCAGCAGGTCGGTGTCCGTGCGGTAGTGGATCATCGGTGTTTCCTCGCGGGTCGTTCGACGGGGTGCCTCCGTACTCTAGCCGTCAAACCCTATAGGTTTAGTAGGTAATTTCACATGCCGGGACACCAGCCCTCGGGCCACGGTTCAGCGCAACACCGGTGGGTCCACCCGGTAGCCCGGCACCGACGGCCACCGCACTGTCAGCACCGTCGACGCCACCTCGGCGTACCAGGAGTGATCCACCCCCCGGCCCCACACCACGTAGTCACCCGGCGCGGCCAACCGCACCGTCCGGTCCGGTAACTCGACCCGGAAACAGCCCTGCACGAGGACGAGAAGCGTGGTCCGACGCTCCCCGGTGGCCCACCGCGACCGCGCCTCCCCCGGCCGGTGCACACCCCACTTCACCTCGACGTCGGTGCTGTGCCGGATCTCCCCCGGCGGCGCGAAGTGCCCGAGCAGCCAGCCCGCGTTGCCGGCGCCGTCCACACCCGCGTTGCCCACGTAGACCGTCTCGCCCATCGGACCCTCCCCCAGCCTGCCGGCCGAGCAACCTATCAGGACGCCGACGGCTAGCCTGGACCGGTGACCGACGACCTTGACGCCGAGACCCTCGCGTTCGCGCACCGGATGTTCGACCTGGCCCGCGCCGGCTCCACCGAGGAGCTGGCCGCCCAGATCGACGCCGGCCTGCCGGTCAACCTCACCAACGACAAGGGCGACACGCTGCTGATCCTGGCCGCCTACCACGCCCACCCGGACACGGTGGCCGCCCTGCTCGACCGCGGCGCCGACCACACCCGCACCAACGACCGGGGGCAGACCGCGCTTGCCGCCGCCGTGTTCCGCAGCAGCGCCGACGCCGTCCGCGCGCTGCTGGCCGCCGGGGCCGACCCGGCGTACGGCAACCCGTCGGCGGCCGACACCGCGCAGTTCTTCAACCTGCCGGACATGGCTGAGCTGCTCCGGGCGGGCTGACGCCGACCCCGACCGACCGGTATACAGGGGCGATGGAAGGTCCCCTGTCCGAGCAGATGCGCGCCGCCGGCACCTCGCTGCTGGCCGCTCTCGACCCCCCGGCTCGCGCCGCCGCCGGCTACGCGTTCGACGACGATAACGCCCGCCGCTGGCTGGAGTACCGACCACGCCCCCGCCCCGGCGTCAGCCTCGCCGACCTGGACATCGCCGGGCGCAAGGCCGCGCACCGGCTCCTGGCCACCGCGCTCAGCCCTTCGGCGTACGCGCAGGCGATGGCAATCATCGCGCTGGAAGAGGTCCTCGATCGGGCCGAGGGATGGCGGCGCGGGCGACACAGCGGCGACTACTGGGTGGCAGTCTTCGGTGATCCGGCACGCGACGACCGGTGGGCGTGGCGGCTGGAGGGCCACCACCTGTCGGTGACAATGACCGTGGTGGACGACCAGGTCTCCCCCGCCCCGATCTTCTTCGGCGCCAACCCGGCCGCCGTCCGCTATGCCGGACGCCCCGTCTCCCGGCCGCTCGGCGTCGAGGAAGACCTCGCCCGCGACCTCCTCGACGCGCTCGGGCCCACCGAACGGGCCGCCGCGATCATCGCCGACGAGGCACCGGCGGACATCATCAGCGCTACCCGCCCCCACGTCGACGGCCCACTGGAGCCACTCGGCGTACCTGCCGACCGGCTCCGCCCAACCGGACGCGCGCTGCTGCACCAGATCGTCGCGCTCTACCTGGACCGGCTGCCGCCCGAACTGGCCACCGCGGAGGCTGCCCGCCTCGACGCCGGCCAGCTGCACTTCGCCTGGGCCGGCCCGACCCGACCGGGCCAGCGGCACTACTACCGGGTGCAGGGCCACGACCTACTTATCGAGTACGACAACACGAGCGAGGACGGCAACCACGCGCACACAGTGCTCCGCCGCCCCGCGAGCGACTTCGGCACCGACGTCCTAGCAACCCACCACAAGTCCCACCCCCACTAACGCCCGCCGCGCCGCGCCGCGCTTGCCGATGACCATGCCGCCGACCCCGGCCGGCATCAGCCCAGACGCCGTGCCGCGTCGATCATGGAGTTGTGGTGGGCGGCGCGCCCCGATACGTCGCTTTTGTGAGGCACCACAACTCCATGATCGACGGTGCGGGGATCAGGGGCGGGTGGCTTCGATGAGGAAACGTTCGGCGTGGGCCACGAAAGAGCCTTCGGTGGTGATACGGCGATGCAGGGCCAGCAGCGCGGGACGGTGGGCCTGCACGGTGAACCCGGGCACCGTCCAGATCACCTTGCGGAGGAACCAGACCACCGCGCCGATGTCGAGGAAGACCGCACGCAGCCTGGCCCGCCGCAGGTCGACCACCCGCAGTCCGGCTGCCTCGGCGTCGGCAACCGCCTGCTCGGGGTGCCGCGTTGCCGGCGCTGGCAACGGACCGAGGATCGCCTCGCTCAGCTCCCGCATGGTGCCCGGCCCGATCTGCTGCGACAGGTACGTCCCACCCGGGCCCAGCACCCGCGCCGTCTCCACCCAGTCGGTACGCACCGGATGCCGGCTCACCACCAGGTCGAAGGAATCGTCACGAAACGGCAGCGCCGACTCCGGGGCGACAGCCACCACCGTCGCGCCGACCCGCCGCAGCGTCCGGCGGGCCACCTCGACGTTCGGCGGCCACGCCTCGGAGGCCACCAGCACCTTCGGGGGATGTGGCACCTCGGCGAGCACCTCACCTCCGCCGGTGTCCACGTCCAGCGCGGCGTCAGCGCGGACCATCCGGTCGGCGACCAGCCGCGCGTACCCCCAGGGCGGCCGCTCCTCGGTTGCCCGGCCGGCCAGCCAGTCGAAACCCCAGCCGTCGACGGGCGCGGTGGCGGCCTCGGCGATCAATTCCTCGACGTCGCGGGTGTCGTTCATGGCGGTCAGCCTCGCCGGCCGGCGCCCCGGCCGGCAAGCCATTTGCCTTTGGCTGACCGGACCCGCATCCCGTCCGTCACCGATTTCGCACCACCTGGCCGCACCGCACCGCACCGCACCGCACCGCACCGCACCGAGCTGACAGAGCAGGGCCTAGCCATGCCGGCCGGGGCGGGGAAGGCCAGGGCAGGCGGGGCGGCTGGGCCGGGCGGGCCGGAGGGCGGGGCCGGGTTGTGGCGGGGCGGTCAGGGGCGAGGACGGACGATTTCTACTGTGGAACCGGCGAGCGCGTCGAAGCTGCCGGCCTCGGCCCGGCCCGCGTCGAACTGGCGCATGAGCCGCGCGCCCAGGTGCACCCCGACCCCGCCGATGGCCAGGGCGACCAGTTCGGTGACCAGGATCGCGACCGACGCGCCGCGCTGCGGAGACTGCGCCCGAACGAGGCAGGCGATCAGGAACATGCCGGCCATCGCCGCGTTGGCCAGGTTGAAGGCGATCGCGGTCCGACGGGTGCGGTCGCCCGGCACGTCCCACAGGTCGATCATGCCGGCCACCACTGTGAGCGCGGCGGCGACAAGCGCGGCGACGCCCGTCCAGTAGCCGACCTCACCGAGGAACGCCGGCCCTCCGATGACGTCGGTGAAATCGAAGACGGTGGCGCTGACAAAGAGCCCCATCGGGAACGTCACAAGCATCGGTTGGATTGGATGCCCCTGCACCCGCAGCCGGCTCTGCATCGGTCCTCCCCAGGTTTGTGCAGCTCAGGAATTCAGAGTGCTACCCGGGTCATCCGATTGTGAAACGATTCCGCCCGGCTCACCACCGACCGGAACAACGGGCACGCCCACCCGACACATTGATCGACTCGACTTCCTGGAAATCGGGGTGTCCGGATCGCGAGGACACCCCGATTACATGAAACTCGAGTCGATCATGGGCGGGCGCAGCGCGGCGCTCGGCGATCAGCTCTCGCGGGGACGGGAGACCGTGCGGACGAGGCGTTCCGCCACCTGGCGCAGCGGGATGTCCAGCGACGAGGCGGCGGCGCGCAACACGCCGAGGGCCTCGGCCGGCGGGCAGCCGCGCTGCGTCATGATCACGCCCACGGCCTGCCCGACCACCCCGTCGAGCAGAAGCGTGGCGTCCCGCTCGTCGGCGAGGACCTGCTGCCGACCCCGGTCGCGTACGGCGGCAAGCAGCAGGCCAGCGTGTTCGGCGAGCAGCATCGCTGTCAACTGGTGCTGCGGGGTGAGCATGTCCGGGGCGCCGGCGTACAGGTTGATAGCCCCGATCACCTGGTCGTCGATGTCGACCGGTGCGGAGATCACGCCGCGTACGCCGAGGTCACGGGCACGTGCGGTCCAGACCGGCCAGCGCGCCTCGGCGGCCAGGTCGGCGGCGAGGATCATCTCGCGGCGCTGGATGGCGCTCATGGCCGGCGAGTCGGGGCCGTGTCGCAGGTCGTCGAGGCCGGCCATCCGCTCGTCGGAGGCGGCCACACCTGCCGGCTCGCCGGCCCGCAGCGCGGTGAACCCACACCAGCGGACGCCAGCCACCGCGTCCCGGGTGATCCGGACCAGCGCCAGCAGGGCCTCATCGAAATCGGTCAGCGCGATGAGGCCGGCGGTCAGTTCCCGCAGCAGTGCGGCGGTCTCCAACACGCCGAGTCGTTCGACGACCGGTTCCCGCGTGTCCAGGTTCACCGGCGCACTGCCCTCGTGCGCCCTCGTATGTGTCCCGCCGACGTCGTCACGTGTGCCATCGTCTGCTCTCTTCTGAACTTGACCGACCCGCCCTACTACCCTCGCAAACCGGGATCGAAACGGCGAACCCGGGGCCTCCCCGACAGGCGGGACGTGCCGCGGAGCCCTGAACGCCCGACCGGAGACCCGATGACCAGCACCGCCACAGCCCCGACGCCGCGCGGACGCCCGACCGAGGAACGCACGCCCGCTCCTCGAACGGTCACGCGCCGACCCCCAGCGCCGCAGAACCCCGACCGGCACACGAACGCGCGATCGGGGCCCTGCGGACGGCGGGGCAGGTGTGGCAGGTCGGATCAGCGCGAGGCGCCGCTGAGCCGCCGTCCCACCGAGGCGATCAGCCGGTCCAGCTCGGAGCCGAACGGGTTGTCGTGAACCAGGTACGTCCAGGTGGCGGTCGGCCGGACCAGGGTGCTCTCCTCGGGCTCCCAATCCTCGTCGAATTCGGTCTCCTCGAAGGTGGCGAGGGTACGGGCTTCGATCTCCGGCACGAGGTTGTTGAACGCCGGAACGGCCGCCCGGTGGAACTCGTCGAGCGGGTCGAGCCGGCCCAGCGCGCGCAGGTGCACACCTTCGCGGACCTCGGACAGCTCGGCCAGGTGCTCGGCCCACAGCCGGTCCAGGTGGTAGAGCGCGATCGACCGGGCGGCGCGGGCGAGCAGGTCCTCGTCCATCTCGCCGGCCTTGTCGGGCATCTTGTCCAGCAGCATCAACGCGGCCACGTCGCTGGTGAGCAGACGCTCCCGGCGCTCGGCGAGGGCCTTGCGCTGCTGCTCGATCACGACGCTGTAGCGCCAGGTGTTGCGGTGGATCTCGTGGTTGACGCCCTCGGCGACCCGCTGGGCGTGCTCGACGGCGTAGTCCACCTGCTCGTCGGTGACGAGCCCGTCCGCGTTCATCCGGGGCGAGGCCGGCACCGAGTCGGAGGCGTGCCGCACGACCAGGTCGTCCTCCAGGCTGACGAAGAAGACCGAGCCACCGGGGTCGCCCTGACGGCCGGCGCGGCCGCGCAGCTGGTCGTCGACCCGGCGGCTGTCGTGCCGACCGCTGCCGATCACGTAGAGCCCGCCCAGCTCGGCGACCCGCTCCTGGTCGGCCTGGTCGCTGCCGCCGAGCCGGATGTCGACGCCCCGACCGGCCATCTGGGTGGAGACGGTCACCGCGCCGTACGCGCCGGCCTCGGCGATGATCGCCGCTTCCTCGTCGTCGTTCTTGGCGTTGAGCACCACGCAGGGCACACCGGCGGCGTTGAGCCCGGCGGCGAGCCCTTCGGACTCCTTGACGTCCAGTGTGCCGATCAGCACGGGCCGACCCTTGGCGTGCCAGCGCTGGATCTCGTCGATGAGCGCCTCGTCCTTCTCGGCGCGGGTGGCGTAGATGCGGTCCGGCTCGTCCTCGCGGACACACGGGGTGTTCGGCGGGATCACCGCGACCTCCAGGCCGAAGAACTCCCGCAGCTGGTCACCGACAAGCACCGCCGTGGCGGTCATGCCGCACACCTTGGGGTAGAGCGCGATGTACGCCTGCACGGCGATGGTGCCGAGCACCTCGCCTTCGGCTGTGGCGTCCAGCCCTTCCTTGGCCTCGACGGCCGCCTGGAGCCCGTCGGGCCAGCGGCGGCGCTGGGCCACCCGGCCGCGCATCTCGTCGATCAGCTCGACCGAGCCGTCCCGGACGATGTAGTCCACGTCGCGGTGCAGCAGTGCGTGCGCGTGCAGCGCCACGTTGACAGCGGAGAGCTGCGCGACGTGCTCCTCGTCGTACAGGTCGATGCCGAGCTTGGCCTCGACGGCGGCCAGGCCGGTGGCGGTGAAGGCGACGCTGCGCCCGTCCTCGGCGACCGTGTAGTGCCGGTCCTTGCGCAGGCCGCGGACGAGCGCGGCGGCGGCGTGCACCGGATCCTGCTCGCCCGGTACGGCGCCGGCGAGGACCATCGGCACCCGCGCCTCGTCGATCATGATCGAGTCGGCCTCGTCGACGATCGCTGTGGTCAGCGTCGGCTGCACCCGGTCGGCCACGTCGGTGACCAGCTGGTCGCGCAGGTAGTCGAAGCCAGCCTCGCTGACCGAGACGTAGGTGACGTCGCAGGAGTAGGCGTCGCGCCGCTCCTGCGGGGTGGACGCCTCGTTGACCCACCCGACCGTCAGGCCGAGCAGCTTGTAGACGGGCTCCATCCACTGGGCGTCGCGGCGGGCCAGGTAGTCGTTGACGGTGAGCACGTGCACCGGCCCGTTGCCGAGCCGGACGTGCCCGTACGCGGCGATCGTGGCGGTAAGGGTCTTGCCCTCACCGGTGGCCATTTCGGCGACCTTGCCGGACAGCAGCGACATCGCGCCGAGCAGCTGCACGTCGTACGGCCGCTGGTCGAGGCCCCGGCGAGCGGCCTCGCGGCCGACGGCGCAGATCTCCTCGTACCCGGCGGCGACGCCTGCGGCCTCGGTCAGCTCGGCGTCGTCGAGCGCGACGAGGTCATCCTCGCGCGCCGCGATCGCCGGCAGCAGCTTCTCCAGCGGAGCAAGATCCACGGTGTGACCGGGGCGCTGCAGGAACCGCCGGAACTTGCTCTTGAACCGTTGCGACACACCCATGAGCGGCAACGGTACGCGATTCGAGCCGCCTTCTGCGGCCCGGCCGGTCGGTCATCTGCCGGCATGTCGGTACGGAACGCCTGTGGATCAGCCGACCAGCAGTTGGTGGGTGGCCAACTCCCTGTAGAGCGGGTCGGTGGCGGTCAGTTCGGCGTGGGTGCCCACGGCGCTCACTCGGCCGCCGTCGAGGACGACGATCTGGTCGGCGTCGACCACCGTGGCGAGCCGGTGCGCCACGATCAGCAGGGTCCGGCGGACGGCCACCGCGTCGATGGCGCGGCGCAGGGCTGCCTCGTTGCGCGCGTCGAGGTTGCTTGTCGGCTCGTCCAGCAGCAGCACCGGAGGGCTGGCCAGCAGCGCCCGGCCGATGGCCAGCCGCTGCCGTTCGCCTCCGGAGAGCAGTACCCCGCCCTCCCCCACCTGCACGTCCAGGCCCTGCGGGGTGCGGTTCGCCAGATGGCTCAGGTTGACCTCGTCGAGGACCTGGTGCAGCCGCTCGTCGGTGGCGTCCGGGGTGGTGATCAGCAGGTTCTCCCGGAGCGTGCCGGCGAGCACCGGAGCCTCCTGCTCGACGTAGCCGAGCCGGGCCCGCAGCACGTCGCGGGGCAGTTCCCGCACGTCGGTGCCGTCGATGCGGACCGCGCCGGCGCTCACCTCGTAGAAGCGTTCGACGAGGGCGAGCAGCGTCGACTTGCCGGCGCCGGAGGGCCCGACAAGCGCGGTACGGGTGCCGGCCGGCACCGCGAAGCTGACCTCGTGCAGGACCTCCTGGCCGCCGGGGTAGCCGAACCCCACCCGGTCGAACTCGATCATCGGGGTGGGCTGGCGCGGGGTTGCCGTTGCACCTCCGGGCATCGGCCGGTCCGCCGCGCCCTCGGCGGGCACGGCGAGGATCTCCTCGATCCGTTGCAGCGCGCCCAGGCCGCTCTGCAACTGGGTGTACGCGTTCAGCACCTGGGCCAGCGGCAGAGCCAGGAAGAACAGGTACATGACGAAGGCGACCAGGTCGCCCACGGTGATCGCGCCGGCGGCCACCCGCGCCCCGCCGATGCCGAGCACAAGCAGGAAGGCGCCCTGCACGGTGACCGTGCCGATCGGGCCGACCACCGCCTGCACCCGGGCCACACGCAGGCCCGCCGAGTACGCCTCCCGGGCGCTGCCGGCGACGGTCTCCGTCTCCCGGGCCTCGGCGCGGCTGGCCCGGATGGTGCGGGCCGCCGAGATGGCCCGCTCGACCGCCGAGGTCATCTCGCCGACCCGCTCCTGCGCGGCGCGGGCCAGTGCCCGCACCCGGCGGGCGAAGGTGGCCGCGAAGCCCAGCCCCAGCCCGACCCCGAGCAGCGTGACGCCGAACAGCAGCGGGTCGAGAAGCACCATCGCGGTGCCGGCGCCGACCACCATCACCGCACCGGTGACCGTCTCGAAGAGCCCGGAGGTGACCACCGCCCGCAGCAGTGTGGTGTCCGAGCCCACCCGGGAGAGCAGGTCACCGGTGCGGCGGCTGTCGTACTCGGTGATGGGCAGTCGCAGCAGATGCGCGGCCAGCCGCCGGCGGGTGGTCAGCACCAACCCTTCGGCGGTGCGTTGCAGCAGGTAGTTGCGCAGTCCGCCGATGGCCGCGCCGAGCAGCACCAGCACCACGAGCACCGCTACCAGCCGGGACACGCCCTGGCCGTCGGTCACCCGGTCGAGCACCGACCGGGTGAGCAGGGGCTGGGTCAGCGACGCCGCGGCGCCGGCCAGCGACAACAGGCCCACCACGACGAGGGTGCCGCGGTGTTCCCGAAGGTACGGCAGCAGGGCGGTCAGACCGACGGGACGGTCCTTCGGGGTGCTGCCGTCCTTCGGGGTGCTCATGCCGGGAACGGTAGCCCGCCGACGCACCCGAACAGCGCGCCGCGGCGACGGGTCACACTGCCAGCACCACCTGCAACTCCTGGCGGCGGCGCTCGGCGAGGTCGGTGAGCAGGGTGGCCGCGTCGTCGAACGGCACCACCGCCGAGACCAGGTGCTTACCGATGGCGTCCCCGTACGCCCGCAGCAGGTCGATGGTCTCGGCCGACAGCCGTTCGCGGTCCCAGGTGGGCGCGAGCCCGCGCGGGACCCTGCCGATCTGGGCGCAGCGCAGCGCCAGCCCGTTGTGGTGGAACTCCTCGCCGAGGCGGACCGCGTCCGCGCCGCCCTGGTAGAAGGCCAGGTCGATCACGGTGCCCTGGGGGCGCAGCAGCCGCAGCGCGAGCTGCAACGCCCACGCCTGACCCCGGCACTGGAACACCACGTCGGCGCCCCGGTCACCGGCGGTGTGCGCCCACCGGGTCTTGAGGACCACCGCCGGGTCGTCCGCCTCCGGGTCGAGGGTTTGCAGGCCGAGCGCCTCGGCGACCTGTCGGCGCTGCGCGGTGGGGTCGAGGACGACCACTGAGGCGGCGCCGTGCCGCCGGGCCAGCAGGGCGGTCAGCAGCCCCACCACGCCAGCGCCGATCACGGCGACCCGCCGGCCGCGTACGCCGTCGCCGAGTGACCGGACGTCCGGGCCGTGCAGGTCGGCGGCGGCGTGCAGCAGGCCGTTGGCGCAGATCGGGCCCATGTGGGCGACGTACACGCCGAGCAGCGGGTCGAGGTCGTCGGGCAGCGCCACGAACCGTTCGGCGACCGGGTCGGCGAGCCAGCCGGTGCGGTGCCCGTACGTCATGGCGCCTACAGTGCCCACGGCGACCGCCGGGGTGGCGCTCTCCACCACCCGGCCGACCTGCATGTAGCCGAGCCGGGTGACCGGGTACCTGGTGCTCGCCTCGCCCGGCTGGAACAGGCCGAGGTCGGCGTTCCAGGTGACGTGCAGGTACGGGTTGGTGCCCTTGACGTAGCTCAGCTCGGTGCCTGCGGAGACGCCGCTGAACAGGGTCTCGACGCGGAACGTGCCAGGGCGCAGCTCCGCCGCCTCCTGCTCGACGATCTCCACCCGGCCTGGCGCGCTGACCGTGACGACCCGCTCACGCATCGACCGTCACCCCCGTGCGGAGCAGCGCCGGAGCACCGGGAGCGGTGAGCCGTACCGTCGCTCCGGTCCGCGCCGAGTCGGCCACCGCGAGGGCCAGCCGCTGGGTGCCGAGGGCCTCGACGTACGGGACGCGCACGTCATCGCCGATGCCGCGTACCGCGTCGACGAAGGCGCGGTCCACCGCCACCCGGGCGGCCTCCGGATCGGCGGGCAGGTGCCGTTCGCCGTCGGCGTCACGGATCGACAGGCCGTCCTCGGTGAGCGACAGGGCCAGCCCGTCGGCGAGGATCTCCAGCCCGGCCCGGTGCTTCCAGCCCAGCACGCAGGCCGCGCTGAGGGTGCCGACCGCGCCGTCGGCGAAGCGCAGCGCGGCGGTGGTCACCGAGTCGATGTCGGCGCCGTCGACCGGCGGTGGCGTGCCGTTGCCGTACGCGGTGACCTCGGTGACCTCGCCGGCCAGCACCCGGATGAGGTCCAGTACGTGCGCGGCCTGCTCGACGACCGGGCCGCCGGAGCGGTCCCGCACCGACCACCAGGCGACCGGCGGAACCTTGTCCAGCCAGGCGCCGCTGACCATCCGAACGGGACGGTCGGCGAGCAGCTCGCGGGCCTTGTCGACAACGCTCAGGTAGCGCCAGTGGTGCCCGACGGCGGTACGCAGCCCGCGTCGGGCGACGAGGTCGGCGATGCGCTCGGCGGTGACCAGGTCGACGGCGACGGGCTTCTCCACGAACATCGGCACACCGGCGTCGATCACCGCCTCCTCGGCGGGGCCGTGCGCGAACGGTGGCACGCAGACGTACACCGCGTCCGGCGCGGCGGCCAGCAGCTCGGCGACGTCGCCGTGGACCTGCCCGCCGTGCTGCGCGGCCAGCGCCGACGCCGCCTCCGGCAGCACGTCGGTCACCCCGACGAGTTCGATGTCGTCGAACCCGGACAGCACCCGGGCGTGGCGCTGTGCCACTCCGCCCGCGCCGATCAGACCCACCCGGCATTTCCGCATTCAACAACCTCTTTCGAGAACGTTTCTCCTTCGATGGGAGCAGTCCCCTGGGGTGTGCGCAATCAAACGTTCATGCCCCGGGAACGCGACAATGTCACCACCGTGATCAAGCTGTTGCTCCGGAAACGGTTAGCGCGTGGTGGCGAGTGGGAAGAAGCACTGTCGCTATTTCCACGCACGAACAAAGGGGGTGCCCGTGCGGGATACGACCGTGTCACCGGTGGTGGAGGCGTGGGCCACGTACCGGACGACCTCGGCAGCGGACTGGCCGGCGCGCCGGCTGCTGCGTGCCAAGGGGGAGAGCCGGGTCAGCGTGGTGCTGCCGGCGCGCAACGAGGAGGCCACGGTCGGAGCGATCGTGTCGACCATCCGCGAGCACCTGATGGACCGGGTCGCCCTGGTCGACGAACTGATCGTGGTGGATTCGCGGTCGACCGACCGCACCGCGCAGGTGGCGCGGGCCGCCGGCGCGGAGGTGGTCAGCCAGGACGTGATGACCCGCGGGCTACCCCGGCTCACAGGCAAGGGCGACGCCCTCTGGGCCGGGCTCGCCGCCGCCGAAGGGGACGTGGTGGCGTTCATCGACGCCGACCTACGGGAGTTCCGACCGCACTTCGTGAGCGGGCTGCTCGGCCCGTTGCTCACCGACCCGTCGGTCGATTTCGTGAAGGGCTTCTATCACCGGCCCCTGGTGGGCACGGCAAGCGTGGAACCCGACGGCGGCGGTCGGGTGACCGAGTTGATGGCCCGCCCGCTGCTCAACCTCTTCTGGCCCGAGCTGGCCGGCTTCGTGCAGCCGCTCGCCGGTGAGTACGCCGGCCGCCGCGACGTGCTGGCCCGGGTGCCGTTCGTCTCCGGGTACGGGGTGGAGACGGCAATGCTGATCGACCTGCTGGACCTTGTCGGCCTGGACGCGTTGGCGCAGGTCGACCTGGGCGAACGCAAGCACCGTCACCAGGACACGGCGGCCCTCGGCAGGATGTCCGCCCAGATCATGCTGACCGCCTGGTCCCGGTTGCAGCGGCGCGGCTGGGCGGCGCCCGGCACGGTGCCGGAGGCCCTGTTGACGCAGTTCCGTCGGGGCGGGTCGGACACCCTGCCGAACCTGGACCGCGAGATCGTGGTCAGCGACGTGTCCATCGAGGAGCGTCCGCCGCTGGCGGAGCTGCGTCACCGGGTGCCGCGTCGACGGGTGGCCGCCGCGTGAGCGCGAGGAGTGAGCCGATCTCGCGAGCCCCGCAGGCGCGAACCAACGGCACCGTGAGCACGACAGTGCGGCGCGGGAGCGCCGCCATACCGAAGGGCGGAATCCGATGAGCCTCACCGTGCTGATGAACGCCGGCCCGTGGCTGTCGGTGCCCCCACCGGGCTACGGCGGCATCGAGAACGTCATCGCCACCCTGGTGCCCGAGCTGCGCCGACTGGGCGTACGCGTGGTCCTCGCCTCGGTGCAGAGCAGCGCCCTGCCGGTGGACGAGAAGGTGTCGGTCTTCGCCGACGGGCAGTTCGCGTCGCTGCAACGGCCGTACAACCAGGTCTGCGGAATCGCCCAGGCGCACCTCGCCGGGGTGGTCCGCGAGCTGCACGCACGCGACGACATCGACCTGGTGCACGACCACGTGGAGGCGGTGGGGCTGGCCACCCTCGCGGCGATGGGGCCGTCCGGGCCGCCGACCCTGCACACCCTGCACTGGGATCTCGCCAAGCACCCCGACCTGTACGGGAGCCTGGACGGCGGCGACCGGGTCCGGGTCAACGGCGTCTCCGCCTCTCAGCTGGCCCGTGCCCCACTGGCGCTGCGCGAGCACTCGGTGGGTCACGTGCACCTGTCCACCCCGCTGGCCGTGGACGCCGACCGCCGGCCGCGACCCGACAAGGGCGAGCACCTGCTCATCCTGGGCCGGATCAATCCGGGCAAGGGGCAGGACGTGGGCGCCCGGCTCGCGCAGCGGGTCGGTTTCCCGCTGGTGCTGGCGGGCCCGGTCGGCCCGTACCATCGCCCGGCCGACCTGGCGGCGGCCGGCGACGAGGCCCGGCAGAACCCGGACGTGCGGTTCTTCCTCGACGAGGTCGCCCCGCACGTCGACGGTGATCTGGTCCGCTGGGTCGGCACGGTGGCCGGTCAGGAACGCGACGACCTGCTCGCCAGCGCCCGCGCATCGCTGTTTCCGCTGCGCTGGGAGGAGCCGGGCGGCACTGCGGTGGTCGAGTCGCTCGCCCTGGGCACGCCAGTCGTGGCGACCGCGCGGGGCTGCCTGCCGGAGCTGATCGAACACGGCCGCACCGGGCTGCTCACCGCCGACGAGGAGGAGTTGGCCGATCTCGTCCTGGCCGCCGACCTTCTCGACGCCGACGAGTGTCGCCGGGTGGCCGCGCAGCGGTTCACGCCGGCGGTGATGGCCCAGCGCTACGTCGAGCTGTACGAACGGGTCCGGGAGCTGGCCAGCGCGCCGCGCCTTCAGCCCGTCTGACCTGCCCGTACCACTTGCTGCCGCCGAGGGCCTGACCGCCGTCGGCGGCAGCGGCGCGTGTGCGGGCCGGTTTGGTCCGGCTCGACGTCGGGTAGTTCGCAGATCCCGACACACCAGCCGAAGCGAGGTTCCATGTCCGACCGGATCGTCTGCGAGGTGCGTGACGCGGCGCCGGTGGCGGTCGTTCGGCTCAGCGGTCCGCTGGATCTGGGCACGATGCGCACCGTTCACCAGGCGCTGGGCGCCGCGCTGGCCACCCAGCCGGAGGCGCTGGTGGTCGATCTCACCGACGTCGCGGTACGGGATCGGTTGGCGCTGTCGGTCTTCGCGGCGACGGCCCGGAGGGCCGAGGAGTGGCCTGCCGTGCCGGTGGTGCTGTGCGCTCCGCCACCGGTCGCCGCCCGCTGGCTGGCGGAGTCGACGACGTGCCGTGTGGTGCCGGTGTCAACGGACTGCGCGGAGGCCACCCGGCTCGCGGGCGCGGCCACGTCGTTCCGGGTCCGGGCCCGGTTCGAGCCGGTGGCCGAGGCCTGCCGGCGGGCCCGGGAGCTGGTGGGCGACGCGTGCGCGCGGTGGAACCTGCCGGACGCCGCCGGTCCGGCCGCCCTGGTGCTCAGCGAGCTTGTCGGCAACGTCGTACGGCACGCGGGCACGCCCATGCAGGTGACGGTGACCCTGCGCCGGCCGTACCTGCATCTGGCAGTGGTGGACGGCAGCGGCGCGCCGGCCCAGCCCGCCGAGGCCAGTCTGCGAGCCGAGGGTGGTCGTGGGCTGATGCTGGTCCGGGAGCTGGCGCAGCGGTGGGGCAGCGTGCCGGCGGGCCAGGGCAAGGCCGTCTGGGCGATGCTGCCCGCGACCTGACAGTTCGGGGTGCTTCCACCGGTACCGGCGATCTGACCGAAATTACCGCTCTCGCCTGGTTTTATGGTGGGAGGGTCGGGTAGGTACGCCCGTCCTTTCTGCCGTCACGACGGGGTGAGAATGCCATGCCCAAGCGGGTAACCACGGAACCCGGTCGAGATCGGGGCCCGGCGATCCTGGCGCCGGCCCGCTTCGGGGGCTTCCCCGGAGCGGTACGGGCACCGGTCCCCGGCAACTCCCTGATCAGGTTTCTCGGCACCACCGACCACAAGCAGATCGGCATCCTGTACCTGCTGACGTCGTTTGCGTTCTTCCTGGTGGCCGGGCTGGAGGCCATGCTGATCCGGGCCGAGCTGGCCCGCCCGGGGATGCAGATCCTCTCCGCCGAGCAGTACAACCAGCTCTTCACCTCGCACGGCGCGGTGATGCTGCTGCTGTTCGCCACCCCGGCGGCCTTCGGGTTCGCCAACTACATCGTGCCGATCCAGATCGGCGCGCCAGACGTGTCGTTCCCCCGGCTCAACGCGCTGGCCTACTGGCTGTACCTGTTCGGCGGCCTCATGGTCATCGGCGGATTCCTCACGCCGCAGGGCTCGGCGGACTTCGGCTGGACGGCGTACACCCCGCTCAGCGACGCCTCGAACAGCCCCGGCGTGGGCGCGAACATGTGGGTGCTCGGCCTTGTCGTCTCCGGCCTTGGCACCATCCTCGGCGCGGTCAACCTGATCACCACGATCCTGACCCTGCGCGCGCCCGGGATGACGATGTTCCGGATGCCGATCTTCACCTGGAACATGCTGTTCACCAGCCTGCTGGTGATCCTTGTCTTCCCCCTGCTGGCCGCCGCGCTGCTGGGGCTCTCGGCCGACCGGCTGCTCAACGCGCACGTCTACGACGCGGCCACCGGCGGCCCGATGCTCTGGCAACACCTGTTCTGGTTCTTCGGCCATCCCGAGGTGTACATCATCGCGTTGCCGTTCTTCGGCATCATCACCGAGATCATCCCGGTGTTCTCGCGCAAGCCGATCTTCGGCTACACCGGGCTGGTGCTGGCGACCGCCGCGATCACCGTGCTGTCCATGACGGTGTGGGCGCACCACATGTTCGCCACCGGCCAGGTGCTGCTGCCGTTCTTCAGCATCCTCAGTTATCTGATCGCGGTGCCCACCGGCGTGAAGTTCTTCAACTGGATCGGCACCATGTGGAAGGGCCAGCTCACCTTCGAGACACCGATGCTGTTCGCCGTCGGCTTCCTTGTCACGTTCCTGCTCGGCGGGCTCACCGGGGTGCTGCTGGCCAGCCCGCCTGCCGACTGGCACACCCACGACAGCTACTTCGTCGTGGCGCACTTCCACTACGTGCTCTTCGGCACCGTGGTGTTCGCCCTGTTCGGTGGCTACTACTTCTGGTGGCCGAAGATGACCGGCCGGCTGCTCGACGAGCGACTCGGCAAGGCGCACTTCTGGACGATGTTCATCGGCTTCCACGGCACCTTCCTCGTGCAGCACTGGCTGGGCAACGAGGGGATGCCCCGCCGGTACGCCGACTACCTGCCCAGCGACGGTTTCACCACGCTCAACATGATCTCCAGCATCTCCGCCTTCGTCCTCGGCCTGTCCACACTGTTCTTCATCTACAACGCGTGGAAGTCCTGGCGCTACGGGGCGATGGTGACGGTGGACGACCCCTGGGGGTTCGGCAACTCCCTTGAGTGGGCCACCACCTGCCCGCCCCCGCTGCGCAACTTCGACCGGATGCCCCGGATCCGCTCCGAGCGGCCGGCGTTCGACCTGAAGTACGGCCCGTTCGTCGCCGACCTGGGCCGCGACCTGCCCCAGCGCACCACCAAACCGCCGCAGCACCTGGCCGACGAGATGCACCTCGAACACCACGCGCCGGAGTCGCCCGCCCGCGAGGGCGCGCACGGCGCGGCCGAAGCAGCCGCGTACCAGCCGGCGCCGGAGTCGGGTGCCCGGCCGGTGGACGTGCCGGAGCCCGAGGACGTCCGCCGACCGAGCTTCGAGAACAGCGACGCGCCGCAGGACCCCGACGAGGCGCCGGGGCCGCACGAGCGGTGGCGGCACCCGCACAGCGACGGCGAGACCGGGGAACGCTGACACAGGTACGCGAACGAGGGCCGACACCGCGCTGGTGTCGGCCCTCGTTGCTTGCGTACGGTCGCGACCGCCGCCCGGTCAGTCCCGGGCGGGCGCCATGCCGGCGGCGGTGAGCGAGCGGCGTACCGCCGGCTGCACCCGGGTCAGCCGCAGCGGCACGCCGGTGCGCTCCGCGGCGTCCCGCCCGGCCATCAGCGCGGCGATCCCGCCGGCGTCGAAGCCACCCGCGCCCACCAGGTCGACGACGACCTCGCTCGGCTGGCCGGTGACCGCCTCCAGCATCGCGCGGCGCAACTGGTCGGCGCCGTCCCGGTCGATCTCGCCGCCGACCTCCACGACCACCCGGTCGCCGTTCTGTTTCACCGAGATGCGGGTCTTGCCCGGGTCCGGCTCGGCCGCGCCGTTCTGCCACGGCGGCGGCGCGTCGGCGAGCATCGCCTGCCGCAGCCAGGTCAACGCCCGCGACAGCAGCCGGGAGACGTGCATCTGCGAGATGCCGAACCGGGCGGCGATCTCCGCCTGGGTCTGGTTGCCGTAGAAACGCATGGCCAGGATGCGGCGCTCCCGCCAGGGCAGCCGGTGCAGCAGCCCGCTGACGGTCACCCTGTCGTCGACGGATTCCAGCGCGTTGTCCGACTCGCCGACCAGGTCACCGAACTCCGCGGAGCTCTCCCCGCCCACCGGCGCGTTCAGCGACGCCGGGCTGTAGCCGGCAGCCGACTCCAGCGCGGCGAGGATCTCCGCCTCCGGCGTCTCCAGCCGGGCCGACAGCTCGGCCACCGACGGCGCCCGGGACAGTTCGCTTGTCAGCGCGGCGGTCGCCTGCCCCACCTCAAGGATCAGGTCACGCAACCGCCGGGGTACGTGCACACCCCACGTGCGGTCCCGGAAGTGCCGCTTGATCTCCCCGACGATGGTGATCGCCGCGTACGCGGTGAACGAGCCTCGTTCCGGGTCATACCGGTCGACGGCGTTCACAAGCCCCAGTCGGGCCACCTGCTCCAGGTCCTCCAGCGGCTCTCCGCGCCCCCGGTACCGGCGGGCCAGCCGACCGGCGAACGGCAGCGCGAAGCGGACCAGGTCGTCCCGTGCCTCCTGCCGCCGCTCCGGCGGCAGCCCTTCGATCCGGGCCGCGTACGCCAGTGCCGCCGCGTCGAGGTCCTCCAGACCACGCTCGGTGGGTGGTGGAGTGGTAGTGGTGCTGGTCGTGCCCGTGCTCGTCTGTCCGAACATCCGCGCCTCCCTCAGGAAGGTCCCCCGCCCGGATCGGGAAACCGGTCGTGCGCGTGGTCGAGCCACGCACCGGGCCGGAAAGTGGGTCAGTGACTGGGATGCCAGCGGGCGACACCGCCTTTGCGCAGCGCAATCAGGCCGTCGCAGTCAGCGATGTTCCCGCTCCGTAGGTACTCAATCACGGGACCCCGGGTTCGCGAGGAAGTTTCGGCGTGCTCCGCCTCAGGAGACCAGCAACCCCTGGTGGCTGCCGCTGTCGCGGAGCACGGAGAGTGCCTCAGCGGCCCCCAGCGGGGGCGGAACGGGCAGGTCGTACGGCTGGGCGCGCAGCACCTCCGTCGCCCGGCGGGTGGGCACCGACGTCACCGGATACCCCCGGGCGGTGGTCCGGTCCAGGGCACGACGCCGACGGCCGAAGCCCGCCACCGCCAGCCACTGCGGCAGCCCGGCCAGGGCGGGCGAGCGGACCCCGGGCGGCTCGGGCAGGACGTCCACCGAGCTGAACGCCTCGCTGCCGGCCAACCACCACTCCGCCTCGTCCACGCTGCGCCGGGTGGCGTTCTCGCACCAGTACGGCACCAACCCCGCCCGCACCACCTGCCACGGGTCGAGCAAACGGCCGCACTCCACCACGAGCCGGTCACCGGTCTTGCCGGCGTCGCGCAGCCACCGCCGGTACAGGTCGGCCACCGCCGCGCTCAGCGCCGCCGGTCGTGGCACCAGCACCCGGTGCAGCGGATGCTGGTGGCGGGCTGCCCAGTCCCGGCTGGCCAGCTCGAACCCCGAGTCGGTGCCGTGCTCGGCGTCACCGGACGGCACGGACACCTCCGGCGGCTCCCAGCGGGCGGCATCCCCGCCCACGGAACGCAGCACCTGCCGCAGTGCGTGGCTGTCCCTGTGGAAGTCCACCGGGTCCAGTCCGCTGGACGGGCATCCGACCTGGAAGCTGTGGCCGGGACCGCGCTCCAGCACCGGCCAGCTCCGCGCGTCGCGTACCAGCACGACGGGGGCGCCCGCGCTCAACCGGTCGGTAAGGAACTGCGTGTACGCGGCCGGCAGCGTCCGCCAACGCGCCGCCAGCGACACCGTCACCCCGCTCAGCGACCCCCGGCTGGCCGGGCAGTGCACCTGGCGCAGGTGCAGGTCCGGGTTGCCGGCGTGCAGCCGGGCAGCGAGCGCCCCACCGTGCTCCAGGGCCTCGGCCGGGCGGTCCACGGCGCCGCCGGGCCACTGCGCTGTCATCTCGAAGCCTGTCGGCAGCCACGGCACGCCGAGGGCCACCGCGAGGTGCGCCGCGGCGCCGTGCGGGCCGCCGAGAAGCACACCCGGGTACTGCCCCCTCGGGTACTGGTCGACGAACCAGCGCGCCACACGCGCCCCGTCCACCTCGTCGACCTGGCCGTCGGTGAGCACGACCCGGCCGGCGGCCCGGGTGGCCACCGCGCGGCGTACCGGCTCGGGGGCGCCGGGGAAGCGGGACATCGGCCCGGCCTGACCGAGATCGGCGCAGTCCGCGCCGCGCAGCGCCCGTGCGGTGGCGGCGACCAGCACCCGGGCGGCGCTGCCCACGGCCACCACCCGGTCGCCGGCCAGACCGGCACCATTGGCCGTGAGCCCCTTGCGCACCGTGTGCACCGGCTCCACCTTGCCTCGTTCGCTCACCACGCGGCCCGGCTTCCCGTCCCGATGGGGTTCAAACGGCACATCACCCACCCGGCGGCACGAATCCACAGGTCGGCGGGCTGCGCCGGTCATCCGTGGCGTTGGCCGACGATCGCCCCCGCACGGCGGCAGCGGGCTTGCCAGCCGTCGGGTCCCGGGCGACCGCACCGGTTTCGACGCGGCCGGGGCGGGCACTTCCGGGGCCATGAGCACCGACGACGCCAGCGAGTTGCCCGCCGCCACGATCACCCCGTACCAGGACGGACCGCTGCTGGTCCGTGGCGACTTCGCGCTTGTCACCCCGGACGGCGAGCGGATCGACGCCCGCCGGGGCACTGTGGCGCTGTGCCGGTGCGGCAAGTCGGCGCTCAAGCCGTTCTGCGACGGCACCCACAAAATGGTCAACTTCCGTGCCGGCACCGCCCGCGAGCACTGACCGTCGAAGGCCGCTGAGCTGGCCGGCGACCGGGGACCGCTCCAGACCGGGGTACTGGCACGCGGGACCCGCAGGGGCCGCCTCGCGATCACGCCCGCCCGAGCCCGACCGGGCGCGCTCCCGCCGCCGCAGCGCCGGGAGGAAGGTAATGTCCGCGTCCTTTGCACTGCTTCAACCCACGCAACACTTACGCCCCCGCTCTGTTGCGTGGGGGTAAGCAAAGCAAAGGAGACGCGCAGGGGGTGCCGGGGGCGGCCCACGACAAAGGACGCGCAGGGGATGCCGGGGGCGGCCCACGACAAAGGACGCGCAGGGGATGCCGGGGGGCGGCCCGCGACACCGGCTGAGCGCTGTCAGGCGACGACGGGCTCGGCCGGCAGTGCCCGCGCGCCGGAGACCGCCCCGGCGAGCGAGATGGACGCCGGCGCGGCCAGGGCGGCGGGCGGCGGGGCGGGTGAGCGCAGCGAGCTACGGCCGGCCGCCCAGCTGTCGAGCAGGTGCGCGGCGAACAGCCGGTCCACGGCGAGCGCGGCCGCGGCGCCGAAGAGCACATCGCCGGCCAGCGCCGGCTCCGCCCGGACCAGACCGCCGCACAGGTCGTGCGCGGCGATCTGCTCGTGCACCGCGTCTGCCTCCACGTGCTCGTCGTAGAAGCGGGTGGCCACCTCGTCCAGGCCGAGGCGGCGCAACCCGTTGCCGTACCGGCGGTTGGGCAGCGACGACGTCATCTCGAAGGCCGCGAGGTGCCCCAGCAGCGCCCCGCGCAGCCGCCGGTGCAGACCGAACAGCGACATCAGGTTGTTTGTCGCAAGGGTCACGGCGGGCACCGCGTCCAGGTGGGCGCCGTAGTCGGTGTCCATGCCGAGCCTGCCCAGGGTGCGCCGGAACAACTCGGCGTGCATCCGCTCCAGCCGGCCGTTGCCGTACTCGTCGGCCTGGATCTCGACGAGGGCGGCCTTGGCCGGCCCGCCGAGGCGGGGCAGCGCCCAACTGTGCGGGTCCGCCTCGCGCAGGTGGTACACGGAACGGTGGGCGACGAACTCACGGAACTGGGCGAGGTCGGCGTGCCGTTGCAGCGTACGGGCCAACGGCGGGCCGTCGTCGGCCTCGACAAGCGCGGCGAGCCCTGCTGCCACTCCGCCGGGCGGCACCGGCTGCGGTCCCACCAGCCGGCGCAGCGCCGCCTCGAAGGGACGCTCGGCGCGGGCCCGCAGGGCCAGCAGCGTCGGCTGCCACTCCCAGCCCTCGTCCACACCCCGCCAGCCGCGGTAGTGCAGCTCGTAGCAGAGGAACAGTGTCAGTTGCAGGTCCTCGTCGGTGAGCGCGTCGGCCGGGTCCAGGTCGGCGCCGAGGGCGGACGGCAGGTCGTGCGGCGTACCCCGCAGAGCACCGGTCACGGCGGCGGACAGCGGGCCGCGCGGCTGCGGCAGAGGCGCAGGACCGTAACGGCGGTCGACGGGCTCCGACATGGGACCTCCAGCATCATCAGGGCCGCTACTGATGCCCTGGTCGGATGCGCCTAAACGACATCCTGCACGGCCACGGCCTGCTCCACCTGCTCGCGTATCCGCCGGGCCGGCTCCCCCTCGGCGTACAGGCCGCGCAGGTCGGCGAAGGCCGGCTCCGGCGGGGCCAGCGCCACGGCGGGGTCGACCACCGCTTCGAGTACGCACGGACGGTCCGCGGCCAGCGCCTCGTCCCAGGCCGCGCCGACCATCTCCGGTCGGTCCACCCGCACGCCGTGCAACCCCAACAGCCGGGCCCATCCGGCGTACGGCACGTCGGGGCGGCGGGTCGTCGTGTCGGGTGACACCGGTCGGCCGCCGCCCATGCCGGACTGGTCACGGTTGTTGAGCACCAGCACCACGAGCCGCGGATCGGCCCACTTCTGCCAGTGGTGCGACACCGTGATCAGTTCGGCGAGGCCGTTGAGCTGCATGGCGCCGTCACCCACAAGCGCGATGACGGGCTTGTCGGGCGTGGCGAGTTTGGCGGCCACCGCGTACGGCAGGGCGCAGCCCATCGAGCCGAGCGTGCCGCACAACTGCGCGTTCACCCCCGGTGGCAGGACGAGGTGCCGGGCGTACCAGAACAGGACCGACCCGACGTCGACAGCGACCGACCCGACGTGCGGGATCCGGTTGGACAGCTCCTGGAGCACCAGTTGCGGATTGACCGGCTCGGCGGGCTGGGCGGCCCGGTCGGCGGCATCTGCCCGCCACCTGTCGACAGCGCCCTGCACTGTGGTCCGCCACTGCTGGTTGGGCTGGCCCTGCACCCGGGCCAGCAGCGCCCGCAACGTCTCGGCGGCGTCGCCGACCAGCGGCACATCCGCCGGATAGCGGCTGCCGATCCGGGTGCCGTCGATGTCGATCTGCACGGCACGGACCTGGTCGGGCATCGGGAAGTAGTCGGTCCACGGATCGTTCGTGCCGACGAGCAGCAGCGTGTCGCAGCCGCCCATCAGCTCCGCCGCGGCCGGGGTGCCGACCTCACCGAGCACCCCGGCGTGAAAGGGCAGACGCTCGTCGAGGACCGGCTTGCCCAGCAGCGACGTGGCCACCCCGGCGCCCAGCCGATCGGCCAGCTCGATGATCTCCGCGGCCGCTCCCCGGCCACCCTGACCCACAAGGATCGCTGTGCGCTGACCGCTGCCCAGCACCTGCGCGGCGGCCTCTAGGTCCACCTCGTGCGGCAGCACCCGGGCCAGCGGCTCCCCCGGCGTCGCGGTGATCACACCGGCGCCCAGCGACTGCAGCTTGGGCACCACCGCCTCCTGCAGATGCCGGGGCAGCACCACACAGGTGGGGCTGCGGGTCGCCGCCGCCGTACGGAACGCCTGGTCCAGCAGGGACGCCACAGCTTCCGGGCTGCGGGCGTACTGCACGAACTGGTTGCACACGTCACCGAACAGTCGACTCAGCCCGATCTGCTGGTGCGCGCCGCCGAGCGGACCTGTGATGTCCTCGCCGACGATCGCCACCACCGGCTTGCTGTCCAGCTTGGCGTCGTAGAGGCCGTTGAGCAGCTGCACAGCGCTCGGCCCCTGGGTGGCCAGGCAGACCCCGATTCCGCCGGTGAACTTGGCGTGCCCGGTGGCCATGAACGAGGCCGTCTCCTCGTGCCGGGCCGGGATGAACGCCGGGTCGCCGCCGGAGTTGTCGAGCGCGTCGACGAGCGGGGCGATCGCCGCGCCGGGATAGCCGAACACGCGTGGCACCCGCCAGGCGCGCAGTCGCTCCACAAGGAGGTCGGCGACGACGCGCTCAGCCATTGCCCCGCCCCGGCGTGCTCGCGTCGACGTACCGCAGGACCGCACCGACGCCGTCGGTCAGGTCGGGCGCCTCGTCCGGGCCGAGCACTGTCAGCGCCGCGTCGGTGCCGACCAGCGCCCGCACCAGCGCCGCGTCGGCGCGTACCCGCTGCGGGTCGTCCACGCTCATGGCGGCGAGCTGACCCCTGTCGACGGCGATCTCGGTCGGCTCCGCGCCGATCCACAGCTCACCGTTTGCCGACGGATCGTCCACGATGAGCATCGTGTCGACCTGGTTGCGTTGCAGGGCCGAGACGACAGCGTCGAGGCCGGCGCCGACGTCCTCCTGCACGCCGAACCGGTCCAGCGCGGCGGTGATCCGCTGGTCGGCGACCTCGGCGATGGTCTGCACCGTGAGGTCGTCCAGCAGCGTCTGGTCCGCCCCGCCGGCCCGTGAGCCGGCGTCGGTACGCACCATCGCGTCCTGCCAGCGCTCGGGCATCTGCGCGGCGATCATTCCGGTGGCGCGGACGTCACCGGCGACGACCACCACCTCCGCGCCGACCTTCTCGGCGAGTTCGACTGTCGCCGCCGTGACGTCGCCGGCGTTGTGGTGCCACGCCTCCATGGCGGCCC
Organism: Micromonospora sp. DT41; assembly: GCF_049841715.1. Lineage (NCBI taxonomy): Bacteria > Bacillati > Actinomycetota > Actinomycetes > Micromonosporales > Micromonosporaceae > Micromonospora > Micromonospora sp. DT41. The sequence goes on along the minus strand of NZ_JBNCKU010000002.1, from coordinate 186,329 downwards.
TCTGGTGGTGCGATTGGGACCAGCCGCCAGGCTGCACGCGACGCAGCGGGAAGCTGTCCCGCCCGGAGACGTGCGCCCGTCGGGGCACCCCTCCGGCGCTGATCGCTATCGCGTCGGCGCCGGTGCGGTCGGCCAGGACCCGTACCCATGCCACCTGCTCGCCGCGCTGGGCGAGCAGCGGCATCACGTGTGGCAACGGCCCGAAGCTCGCCAGGTCGCGCAGCGGTGGCGCGGAGAGGTACTCGGAGAGCACCACCCGGCCGTGGCTGGCGAAGACCGCGAGGCCGTAGTCCCCGGCCATCGGGTCGTGGCCCCGGATCACCCGGTCCAGCGCGGCGATGCTCGGCTCGTCCGCGCCCTGTTCGGCAAGGCTGCGTTCGAGGGCACGCCAGCGCAGATCAAGCGCGGCATGGGCGTCCTCCGTGTCAGCGGAGGCGTCCAGGTACACCGAGCACCACGGCCCGGGTCGGTCGTAGAGCGGGCGCAGGAAGGACAGCTGCATGCTCGACCCCTTTCCAGCTCGACCCCCCGCTTACCCGGGTCGCCAGGGATGTCACCTCGCGGCCGTGACCCCGTGACCAGGTTTCATTCACGTCGTTCAACCGGCGAAATCGATACGATGAGTGAACACACGCGGACTCTCGGTGGTGGAAATGGACAGCGGCCTCGATACACGTCGGATCGTTCACCCGACGGAACGGATCGTCACCGGGCGGTTGGTCCGCCTCCTGGATGGCTACACCCGCGAGGTACGCATCGGTCAACCGGTGCTCGTCGCGGTGCTCACCGCCGCGGCGTTCGCCCGGCTGCCCGCTCTGCTGTTGCGCTCCCTCTTCTCCTTCGGCGGCGGCGGCACCAGGCGCCGCTGGAAGGAGCTGAAGAAGGGCCCGGAATACCTCGTCACGCCGGTACGGCTGCGCAACACGGCAGGCCAGCTCTGCGAGGTGGAGCTGCACGGTCATCTGCCGCAGAGCGCCCTGCACCCCGCCGACCATGTCCAGCTCACTTTGCGCGCGCAACGCGACCCGGATCTGCCGCCCCGGATCGAGCGGATCGTCAACCTCACCACCGGGCAGCTGCTCACCCCGCGTACCGCCACGCTCTGGTCCCACCTCGGCCCGCCGCTGCTGTTGCAGGCCCTGGTGGGCGTACTCCTGCTCGCCGGTGTGACGGCCTGCTCCGCGCTGACCTGACCGGGACGGGCACGCCTGGACTGGCTGGTCAGCCGACCGGCGTGGGCACGCGGGTGGGCCGCTCGACGCTGCCGAGCATGCCCCGGCGCTGGGCCCAGCGCTCGAAGACGATCGTGGCGAACGGCGGCACGGCGCAGGCAAGGGCCACGACGGTGGCCGGGATGCTCCACCGGTGCAGGCGGGCCATGGCGAGGACCAGCAGGCCGTACGCGACGAAGAGGCCGCCGTGGATCGGGCCGAAGATCTTCACGCCCAGCTCGTTGTCCGGCGGGCCGTACTTGACGGCCATCCCGACGAGCAGGGCCAGCCAGGAGCAGGCCTCGGCGATCGCCGCCGCGACGAACAGCCGGGTCACCTTTTCGCGCATCCGCACGCCACCACCTCTCGCGCGGCAATGATAGCGGCGCCGCTGGGTCACCTCCGCACGGACCACGCGAGCGCGACAGGGATCACCAGGCCCGTCAGTGGGTAGGAAAGGCGCGTCGGGTCTTCCCCCGCCCGCACAGCCGTGCAAGGTTAGGGGAACCAGCGGTGACAGGGTGGTGACCATGGGCGAAGATGTCGGCGTACGCACCTTCAGTCGTGAGGACCGGGCCCGCTACCGCGAAAAGGTCCGCAACTGCCTCGACGTCTTCGCCGAGATGCTGCGCGAGTCGCGGTTCGACATCGACCGGCCCATGTCCGGGCTGGAGATCGAGCTGAACCTCGTCGACGAGGCCTCGGACCCGGCGATGCGCAACGCCGACGTCCTGGCGGCGATCGCCGACCCGCACTTCCAGACGGAGCTGGGCCAGTTCAACATCGAGATCAACGTGCCGCCGCGCCGGCTGACCGGCACCGGCACCGCCGATTTCGAGGAGGACGTGCGGGCCAGCCTCAACGCCGCGGAGGAGAAGGCGCGGGCCATCGGCGCCCACATGGTGATGATCGGAATCCTGCCGACGTTGCGGCCCGAGCACCTGACCGCCGACACCCTCTCGGCGAATCCCCGCTACAAGCTGCTCAACGAGCAGATCTTCGCCGCCCGTGGCGAGGACCTGCCCATCTCCATCAGCGGGGTGGAGCGGTTGTCGGTCACCGCCGACACGATCACCCCGGAGGCGGCCTGCACCAGCACCCAGTTCCACCTCCAGGTCAGCCCGGCGCAGTTCGCCGACTACTGGAACGCCGCACAGGCCATCGCCGGCATCCAGGTGGCGTTGGGCGCGAACGCGCCGCTGCTGTTCGGCCGGGAGCTGTGGCGCGAGACCCGCATCCCGCTGTTCCAGCAGGCCACCGACACCAGGCCGGAAGAGATCAAAGCCCAGGGGGTACGACCGCGAGTCTGGTTCGGCGAACGGTGGATCACCAGCGTGTTCGACCTGTTCGAGGAGAACGTGCGCTACTTCCCGGCGCTGCTGCCGGTCTGCGACGCTCAGGATCCGGCGCAGACCCTCGCGGCCGGCGGGGTGCCCAACCTGTCCGAGCTGCGGCTGCACAACGGCACGATCTACCGCTGGAACCGCCCCGTGTACGACGTGTCGCGTGGCCGCCCGCACCTGCGTGTGGAAAATCGGGTGCTGCCCGCCGGCCCCACAGTGCTGGACACGATCGCCAACGGCGCCTTTTACTTCGGACTCGTCCGCGCCCTCGCCGAGTCGGACCGGCCGCTGTGGTCGCAGATGTCGTTCAGCGCCGCCGAGGAGAATTTCAACAGCTGCGCCCGGTACGGCATCGACGCCCAGGTCTTCTGGCCGAGTCTCGGCTACCTTCCGGTCACCGAGCTGGTGCTGCGCCGACTGCTGCCGTTGGCACACCACGGCCTGGACCGCTGGGGCCTCGACACGGCAGAGCGCGACCGACTGCTGAGCATCATCGAGCAGCGCTGCCTGACCGGCCGCAACGGCGCCACCTGGCAGGTGGCGACGCTGCACCGCCTGGAGTCCGCCGACCACCTCGACCGGCCGGAGGCGCTACGCGAGGTGGTCCGGCACTACGTGACGCTGATGCACAGCAACCGCCCCGTTCACGAGTGGCCGATCCCCTAACCTCCACCCGCCCCCGTCCCCACCCGCCACTCCCCCAGGGAGCACAGCGCGGGGCACGGACACGCGCGCGGGGCACGGGCCCGGGGCGCGCAAGATCGTCTCGGTTTCATTGAAATCGGGGTGTCCCAGTGGGGTAGACAGCCCGATTTCAATGAAACCGAGTGGATCATCGTAGATATCTCGGCAGGTGGGAGAGATTTACCGGACTCTGGTACGACCAGCCGACCACGGGCGGCAGCGGACGACGTGTAGACGCGGTCCGATGACGGAGCATGCACGGGCCCACGACGGCAGGCGCGCCCACCAGGGGCAGTCACGGGCGATAGACGGCGAGCGGCGGGCGAGCAGGCACCGCGCGAGCGGGCGACGCGGGCCCGCGGCGAGCGGGCGACGGGCCCGCGACGAGCGGGCGACGGGCCCGCGACGAGCGGGCGACGGGCCCGCGACTGGCGGGCGAGCTTCTCTCGACCGGAGGGCCTGCGGGTGCGCTGGTCAGACTTTGAGCAGCACCTTCGTACACTCGTCCTGCTTCTTTTGGAAGATCTTGTAGCCCTTCGGGGCGTCGCGCAGCGGCATGCGGTGGCTGACGACGAAGCTCGGGTCGATCTCGCCGCGCCGGATGCGTTCCAGCAGCGGCCGGGTGTAGCGCTGAACGTGACACTGGCCGGTACGCATTGTCAGTGACCGGTTCATGAACGCGCCCATCGGGAACTTGTCGACGACGCCACCATAGGCGCCGATGACTGACACCACTCCGCCGGAGCGGCAGGCGAGGATCGCCTCGCGCAGCGCGAACGGACGCTCCGTCTCGGTGCGGGTGGCCTGCTTGGCCCTGTCGTACGCGTAGATGGCGGCGTTGCCGTGGTGGCCCTCCAGTCCGACGGCGTCGATGCACGCGTCGGGTCCCCGGCCGGCGGTCAGTTCGTTGAGGGTGTCGAGCACGTCGGTGTGCTCGTAGTTGATCGTCTCGGCGCCGGCGTGCTGTTCGGCGAGGCGCAGCCGGTACGGGAGCCGGTCGATGACGATGACCCGTTCGGCGCCGAGGAGGCGGGCGCTGGCCGCGGCGAGGAGCCCCACCGGCCCGGCACCCCAGACGGCGATGACCTGCCCGGGTTTGATGTCGCACATCTCGGCGCCCATCCAGCCGGTCGGGAACACATCAGCGAGCGCCACTGCCTGGTCGTCGGGGATCTCGTCGGGCACCTTGAGCGGTCCGATGTCGGCGAACGGCACCCGGGCGTACTCGGCCTGGCCGCCTGCGTACCCGCCGAGCAGGTGGGAGTAGCCGAAGATGCCGGCCGGCGAGTGGCCCATGACCTTCTCGGCGATGCCGGCGTTGGGGTTGGAGTTTTCGCAGACCGAGTAGAGGCCACGTTGGCAGGAGGAGCAGTGCCCGCAGGCGATCGGGAAGGGCACCACGACGCGGTCGCCCGCTTTGAGGTTGCGAACCTGCGGGCCGACCTCGACGACCTCGCCCATGAACTCGTGTCCGAGGATGTCGCCCTTGCGCATCGCCGGGATGTAGCCGTGGTAGAGGTGCAGGTCGGAGCCGCAGATCGCGGTGGTGCTGATCTTCACGATCGCGTCGCGGGCGTTCATCAGCTTCGGGTCGGGCACGTCGATCACCTTGACGTGGTCGGTGCCCATCCAGGCGGTGGCTTTCATGCGGGATCCCCTGAGGTGTGTCGCGGTCAGCGGCGGGTGTCGGGCAATGGTTGGGCCGGGCGCTGCATGACCTGCTGGCGCACGGAGATGCCGTTGGGGCTGCCGTCGGAGCGGACCACCTCGCCCGCCTCCAGCATCTGCTTGAACCGGCGTAGGTCGTCGCGGACCTGCTGCTCGGGTTCCTCACCGAACAGCTTCGCCACGGCGCGGCCGAGCGACCCGGCGGGCGGCGCGTAGGCGAGCTGCACGCGTACCTCGGTGCCCCGGTCGCCCGGCGCCGGCAGGAAGCGGACGCGACCGGCGTTGGGCACCTGGGCGCCGGGCATCGACCGCCAGGCCACGGACCGGTTCGGCTGATCGTCGATGATCTCGGCGTCCCACTCGATGTGCCGGCCGGCGGGGCCGCGGGCGATCCAGTGCGAGCGGCGCAGGTCGTCGGCACGCACCGACTCCAGGTGGGCCATGAAGCGGGGCAGGTTCTCCAGGTCGCGCCAGAAGCGGTACGCCTCGGCGGGCGAGCGGTTGACGGTGACGCCGAGACTGATCCGGATCATGCGGTCGCGGGCGCGGCGGGCACGCGTCGCGGCGACGGCGACGGCGAGGTCGACGGCGGTGATGCCGGCGATCACTGCGGTGGTCAGCGCGAGCCGTCGGCGTCGCTCGCCACGACGGTGCGCCAGCGCCCGACCGAGCAGCGACAAATCCAGCGCGTCGCCGGCCACCCGGGTCCATACCCAGCCCCCCGGATGGCGGCCGGCGACCAGGGCTGCGCCGTGCGAGAGCTCCCGCAGACCGACAGCTCGGATGATCGCCACCGCCGCCGGGGAGTCGTCGACCCCGGTGAGGCGGGCAAGGGGGGTGGGTTCGGCCAGCGCGCCGACGCCGAGCGCGAGGCTCAACCAGCCCAAGGTACGTGGCAGGGCTTTCCTGGGTGGCGACCCGTCCAGCTCCGGTAGGCGTACCCCGTCGACATGGTCCACGTCCGGTCCTCTCCGCTCGGCGTGCCCGCCGGCGGCGCGGCGGCGCGGCGGTGGTGCCGCCACCGTGACGCTATGCCGTAGCCCCACCTCCGGTGTCCGTTTCTGCCCAGAACGCCTCCCCGACATGAGCGTCTTGACGTCACCTTGGCGACACGACACGCACGCATCGGGGCTGGGTCGCTACGGTCGGGCTGCCGCCACGCTCCGGAAGGGACTCCGTCATGAGCCGTGCCTCGGTCCGTCTGATCGCCATCGCCTCCACCGTCGCACTCCTCGCCGTCGAGGCCATCGCACCGCCCGGCGCCCACGCCGCTCCCCCGCTGCCGGCGGCGTCCGCCGCAGCGGCCACGACGTCGAAAACCGCCACGCCCGGCGGTGTACGGAGCGTGGTCCGGGACGCCCGCACCGGAGCACCGGTCCCCCGGGCCTGTGCCGCACTCGTTCCCGTCGACCTGGTGGCGCTGACCTCGGTCATGCTCGGCGAGGAACAGTCCGGCCGCCACGCCGGCTGCACCGACGAGCAGGGAAATCTGAGCGTCGACGGGGTAACGCCCGGCCGCTACCGCCTCCTGGTCCGGCCGTCCGACACCGCCCGGCACGGCTCGCAGTGGGTGGGGCGACACGGCGGCACCGGCGAGCGGGAGCGCGCCCAGGTGATCCAGGTGCGCGGGGGCGCGGTGACCAGGGCCCCAGAGGTACGCCTCGACCCGCCGGGCACGATCGTCGGGGTGGTGACCGACGCGGCCACCGGCCAGCCGATCTACGGCGCCAGCGTGCTTGTGGTGCCATTCCTTCCGCATCCCAAGTACGGCGACAACGGCGTCCTCACCGACGAGCAGGGCCGCTACACGGTGACCGGTCTCGGGCCGTACCACTGGCCGTTGCAGTTCACAGCGATCGGGCGGGCCACCCAGTGGTCCGGCGGCGTGGCCAACCGCCTGCTGGCCCGGCCGGTGCGGGTACGCAGCGACCGGACGGTGACGGCGAATCAGGCGCTCACCGCCGGGACGGTGGTCAGCGGATCGGTCCTGGTCGACGAGTTGGCCACCTACGCCCAGGTGGTGGCCTTCAACACGGTCACCGGTGACCTGGTCGGCGTGGCGGACGCCGGTAGCTCGTACACGCTGCGTCTGCTTCCGGGGCAGCGGGTGAAGCTGCGGTGCGACTGTTCGTACCGGCTGCCGGAGTGGCACCGCGACGCCGCCGGCTTCGACACCGCGACCCCCGTGCCTGTCGGACGGGCGCCTGTCGTGGTCGACTTCGACCTGGGCTGATCCGTTAGGTCCGGCGTCATATCCTGACCGCCCACTGGAACCTTCTTCCCAGCCCGTTGGTGGGAGTGGTGGAGAAGGGAGGTGACGGTGTCGGACGGCGATCTGATCTCCGAGCTTTACGCCGGCTGTTTCCGACGGCTGGTGGTCCAGTTGTACGCGGTGACCGGTGACCTGAACGAGGCGCAGGAGGCAGTCCAGGAGGCGTTCACCCGGGCACTGGTGTCGCCACGGCGGTTCGCCGGACTGGAGAACCCGGAGGCGTGGCTGCGCAGGGTCGCGGTGAACTGGGCCCGCAGCCGGTACCGCCGCCGCCGCGTGCTCGACGGCCTGCTGCGCCGCATTGGCCCGCCGCCAGCCGTCGCCGACCACTCCCCGGACCACCTCGCCCTGCTCGCCGCCCTGCGCGTACTGCCCGAGGGGCAGCGGCACGCCCTGGCGCTGCACTACCTGGTCGACCTGCCGGTGGACGAGGTCGCCGCCACGTTGGGTGTCTCGGCCGGAACGGTGAAGTCCCGGCTGTCCCGGGGACGGAACGCCCTGGCGGCGCTGCTCGCCGAACCCGAGAGAGCCGTACCCGAGAGAGCCGTACCTGAGAGAGCCGAAGCCGAGAAAACTGCCCACACCGACACCACGGAAACCGGGAGGATCGATGTCCGGTCGTGAGTTCTCCGAATTCGACGTGGACGTTGTCGCCGAGGCCGTCCGGCAGCCGCCCGTCGAAGAGCTGCGATCCGCGGCCCGGTCCCGCCGACACCGGTCGATCGCGATGGTAGCGGTCGCCCTTGTCGCGCTGTCCGGTCTCGCTGTTGTACCGCTGGTCGGCGAGCCAGACCGGGCCGCCCCAGTCGACCCGGCGAAGCGGTCGCCCGCGCAGTTCAGGGAACTCACACTGACCGGGCCCGATTCCGGGGTCGACGTGCGGCAGGACGGTTGCGTCCTGCACTTCACGTACACCGGCGACGGCGGCCGGAGTTGGTCGGACTGGGACGCGGCGCGCTTCGAGGGCACGAGATGTACGGCCGGTATCGCCACCGCGACGCCGGGCAGCAGCGTTGACTTCTCCGTACTCGGTGAGCGGTCCTACCTGGTCACGGACTCAGGGCTGCCCCGCCTCTCCACCGACTACGGCCGTACCTGGCGGGACGGAAACTCCGCGATCGTCGCCGTACCCACGTTCCCGGCGACGGCCCGACCCGTCCTCTGCGGGTTCGGCTGTGGACCGTTGGCGGAGCCGCTGGCGGTGGACCCGTCGAGTGGAACGGTGTATCGGCTCACCGCCAAGGCGCCCTCCTGGCGTCCGCTGTTCAGCCTCTACCCGGCAGCGGACGGCAGCATCTGGGCGATCTACCGGATGGGAGGCACCTCGGGATCGACGGTGGCCCGCAGCGTCGACCGGGGCGCTACCTGGACCACCTGGGAGGTGGGAGACGATGCGAGCGCTGTGTCGGTGGTCGGGCTCAACGACCGGGAGGGGTACCTGCTGGTCGCCCCGCGGGAGACGACCGGTGGGGTGAAGCTCCTGAGGACCACGGACGGTGCGAAGACGTGGACGGACACCGGCGCCGACCTGCCGGTGGAAACATACTACGACCTCACTGTCGGGTCGGACGGATCCCTACTGGTGATCACCCCGGGCGGGGGTACCGAGCCTGAACGGCGCGCGAAGCTCCTGGCCAGCCGGGACAGCGGGCGGCATTTCACTGTCGCGCGGGAGTACGGCCGGCTCGTCGGCTCGGTCAGCGTCGCGCCCGGCTACGCCTGGCTCTTCGGGCGCGACGACGGGTCGACTGGAGAGCCTGACCACGCCCTGGTCACCACCGACGGGATCACCTGGTCGCGCGTCACGCTCGCGCCGTGAGCCGTGGGCGATGCGGCCACCCCTCGACCTGGGTCACGGATCCCGCCGGTGGAGCCTTCGCCGTGAAGGTTAGCGGCCACGCACAGCGGGTAGCCGACGGGTGCTCCTACCAGCGCCCGCGGAGGTCGGATGTCGGCGACCAGTGCCTTCTTCGAACGCTTGGCGGCTACCGACCATGATCCACGGTTCGACAAGGTCCGGGGCAGCATCCGGTTCGACATCCGCGACGGTGACCATGTGCAGCGGTGGCTGCTGGCCATCGACCACGGCCGTCTGCGGGTGACGCAGGACGACGGCCCCGCCGGGACTGTGATCCGGGTGTCCGCGCAGGTCGCGGAGTCGATGGCGCTGGGCCAGATGAACGGCTTGGCGGCGATCACCCGCGGCGAGATCCTGGTCGACGGTGATCTGGCTCTGGCGTTACGGGTCGGCCGGCTGTTTCCGTCGGAGGTCGAGGTACGGCGCGGTGCCGCCGCCGAGCCGACGAACGGGACCAGATGAGGGACATCCCGGGCACCGTGTCGTGCCTCGACGGCAGCACCTTCATCGTCTCGGACGCCAGCGGTGACGTGGAGTCGTCGTCGAGCGCGCCCGTGGGGCTGTTCGCCGCCGACACGCGCTTCCTGTCCCGCTGGGTGCTGACCGTCAACGGGGAACGCCTGAACGCGTTGTCGGTGGACGACAGCAAGTACTACGAGGCCACGTTCTTCGTGGTGCCGGGTGGGGCTGTCGACTACGTGCAGGCCGACGTGTCGGCGATCCGGCGGCGCTGGATCGGGCCGGACCTGACCGAGTCGCTGACGATCTTCAATTACGGCGATGAGGACGTCGACCTGGACGTACGACTTGAGGTGGCTGCCGACTTCGCCGACATCTTCGAGATCAAGTTCGACACGCACGACAAGGTCGGCAGTCACTACACCGAGATCGAACCGACCGAGTTGCGGCTGGGCTACCGCCGCGGCACGTTCCGCCGCGAGGTCTCGGTGACGGCAAGTGAGCCGGCAACCTTCGACCCGCAGGGGCTGCGGTTCACGTCGCGGCTGCGGCCCGGGGAGCAGTGGTCGACCCGGTTGGACGTGGTGATGCGGGCGCTCCGCCCGGACGGTGTCGATCTGCGGACCGCCGTGCGGGCGCTCCGCCCGGACGATTCCACACTGCCCGAAAGCGTGCGGGAGTGGGTTGCGCAGGCCCCGACACTGGACACCGACAACGTCCCGCTCCAACAGGTCTACGAGCGCAGCCTTGTCGACCTGGCGGCGCTGCGCTTCGCCCCGCTCTCGCTGAGCGGCGCCACCGTACCCGCGGCCGGGTTGCCCTGGTTCATGACCCTGTTCGGGCGCGACAGCCTGCTGACCTGCCTTCAGACCCTGGCCGTCACGCCGTCGTTGACCCCGCCGACGCTACGGATCCTCGCCTCGCTACAGGGCGCCCGCACCGACGACGTACTGGAGGAGGATCCCGGTCGGATCCTGCACGAGTTGCGCTACGGGGAGTCGGCGGCGTTCGAGGAGCAGCCGCACTCCCCCTACTACGGCACCGTGGACGCCTCACCGCTGTTCGTGGTTCTGCTCGACGAGTACGAGATGTGGAGCGGCGACCGGGCTCTGGTGATCGAGTTGGAGCAGGAGGCCCGTGCGGCTCTGGAGTGGATCGACACGTATGCGGACCTGAACGGGACCGGCTACATCTGGTACGAGCGGCGCAACCGTGCCACCGGTTTGGAGAACCAGTGCTGGAAGGACTCCTGGGACAGCATCTCCTTCGCCGACGGGAGGCTGCCGGGTTTCCCGAGGGCGACATGCGAAACCCAGGGGTACGCCTACGACGCCAAGATCCGCGGCGCGCGGCTGGCGCGTACCGTCTGGGGTGATCCTGACTTCGCCGACCGGTTGGAACGCGAGGCGGCGGCCCTGTACGACCGCTTCAACAGGGACTTCTGGCTCGACGACCGGGGTTACTACGCGCTGGCGCTCGACGGCGACGGGACGCCGGTGGACAGCCTTTCGTCGAACATCGGGCATCTGCTGTGGAGTGGCATCGTGCCGCCGGAGCGCGCTCCGAGGGTGGTCGAGCACCTGATGGGTCCCGCGCTGTTCTCCGGTTGGGGCGTGCGTACCTTCGCCGAGGGGCAGGGCCGCTACAACCCGTTGGGCTACCACAACGGCACCGTGTGGCCGTTCGACAATTCGTTCATCGCGTGGGGCCTGCGCCGGTACGGGTTCCGCAGCGAGGCGGGGCGCATCGCCGAGGGGATCCTGTCCGCAGCGACCTACTTTCAGGGGCGGCTGCCGGAGGCGTTCAGCGGGTTCGACCGCTGCACCACCCGCTACCCGGTCCGGTACCCGACGGCCGGCAGCCCGCAGGCGTGGTCCAGTGGCGCGTCCATGCTGCTCATCCGAACGATGCTCGGCATCGAACCGCACGAGAATCATCTCGCCGTCGATCCGGCGCTGCCGTCGGCGTACGGCCGGATCGCGCTGCTGGACATCCCGGGCCGTTGGGGCAGGGTGGACGCCTTCGCCCGCCAGCGTCCCGAACGGTCCAGCTGAGGGTGCCGGGCGACGGGGACGCCGGCCGGCGTGGGCAGGTGCGCCACGCCGGCCGGTGTCAGAGCTGCGATGGTCAGAGAACGAACGTGACGCCGGCGGCCTTGCACGCGGTGGTGATGTCCTTGCCGGCCTTCTCGAAGGCCGGGTTGTCGGCGGCGGTCGCCGGGTCCGCTGCCGCCGCGGCCTTCGCCGCTTCGGCGCCGAACGTCTTCAGGGCAGTGGCCAGCTTGCTGTCGCCGCCGGCCGTGGCCAGGGTGGTCACCCTCTCCTCCAGCCCCGCGAGGATCTTCTTGTAGTCGGCCGCCGACGGCTCACCGGCCGAGACGATCTTCAGCAGCTCCGCCTTCATCTCGTCGCTGGCCTTCTGCGCCGACTCGCAGATCTCCTTGTCGCTCATGGCGGGCGCGGTGGGCGAGGGTGCGGCGGAGGTAGCTGCTGCGGACGTGGGGGCGGTGGTCGTGGACCCGGCGGTCGTCGCCGCATCTCCGTCACCGCAGGCGGCGAGAGCCGTTGCGGCGGCGAGGATCAACACGGCGGAGGCAATTCGAGAGGACTTCACGGACGGGCACGATAACCGATGCCCCGGCAATGATCAATTTGGTTGCGGGGCACCGCCCAATCACGACGGACGCGCCGATTCCGTACGGCTGAGGTTGCCGAGCGGCCCTCCTCTGTCGGTGTGCGGGTCTACGCTCCGGACCGAGCAAACCAACCGACCGGGGGGTAGGGCATGGGCCACATCCACATCGAGCTGTTCGCAACTCTCGACCTCGTCGGGCAGGCGCCCGGCGGTCCCGACGAGGACCCGGAGGGGTTCCCGTTCGGTGGCTGGCAGGCACCCCTGCTGGACGAGGTTTCCGGTGCGCAGGTCTACGACGCGTACGAGGGCACCGACGCCCTCCTGCTCGGCCGACGCACGTACGACATCTTCGCCGCGTACTGGCCCCACCAGGAGGGTGGGCAGGACAACGCCATCGCCACGCTCTTCAACAGTGTCCCGAAATATGTGGCGTCCCGTGGCGAGCCGGATCTGTCCTGGGCGGGGTCCACGCAGCTGGGCCCGGACCTGGCCGGCGCGGTGCGCGAGATCCGGGACCGGCACGAGCACGTGAAGGTCGTCGGGAGCCTCAACCTGGTACAGACCCTCCTGCGCGAGAAGCTCTTCGACAGGCTCGACCTCTGGGTGCACCCGATCGTGCTGGGCGTCGGCAAGAAGGTGTTCGACGGTGGCGAGGTGCCCACAAACCTCACCCTCCTCGACCCACCGGTGGCCAGCCCGACGGGCACCGTCTACCTGCGCTACGGGCTCGCCGAAGGCGCTCCCGGCACCGGCGACATGAGCGCACCCGACCGTGGTCGGAGCTGATCGCAGCCAGCGCTGAGCCGCGGTCAGCGCTGACGCCTGGTCAGCGCCGAGCCGCGGTCAGGACTGCAGGGACGGTCAGGACTGCAGGGACCAGTCGGCGTCGCCGTCGGTGACGGTGGCGTCGCTGAAGTGTCCCGGGGCGGCGTCCGGCCAGTTGCCGCCGGGGAAGGCGCTGGCGTCGATCGCTTCCCCGTGCAGCGCCACCATCTGGCTGGCCTGGGCGCCCAGCACCGCCGTCAGAGTGCTGACCGCCGCGATGATCATGCCGGTGTTGACTGCGGCTTCCTCGACGATGAGGGCGGCACCGGCCCAGGAGAAGACCACGCTGCCGAGGGCTGCCAGCGCGGCGATTGTCGCGATGATGAACTTGGTCAGGATTACGGCGAGCGCCACGTAGAAGGCAAGGCCCGCCACCGCGCAGGTGTTCAGGGCGGTGGCGGTCTTGTCGGCGATGACCCCGATCCGGGCTGCGGCATCCGACTGGGGCTTGATCTGCTTGATGTAGGCGTCGGCGGCCTGGCCGTGCCACACGCGCGCCACGCCGAGTTGTTCCGGCTTGAGTTCGCCGGACACGTCGGTGGCAAGACCACGCACACCCTGCCACTCCGATGCGGTGAAGAAGAACGTCACCGGGGCGGCAGCGCCCTTGAGCAGTTCAGCGATCTTGTCCAGGATCGCCGAGCCGAGTTCGAGGAGCTTGTTGCCCACCCAGATCAGGCGATCGGCGATGCCCTGGGTGATGAACCACCTATCGACGGCCCGGCGGACCGTCGGATCGACCTTGTCGAGCTTGTCCGAGAGGTCCGTCATCTTGGACGAGAGCTTGTCCATTGTGGCTTCGTACTGGGCAAGGGTGAATGACATCCGGATCGATCCCCAGGTCAGTAAAGGTTGTTGAGCTCGTGGGCGTTGCTGGCGTCTTCGGCGTCGTAGGTGTCGGCGACCTTGCGCAGCGTGGTGGCGATCTCGGTCATCCGCTGCCGGCCCTCCCGGCAACGGGAGGTGATTTGATCGGCCGCCTCGTCATACGGCTTCACGAGGAGCTGGAAGAGGCCCGCCTCCAGTGCGGTCATCCGCAGCCCTTCGGCCCTGCTGGTGATGGCAGCCATCGTGTCGCTGTGCCGCAGCCACATGCCCGCCTCGGTGCGCAGCGTGTCGGTGGCGACCTCGACGTCCTTCTTGCTGGGGGGCGGAGTCATGTCTGGTCCTTCGCGGATTGCGCCGATCGTTGCAGGTCATTGAGGGTTGCCAGGGTTTCGGCGAACAGCTGATCCAGTTCGTTGGCGCCGGCTGCCTGGCGGGTCGCGTCCGCCAGATCGGCGCGAGCAGCTGCGACGGCCTCGGTCAGCGCGGCGGTCAGGTCGGCGCCGCCCTGCGTTTCCAGCCAGTACGGCTCCGCCTCGCACGACAGCAGACCGGCCGCTGAGACGGTGACGACTATCTGGCCCGATGCGTCGGTGCCGGTGCCGGTGGCGGCGATCGGCGACAGGGCAGCGTACTCGTCGATGTTGTCGGCAGCACGCAGCACGTCCTCGACAAGTTCGTCGAGCGGGCGGGGCTGCGCGCGGTCCACCTGCGCCCGCATTGCGGCGGGCAGTGGATCGGAGGTCTCGGCAGGACGCTCCCCCGGTTGGTCGGCTCGTGGGTCTGCCGCGTCGTCGGGCAGCGCCTCGGAGACCGCGGCCATCCGCTCGACGGCAGCAGCCTCACAGGCCTCCAGCACCGCCGCCGTCAACTGCTCTGCGGCAAGTCGCCGCCGCCAGCCCGACTCCACGGCGATGGATTCCGGCGATCCGTCGGGGCCCAGCACCACCTGAACGGCGCCGGTGGCATCGGTTGCCACCACCTGCTCCGGCATGCTCGCCTGAGCTTCGCTCAGGATGCCCTGGAGGCCGAGGGCGTAGCTTCGCAGTTCCTGCAAAGACCGGACGATGTCGTCGGTCACGAACGATCCTCCCGTAGCTGCTCGAACCGCTCCCGCAACCGGTCACCGCCGGCGGTGGCGCGGACCCGGACCACCTGCCGGGCCACCGCCGCCATGGCCACCGCACCCACCACCAGGAGTACGCCCAGGAGAACGTCGGTGCTCGCCTCCGACGTTGCCAGGCAGCCGATCCCGAGCACGACGACGAGGAGCGCGAATGCGAGAAGCGGCCCGGCGATGGCCCACCGGCGACCGCGCGACCACTGCCGCGCCCCGTACCAGACGACCACCGACACCACCGCGCCGACCGCCGTCAGCGCCAGCGCGATGAGCAGCACCGTCACTGAGGCCGCCCGGCCGAACACCGCGTGTTCCGCCGCATCGGTCGACCCGAGCCACACGACGAGGGCGGGCGCGACGCAGAAGGCGGCGACGATCCCCCACACCGGACCCGCGTCCCGCCCGCGAGGGCCGGTCAGTCCTTCACTCATGGTCAGCGAGCGTATCGGCTCGCGTCGCAACCGTCAGGCCCAGCCAAGGTCACCGATGGACAACAAGTAGCCGCCGCAGGTGAAACACGGCCTTCGACAGCGCGTCCAGCCTGCAGGATCGACGGCGGACAAGCGGGATGCACGTCCTACGAGAGGGCGCCGCCGGCCAGCGCGAAGGCCACCAGGATCGCGGCGGCCAGTGGCACTGCCACCGCGACGGCGAGTGCCCGCTGACGATGGGACCGGCCGGTGAGCACGACGATCAGCACGCCCAGCGCGAGGTCGATGGCGACGTTCCACCACGCGCCGGAGGAGTAGTCGGGGTCGGTCGCCTTGCCGGCGAACCGGGCCGCCTCCTCGAAGAAGACGGCTGCCGGCAGCGCGACGCCGACGACCTGCCGCCAGCCCGTGCCCCGGGCCCAGGTGCCCGCGGTGCCGAAGACCACCCCGGCGAGCACGCCGAAGAACATCCAGACCAGCGATGTCGGCGCCCAGAGGACCGCGAGGTCGTCGCCTTGCAGAAGGGCCGCCGCGAGGTAGTAGCTGGGCACGGCGACGACGAGCAGGACGGTGGCGCCGAGGGCGGCGCGGAGCCACCCGGATCGCACCCAGTAACCGAAGAGGAAGGCGGCAACCGCCCAGGTCGCTGTGGAGTTGCCGAGTTCGGCGATGGGGAACGGCAGCCACTTGATCCAGCAGAAGTCCAGGAAGCCGAGCAGCAGTCCGCCCACCACGGAGGCGAGCGCCACCGTCCGATCACCAGGTCGCATAGCGGCAGAGCATACCGAGTATGCCCGGACCGGTTCGGCGCCCCCTCGCCCCGGCCGCCGGATCGTCAGCCGGTCCGGGCGCGGAGGCTCCGCGCCAGGGTGGGGATCATCACCGCCGCAGGGACGAGGTGCAGCGCGAGCAGGGCGGCGACGGTGGCGGCGTCGGCCCCGGAGAGCAGGGGCGGAACCATCGAGATAGCGGTCAGCGCCACCGTCGTCCACACGAACCGGTCGGCTGGGCGGGCGCTCCAGCGGAGAAACGCGACGGCGATGACGACGCCCACGACCGAGAAGACGCCGGTCACGAAGGCGAACCCGCCCAACGGGATCTTCTCGCCACCGTCGGGGATCTCGAAGTCGACACCGGCGGCCCGGGCGAGAGCGGCGGCGAGGGTGGTGGCGACCACCGCGACGAGCGCGGCAAGGAGGCCAACGCCGACCAGGCTGCGATATCGATGGGTACGCCCGATCCGGCCCGATGTCCGATCCGCGACGATCCCGGTGTCATTGGTGCTGCTCATGTCGTTCCTCCACTCGGTGTCGGGGCGTACGCCGGGACTACTGCGCGCTGTCCGCCGGCAGGCGCTCGGGCAGCCCGAGGCGGGGGAACTGGTCGTCGTGGAAGATGGTGATCTCGGTGATCTCGCCGCCGGTGACGCGCAGGACGTCGATCGTCAGGGGCAGGTACGCGTTCTCCTGCTGCTGCCAGTGGTAGAAGGCGACGGCGGGTTGCCGGTTCACTGTGGTGGGGATGCCGCGCAGGCCCGTCATGCCGTCGAAGCCGTCCTCGATCCAGCTGGCCACGACCGCGTCGCGTCCCACGTACACGCCGGGGGTTGGAGGCATCGAGGAGCGGACGTCGTCGCGCAGCATCGCGGCGAGCGCCGGCACGTCGGTGGCCACGCTGGCGTCGGTGAAGCGGCGTACCAGCTCACGGGTCCGGGCGTCCTGCTGGTCGCCGGTCCAGTCCTGCCGCTCGGCGGGCAGGTGCTCCCGCATGCCGACGCGGGCGCGCTGCAAGGCGCTGTTGACGGAGTTGACGGAGTCCCCGAGCAGCTCCGCGACGTCCTTCGCCGGCCAGCCGAGGACGTCGCGCAGGATCAGCACGGCGCGCGGGCGCGGCGCGAGGTGCTGGACGGCGACCAGGTACGCCAGCTCGATCGTCTCCCGCGCGACGGCAATGGTTTCCGGCGCGTCCGCGTCGCCTGCCGGCAGTTCGTCGAGCAGCCGGTCCGGGTAGGGCTGCAACCACAGCACCTCGCCGCCGGTGGCGGGCTTCGGGCGGCACTTGGCGAGCAGGTCCAGGCAGGCGTTGGTGGCGATGCGATACAGCCAGGCCCGGAACGTGGACCGCCCCTGGAAGGTCTCCCGCCGCCGCCAGGCGCGCAGGAACGTCTCCTGCACGGTGTCCTCGGCGTCCTCGAAGGACCCGAGCATCCGGTAGCAGTGCACGTGCAGCTCCCGCCGGTGCCGCTGCGCCAGCCCCGTGAACGTCGACTCGTCGACCTCGCTCAGATCGCCCACGCCCCGCTCCTTCAGCCGCGTGTCCGTACTCATCGCGTCATCCTTCCGCCTCGTCGTGTCCTGACGTAGGTATGACGGGTGCGGGCGGGACAACTCATCACCGTGCCGGTCGGCCCGGGGTGGCGGACGCGGTCCTGCCGCGTCCGCTCGGGGGAGCGAGCGGACGCGGCAACCGGGGATCCGTGCTGTCAGGCGGTGAGTTGCCGCAGCATCTCGGCCGAATCGTGCAGGGCCGTCATCTGGACGAACCGTCCGTCGCTGACCTTGTAGATGGCGTACTCGACGATCTCGAACGACTTGCCGGACGGCGGCACACCGAGCCACTCCTTCACCGGGGTGCCGGTGTTGATCGCGCGTACGGCGATGCGGTCGCGGTCGAACAGCAGTTCCTTGACCTCCCAGCGCAGGTCCGGGACGGCGTCGACGTCGTGCTTCTGTACGGCGAGGACGTCGTCCCGGGTGCCGGGCTCGCCGTTGAGCATCACCGTGTCGTTGATGAACTCGTCCATGCCGTCGAACTTGTGGGCGTTGAGGTCGGCGACGTAGCGCAGGTACCAGTCACGCAGGTTGTTGTCAGTCATCAGATTTTCTCCTGTTTCTCCGTGTCACCAGTTCAAGGGGCCGAACTCGTCGGTGAAGGTTCCGCTCGGGCCGTCGGGGCCGAGGGTGGCCAGGCGTACGACGGTCCTGGCGCTCTCCGCTGGCGGGCGTCCGATTCCGAGGGCGGCGGTCATGTCGGTGGCGGTGGGGCCGGGCTCGATCGCGTTGAACGTGATGCCCGGGTTGGCCTTGGCGTACTGGATCGTCAGCATGGTGGCCGCCGACTTGGACGCCGCGTAGAGCGCCGCCGGAAGGTTGTACTCGGGCCGTTCGGGGTTGGTGACAGCCCAGAAGGACCCCATGCTGCTGGAAACGGTGACCACCGTCGGGTTGGACGACTGTCGCAGCAGGGGCAGCGCCGCCTCGGTGACGCGGACGATCCCCACCGCGTTGGTGTCGAACACCCGCAGGGCTTTCGGACCGTCGATGGGACCGTCGCCGAGGATGCCCGCGTTGTTCACGAGGACGTCGAGCCGACCCTCCGCCGAGCCGATGGTCGCCAACGCGCTGTTCACCGACTCGTCGTCGGTGACGTCGAGTTGCACGAACCGTGCACCCAACTCGGCTGCGGCCTTCTCGCCCCGCTCGACGTCCCTTGCGCCGATGTAGACAGTGTGGCCCAGGTCGAGAAGCTGTCTGGCGGTCTCGAACCCGATGCCCTTGTTGCCACCGGTGATGAGCGTGACGGTCATTCGAATCTCCTACGTGTGGTTGCCCCGGTTTTGTACCGCTCGGTTGCTGAGAACCGTAACAGGGTTTTGTACTGATCGGTTGGTGACCCCGGTCACGATCTGTACCGAGCGGTAGACTGGTGCCATGAGCACTGAGACGCCCGCCGTCGGACGCCCCCGGGCCTTCGACGAGGAGACGGTCCTCGACCGCGCAACCGAGGCCTTCTGGCGACACGGCTACGAGGGCGCGTCCCTCAGCGTCCTCACCAGCGCGATGGGCATCAACCGGCCGAGCCTGTACGCCGCTTTCGGCAACAAGGAGCAGCTGTTCGAGCGCGCCTTCGCCCGCTACCACGAGACCCAGGTGGCAAACGCCCGCGCCGCGCTCGACCAACCGACGGCGTACGCCTCGATCGAAGCGTTCCTGCGCGCCAGCGCCGACGGCCTCACCGACCGTGACCACCCGGCGGGCTGCCTCTCCATCCAGGGCGGCCTGGCCTGCTCGCCGGAGAACGCCCGCATCTCCGAGCTCCTGGCCGCCGGTCGCGCCGCCACCGAAGCCGCGCTGCACGAGCGATTGGCGCGCGCCGCGAAGGAGGGAGACCTCCCCGACGGCGTGGACCCCCGCGCCCTGGCCCGGTTCGTGATGGCCCTCAGCGAAGGGCACGCCGTCCACGCCGCGGCCGGCGCGAGCCGCGAGGACCTCCAGGCCTCGGTCGACATCGCCCTACGGGCCCTGGCGTTGCACCCCTGAGCCCCGCCCCGGCACGGTCTGCGCCTGAGCCCCGGCACGCTCCGCCCCCGGCACCAGCGCCGCGTATGCACGCCCGGTCACCCTCGGTCGACGCGCGCGTCGTTCGCCTAGCCGGGCGGCGGGCCGGTCCTCGGCTGGGCCAGGGCGCTCCGCTACTCGCCAAGATCCGAGCAAGTTCCCGGATGCTGCTGTCTCCGACGCCCAGGAGACAGCAGCATCCCTGATGCTGCGCGGATCATGGGACGACCATCCGGCCGATGGATCAGATCGGCGGGCGCTGCGCGCCGTCCAGCCGCGCCCTGAACCACCTGGCCGACCGGCGCGCCGAACGCGCCCGGCACGAAGGTCGGTGATGGCGCCTCGACGCCGGCCGACAGGCCCTGCTCGCCCTGGCCCAGCTTTGCAACGGTGACACCATCGCCCGTCTGGCCTGCGGCCTCGCCGTCAGCGACACGACGGCCTGGCAGGACGTCCTCCGGGAAGCGGTCGACCTGCTCGCGGCACACGCCGAGGACCTGAACGCGGCGATGCGGCGCATCGGCCGGCTTGCCTCGGCCAGCGGCTCCGGCCAGACGCCCAACCGGCCTCGGCGCGGACTCCGGAGCACTGTCACCCGTACGCCCCGTTCGGCGAGCACCGCCACCGCCTCGACCTCACAAGGCACCCGGGACGAGTCGCCGCCCCGGCCGGGAGACGAGCGTTTACCGCTTGTCGCGCCCCGGCCGGGACGGCGGGAGAGCTGATGTTCCGCGTCGGCGGCGAAGCCCTGCCGCGGTGCGCTAGCCGACTACGCGGGTCGGTCCGGCCGAGGGCACTCCCTCCCCGGCCACGTTCACCGAGCACACGGCCACGGTGTAGGAATGGCCGCTGACCAGGCCGGTCAGCCGGATCGAGCGGCCGGTGGTGGAGATCGACGAGACGACGGAGCCCGGCTGGGAGTTGTCCAGGTAGTACACGGTGTACGCGCGCACGGTGTCGCTGTACGGCCCGGTCGCGGCGTCCCAGCTCACGTCGATGTAGCCCGGCCCGGCCGTGGTGTTGACGTTCGGCGGGCCGGCCGCGGTCTGCAGGTTGGCGACCGTCACGGAGGCGATCGGTGATTCCGTGGGTGCGGTCGTGTTGCCGCGGATGGCCACGACCCGGAACTCGTAGCGGTGGCCCGGCACCACCCAGTTGACCTTCCACGAGTCGGCGGGGATCGGCAACGGCAGTCGTTGGAAGCCTTCACCGGCGGTCGCGTCACGTTGATAGAGCCAGTAGCCACTGGCGCCGAAGGAGTGCTGCCATTGCAGTTCGATGCCGTTGGCGGTGGCGGTGGCCCGCATCGAGGTGGGCGAGTAGGGCACCATCTGCGGGATGCTTTCGGAGGGGATGGTGTAAGCGGCACCGAGCTGGAACTGGTTCCACAGCACGTTGGCGAACCCCTTGGCGATCTTGTGTTCGCCCTGCGGGTTCGGGTGCAGACCGTCGTAGGCATCGGTGTACGCGTCGTAGCCGGCGGCGATGTCCACCAACCGCACCGGAGAGGTCGCCGTATTCAACGCCTGCAGAGCGGGGCCCAGCTTGGCGTTGTACGCGCTGATCTTGCTGCCCAGATCCGGTTGCGCGTCCAGCGGTGTGCGTTGCGGGACTGTGGCGACCAGGATGCGGACGTCGGGCCTGCCGGCTCGGGCTTTGGCGATCAGGCTACGCATGTCGGCGATCAGCCCATCCGGGTTGGACACACCCCAGCCCAGGTCGTTGAAGCCCAGCTCGACGAGGAGGTATTTCGGCTGGTACTGGCTTACCCGAGCCTGGATGTCGTTCTTGGTTTGGTGGGCCTGGCGTCCCCATTGGGCGAAGTGGTCGCTATCGAAGGTGAGCCCGTTGCGGTAGACGCCGTTGAAGTAGGGCGGTGCCGACTCGTCCGGGAAGTTCGCCGGGAGGGTCGACGGCAGCCGGGTGGTCCCGCGGTAGGGCCCGACGAAGATGACGTCACGCCCGGCCGCCTTCAGGTGTTCGGCCAGCCGGTACCGCCAGGTGTAGTCGCCCTCAAGGCCCTGGCTGATTGAGTCGCCGACCACCATGATCGAATCGAGGACCGGTCCGAAACCCGTCGGTATGCTCACCGTGGTCCACAACTGAGCGTGATCGGAGTGCGACGACCAGATCCGTTGAACGCTGTGGACCGTCACCGACGGCGGCACGAACACGTAGTCGAGTTTGTCGCTGAAGACGGTGCCCAGCCGTTTATGGGTGGTATCGCCGCCCCGACAATAGGTGACCGGGTCGTCATCCGTTTCCGTTGTTTGCTTAATTTCGTTGCGACAGGGACTGAACGCCTCCTTGAACGTACCGTGTGCCGCATCGCTCCCCGCGGACCGGTAGTTCCGGTGGTAGAAGTTGCTGAGCACGGCGGAGCCCGGGACGTCGTTGAGGTCGCCGGCGAGAAACACGGTGGAGCCGGCGTAGTGGGCTGCGAGCACCCGCTTGACCTCTGCCGCCTCCCGCTTGCGCTGCTCGACGTTCTCCCCAGAATGGACGAGGTGCGCGGTGCAGACCACCAATACCTTGGCGAAGGATCGCAGGCACAGCATTTCGCGCTTCTCGAGGCCCTCCACCGCGGGCAGCTCGTGCGCCACCGGCTGCGGATCAGGCAGAACGCTCTGCTTGTAGATGATGGCGTTGCCGAACGGCGAGTCGTGCTTGCAGGTCGCGACGGCGCCGTCGCCGCCGCGGACCGCGTCGAAGTGCATCCGGTACGTGTCCGGCAGGAGCGCTTCCACCCGATCCAGCCAGTCCAGGCAGCCTTCGTTGATGGTCAGGAACGCGAGCCTGGGCATCCGGCTGTTGATGTCCGCGGCCAACGCGTCGGCGACCTCAAGGCCCTTGCGCCCGTGGGCGTCACTCCCACCGGCCATGTTGAATTGTCCGATGATGGGCTCGTCGGAGTCGGCCACCTGGACGGGCTGCCGCGTTATGGAAGACGGCGCCGGGGCGGAGGACGCTGCCGGGGCGGACGGCGGCGCCGCGGCTGCCGCCGAAGGGCCGACCAGGCATCCGGCCGCTGTGAGTATCGCGACGACCAACCGACTGAGTCTCATCGTTTCCCCCAAATGTGCAGGGGCGCACCTTACGACGTTTGCGCCCCCGTGCACGTCGTGTGGCTGATCATCTTCACCGAAGCGGAATTGGATGGCAATGGGCTGCCCGAATGTTCCGTCCTATGTGGTACGCCGCCAGGCGGGGAACGGCCGGTGCGGCGCGCGGTCGACGCCGCTGCCACCTAGCAGCATCCCTGATGCTGCGCGGATCATGGGACGACCATCCGGCCGATGGATCAGATCGGCGGGCGCTGCGCGCCGTCCAGCCGCGCCCTGAACCACCTGGCCGACCGGCGCGCCGAACGCGCCCGGCGCGAAGGTCGGTGATGGCGCCTCGACGCCGGCCGAAAGGCCCTGCTCGCGGCGCACGCCGAGGACCTGAACGCGGCGATGCGTCGCATCGGCCGGCTTGCCTACGCGATTCTCGACGCCGCCCTGGTCCCGATCGACCGGGCCCGACGGCAGAAGACCGTCAACCGCCATCACGCCAAGATCCGAGCCGTCGGCGAACGTGCCGTCGCCACCCTCAAGGGCCGGAAAGTCCCAGTCAAGCTTTCCTACTGCCCGCGACGCGTCACCGCGATCGTCCGGGCCATCCTCGTCCTACTTCACGTCCAGGCGCACGATGAATGGGCTCGTTGTTACGCGGACGGGTCCCAGGCGATGAGCTGGTCGAAGACGCGACGGTCCCCGTCCAGCTCCAGCTTCGGCGAATCCAGCTGTATGCGCCCGTAGAAGAACAGGACCAGGTCACTGGCCGTGCCCCGGGCGGAGGTGTGGGCCGTGTCCGGGTCCAGGTCCTCGCTGGCAGCCGGCGCGCCGAGGCGGGCGGCCCGTGCGCCGTCGCGGGACAGCCGAAGGCGCCAAGAGCGGCCCTCGGTGGCGTAGTAATCGACGACCGCGGGTTCGTGCGGCCAGGCGACATCCGTCGAGCAGAGGGTGAACTGGCAGTCGTCGAAACCGTCGAGGGCGACCTCGTCCGGCAGCGGCTCCGGGTCCCCCACGGCGAGCTGGGCATCGTAGGTGTGCACCGCGATCTCGGGCACCTGCCGCCGAGCCCACGCACCGGAGGTTTCCGGTGACTGCGAGTCACCCCACCACGTCCAACAGCCGCGGTCCGGGCCCGCCTCACTCAGCCCGCTCGTCAGGCGCTCGACGGACTCGGTCCACCAGGCCAGGAGAGCGTCGCGTTCCCGAGGCGCACCCGCGCCGTCGTCCCAAGCGGACTTCTCCGGTGGAGCGTCGGCCGGCCCTGCGGCGACGACGGCGGCCGACCTGCGGCGACCCATGCCCAGGTGCTGCACAAGATCGAACAGCGTCCACCCCGGACAGCTCGGCACCGGCACGTCGAGACTGGGCGCCGCAGCGACCGCGGCACGGAAGGCTGTCGACCGTTCGTCGATCAGCCGCAGATGATCAGTGAACGTCAAAGTCTTGTGCACCCCGGCTTTCTACCAGTGCGCTCCGGCAACCGGATAGCGATTTTCGCCAGTCGCGCCACGCCGGGTGACAACGGGCAACCTCGGCGGTGGCGTGCGCCCCACCCTTGGTGCCGGTCTTCTCAGCAGTCGGTCCAGCTCGCTGGGCGCAGTCGAGAGTCGTTCGTGGAGCCCACGACGAGGCCGTTGTCGGCGATTGACCAGCCGAGGACGAGGCGGGCATCGGGGACAGCGCCGTCCAGGGTCACGATGCGGTCGCCGTGGACGACGGTTTGGCCAGTGAGCACTGCGCCCCGGGCGTTGACGTCCTGCGGCGTTCTCCCCTCCAGGTTCACGGCGTTCGCCACGCCGGTCCGCAGGTCCCAGCGCACCCAGGTGCCGTCCTCGCGGTCGTCGCTGATGCCGATGCGGCCCACCGCCCACGTTCCCTGAGCCGCCCAGACCCCTGACCAGCGGGCGCCCGGAGCGGTGAGCCGGTCGGTCGTTCCGTCGGGATGGCGTACCCAGCCAAAGCCGCCCGCGGTGCCGACGATGGTGCCGTCGTCGAGGATCTCCTCCGCGCCGGTGACGGGCGGGCTGTCGATCACCTCGACGGTGCCCGGTCGATCGGCAGGCCAGAGCAGCGGGATGGTCGTCTCGGTCTCCTCGACAGCGCCGTAGCCGACGACGTCGCCGCGCGAGTTGATTGCCACCGCCCAGGTGCCGGAGACCGTCGTCGGGGCCGGCAACCACTCGAAGTGGCCGTTGCTGTAGCGCCAGGGGCGGTAAACGTTGTCGACGGAGGCGCTGCCGACGACTACTCCGTACCTGTTGATGCTACTGGGAATGTGGTCCACTGCCGTGGGGACGACGGTGAGTCGGGGTTCGGTCCACACTCCTGGCCTGGGGTGGAGCGGCGGCACGGTCCAGAGCAGCATCAGCGGCTGCCAGACGTCGCCGGTGATCCGGTAGCCGAGGCCGGCGACGAACCGGCCGGTCGGGTCGACCTCCACGGCTCGACCGACCATATCCGCCGGTAGAGGCAGCGGGTGCAGCGCGCAGACCGAGGCGGTCCGGTGCGTCGTCGCGGCCGCGGCGACGCCGGGCAGGCCCAGCGTCGCGGCAAGCGCCCCGACGGCGATACCAGCCAGAACTCTGCTCCGAACAGTCCGGGTCATCGCTGCTCCCAGTGGTGTGCGGTGGTGGTGAAACCGAAGCGTGCTGACGTTCCCATCGGAAGTGCCCTGCCGGTAGCTGCGCAGTGACGTTTTCCGTTATCGCACGACCGCCGTGTTGCGAGCCCGTTGCGCTGCAGCCGTTGAGCCGGCCAGTCGGCGAGAGGTTCGGCAGATGGACTTCAGTCTATGCACACTTGCCGGGTTCGGGTGGTACACCGTGGACTTCGCGACGTCGAGATGCTGGTCAAGAGCCTCGGGTTCAGCTGAGCGCGACGGTGAGCGAGCACGCCGCCAGGACCACGCATGTTGGTGTCATCACCAGGCGTTCGGCGCGGCTTCGCGAGATTGCGTTGAGCGCGATCCCGATTGCGAAGTACCCGAAGAGCACCCACGTCGCGACGCCGACGAACGGCCTGAAAGGCCCGAAGATTTCGGCGCGCGCGAGCAGCACCCAGGCTATGACGGCGTAGACGACGACCGACACTGCGCTGCCGACTCGCAATCGCCGCGGCAGCGTTTCGTGCTGCCCACCCCATACCAGCCGCCCGTACGGCCGGCCGGCCGCGACGAGCACCTGGAGCACAGCGAGTGCGGTGAGTACAACAGTGGCCACGATGGCGGCGACGCTCATGCCGTCACCTCCTGCCCGGCGAGATAGCGTGCGGCGTTGGCGACAAGCGTGTCCAGCGCGCTCTGCAGCGCTTCGAGATCGATACCGTCCTCGATGCCGTCGTCGATCTCCGCGAGCCCTTTCCATGCCGCGTCGAGGAGTTCCCGACCCTTTCCCGTGACGGCGACGCGATTCGCGCGCTGGTCGGTGGCATCCGGAGCGACCTCGACGAGCCCGCGCGCGACGAGTTCGACCAGGCGCTGCGTCACCGCCGCTCTGGACACGTCGAGGGCTTGGGCGATCTTGCTCTGTCGCGCAGGGCCGATCGCGTGGATCGTCACCAGCGCGGCGAACATCGAAAGGGTCACGTCGTGCATGTTCCGCAGGTGCGCGTCAGCGACGCGGTCGACGAGCGTGGTGGCACGGTGAAGCGTGAGCACGAGGCGTTGTGCCGAGAGCGTGGCGACATCCATAATGTTAAGGTCTTACCAAAAATGAGATGGGGCGTCAACCGGCGGCCAGCCGGGTGAACGGGTCACCGTCGCGCAGATGCGCCAACGCGAGGAGCGCTTGCTGGCCGGGGTTGAGGCGACGCCAGTGCGAACGGCGCTGGCGGCGGTGGCTGCGGATCAGGTCGGCGGGGTGAGTTGGAAGACGCTCAATGGTGGTCAGCGGGTGAGGCCGACCAGCGTCGCCAGTCGCGCCACGCCGGCCGGCGCCGGGTGCCCCCCGGGCGACTTCGGCGATGAGGGTACGCGCCAGAGGCCGGCACCGAACCTCGGCCGGCGCAACACTCGCGGCAGCCACCACCACCCGGGCCAACTCGACGGCGATCGGCCCGCAGCTGGTGCGATACGTGTCGTCGTACCCCCTCAGGCCGGCGGCGATCCCCGCGGCCCGGTCGGTCAGCTCGTCGGCGCGGTGGTGCTCTCCGCAGCCGGCGGCGGCAAGCGCAACCTGGACCAACAGCGTCCCACCCACGGCCCACTCCCCCGCCGACCGCAGCCCCGCCCTCGGGCACCGCTAACGGACTGGACCTCAATTGCGGTTGAGGTTTTAGGGTGTGGGTCATGCCAAGTGCCGAGATGGGAACGCGTTTATCCATGGGTCGCGATACTTTCGGCCGTCAGGGATTCGGCGCGATGAGGTTGCGCGATGGAACCGGCGACGGCACCGACCGCGACCCGGTGGCGGTGGTCCACGCCGCCCTTGATGCGGGCGTCACGATGGTGGACACCGCAGATGCCTACCAGAATGAAGAGCTGGTCGGCAGGGCAATCCGAGGGCGCCGTGATGAGGTGCTGCTGGCCAGCAAGTTCGGGTTGGTATGGCGAGGTGAGCTCGCCGGCGGCTTCGATGTACGGGCTGACCGGTCGTACGTGCGGCAGGCGAGCGAGGCGAGCCTGCGACGGCTCGGTGTCGACGTGATCGACCTCTACTACCTGCACCATCGCAGTGAAACGGTCCCGATCGAGGAAACCGTCGAAGCCATGGCCGAACTGGTCAACCAGGGGAAGGTACGCGCCCTTGGCCTGTCCAACGTGACGGCGGACGACCTACGCCGCGCACACGCCGTTCACCCGATCGCGGCGCTACAGGAGCAGTGGTCACTGGTGCAGAGCGACATCGAGCAGGAGCTGCTGCCTACAGTGGCCGACCTCGGAGTGGTCATCGTGGCCCACTCCCCAAACGGTCATGGACTCCTCCACCAGCCTCCGAGCACGGCCGACGAGCAAGTGGCGAGCGGCCTACGCACCGCACTGGGCGAGATCGCCAGTAGACACGACACTACGAGCGGGCAGGTCGCACTGGCCTGGGTGCACCACCGGCAGCAGGTACACGGTGTGCCGGTCATCCCGATCCCGGGGACCACCAGCGTCCGCCACCTGCGTTCCAACGTCGCCGCGGCCGACCTAAGCCTGTCCGACGACGACCTGCGCCGGCTCGATACCCTCCGAGCTGCGTCGTGACCCGCACACCGTGTCCGGTTACGGATCGTCTTACGGGACGGGTTGGACGGGCTTCATGGTCAACATCGCCAGGCTCCCAACTCCCCGGTGACCGAGCCGCGCTATCGCCCACGCTGCCCGGACTGAATGAGGATGCAGTCCAACTCAAGCTTTGCCAGGGGGCTACCGGTCGCGGCATTGAGCGCGAAGCGGAATTCCTTCCCACTCAGGAAGGGCGCGGTCGTAGTCCTCGGTGAGGCTGTGCTTGCCCTCGATGCCGGCGTTGTTGACGACCCCGTCGGTCAGGCCCTGTTCGTCGAGGTCGACCAGGGTCAGCTGCATCCCCTCGGTGGCCAGGAGGACGGCGGTGGCGCGGCCGATTCCGACCCTGCGCCGGTGATGATGATGGTCTGGCCGGTGAAGTCACGCATCACGGCACTCTGCTGCCGCGCGCGGTGTCCCGCCGCTCATTTGGCGTCCAGCCCGGGCAGGTACCCGCCGGCGGTGCCGCGTACGGGCGATTCGGTGAGTTTTCTGATCTGGTCGGCGGAAACTATGGCGCCGGGGTTGGTGACGTGCCACCGGTAGGCCTCCTCCCGGTCGAGGCCCTTGGGTGCCTCTCCGGCGAAGTAGGGCTGAACGTAGACCGGGGTGTTGGGTTCGCTGCGCCAACTGTCGGCGAGGGTGCCGATGTCCACGGCGTCGTAGCCCAGGGTGTCGAGCAGCGCGGCCACCTCCGCCTTGGCGGCGATGTCGTCGCCGGCGATGGGCAGGGCGCTGCGGTCGGGGTCGCCCGCGGGCCGCGCCAGCTTGCCGAGGCTCAGGTAGGTGATGTTGTTGAACGCCTTGACCACGCGCGAGCCGGCCAGGTGCCGTTGCACGAGTTGGCTCGAGGTCAGCTCGTTGGAGTCCAGCTCCGGCATGCGGTCGTCGCGTTGCGGATAGTAGTTCAGCGTGTCGATCACGATCTTGCCGGCCAGTTCCGCCGCGGGGAGCCGACGGTAGGCGTTCAGGGGGATGGTGGCCACCACGAGGTCGCCTGCTCGCGCGGCGTCGGCGGGGGTGCCGGCGCGGGCGTGGTCGCCGAGGTCGGCGACGAGGTCGGCGAGGGTCTCGGGGCCGCGGGAGTTGCTCAGTACGACGTCCAGGCCGGCGGCCACGGCTAGGCGGGCCAGAGTGGAGCCGATCATGCCGGCGCCGATCATGCCGAGGGTGGGGGTCATGGCTTCCTCCAGTCGACGTTTCCCTACGACTGTAGGTTAACCTACAGTCGTAGGCAATGTAGGCTGGCTCACGTGTCCAGGACGGAAGGCGGCCCTGCCGCGGGCGATCGCCGGGTACGGCGTACCCATGCGGCATTGCGAAGTGCGCTGATCCGCCTGGCCGAGGACCGGGAGTTGTCGCAGATCAGCGTCGCCGACGTCGCCGGGCAGGCGGGCGTGAGCCGCTCGACCTTCTACGACCATTACCGGGACGTGCACGAGCTGGCCGAGGCCGCTTGCACGGGGATGATCGACGAGTTGGTCGACGTGATGACCGCCCTGGGCGGCGACCCGGCGACCGGGGACCCGCTCGGATCGCTGCAGACGTTCTTCGCTGCTCTCGCCGAGCACGCCAGCCTGTATCGCAGCTTGCTGGGACCGCAGGGAAGTGCCCGCGTCATCGACCACATCCGGCGCCGCATGGCGGCCGCCGCGTTGCAGAGGTCGACCGGCAAGAGCACGGCCACGCCCGACGATCCGCACAATGTGCCCGCCGCGTTCGTCGCGGGCGCGATCGTCGGGGTGGCCGCCGACTGGCTGCAGCGCGACTGCGCCCACACGCCGTCGGAGATGGCCAAGCTGACCTGGCCCATTCTCTCCGTGTGTCACTTCGACGCACACCCGTCAGCACCCCGGCCCCGACCGTGACGGTCGCGGGCCGCCGGGCCCGCGACGCTGGTCACGTGAGATCGACGAGCGCTCTACCGACCACGCCGTTCTCCGCGGCGAGGTGCGCCGCCGCAGTCTCGGCCAGGGGGGAAGCGCAGCAGCGGCAGCCCGTGCTCCTCGCCCACTCCCATCGCGCCGTCGCGCACCGCCGCGGCGACGTCGTCCGCCGCGGCCGCCAACCGCTCGGCGCCCCGGAAGAGGTAGAAGAACTGGAGGTCAACCGGGCACACGCGAAGATCCGCGCCCGCGGTGAGCGCGCGATCGCCACGCTCAAGACCTGGAAGATCCTGATCAAATTGCGCTGCCTCCCACGCCGAGGCACCGCGATCGTGCAGGCCATCCTCGTTCTGCACTATGGCGCGCGCTGCGCTCGACCGTCGACGTGGCGGCAAGGAGGCAACCCGTCAAATTCCGATACAAACGCTGCAAATGCTAGGCCGGCCCACAGGTAGGCGCCTGCGGACGAGGCTGCGATAGGGTGAATTGATCTTTAGGCCCGTACGCATGAGGGGTACCGGAGTGACGACCGATGTGACGCCGGAACTGACCGAGGCGATCCAGCGCGGCTACGACCAGCGCGACCGCGCGAACATGGCGCCGACGATCGCCTACTTCCAGGCGTTGCTCGCCGAACACCCTGACCACCCCGTCCTCGTATACGAGGTGGGTGGCGCCTACGACACCGCGGGCCAGGAGCAGACCGCCCGCGGCTACTACGAGCGGGCGCTCGCTCTCGGCCTCGACGGCGACGTCCTGCGCCGGTGTCTGTGCCAGTACGCCAGCACGCTGAAGTGGCTGGGCGAGCTGGACGAGTCGCTGGCGGTGCTCGACCGCGCCCGTAGGGAGTTCCCCGACTCCGACTCCGTGCGCGTCTTCCGCGCCCTGACCCTCAACGACGCCCAGCGGCCAGACGAGGCGGTGGCCGAGTTGCTCACCGTCGTCACCGGGCACGCGGAGGTCACCGACCTCGGGCGGTGGGCGGTCGGGCTGCGCGGCCTCGCCCAGTGGCTCGCCGACGGCCGCCCCGAATAGGAAGCATCTACCCTGCACAAGGCCAGCCCAGGGGGATTGACACGTGGTGACCTTGGCCGGTGGGCGCGACCGCGACCGGCATGCATTCGGCAGTGATCGACGGCGGAGCGGCTAGATATCCGCTTCTGCCGCGATCCGCGCGCTGCGAAGCGCGACCACCCAGCAGCCCGGAGTGTCCGGATATGCCGAGATGAGGGAGGCGTTCGTATGGTGAGTCACTACAGTGCTGCTGCGAGGTCGGCGGCGTTGTCGAACGCGGGTGCCGCCCTTTCGGATTCGTCTTCCGTGAGCGTGACGGACCGGGCGCGGGCCAGCATCTCGGCCGCAGTCTTTGGATCGCGCAGCACCACCGCGAGTTCGGCGCGGTAGACCAGGACCTCTACCTGCTCGGCCGGGTCGTCGTCGGCTTGCGGGCGGGCCAACGCGCTGTCGAGGATCCGAACGGCCTGTCCGACGCTTCCCCTGGAATCGGCCTGCACGACAGCATTCGCTAGGGCCTTGGCCAGCCGCCCGGCAGGCGTGGCGACCGGCATGGGCGCGGTGGCGGCGTCCCGAAAGACGCGGATCCAGTTGCCGCCCGGGTCGATGACGCTGAACCCGCCCAACCCGTCGGCGTTCTTCCGCGCCCTGGGCCGGGTCATCCGCGGCGTTCCGGACACCAGTACCTTGCCGTACGCGGCGCGCATGCCGGCTGCGAATGCCCGGTGTAGTCCCTCGATGTCCGCGGTGAGTACGAGACAGGAGCCATAGGACTGTTCCGGGTCAAACCCGGGGATCTCGAAGAACTGCAGATGCAGGTCTTCCCGCTGAACCCCCACACACGCGTTGGGCTTGCGTTGCTTGTACGTGGTGCGGAAGCCGAGAACTCCATAGAAGGTTTCGATGTCGTCAATGGATGCGCACGGCAGCAGGGGAACGGTCCGCTCGTTGGCCATGCCTCCTTCCTAAGCGTCGCAGGGTGTCCGTCGCACATGGAAATAGCCGATCATCGCCTTCGGCCATCCGATCGTCTGATGACCCAGAACCCAACGCTGCCCAGCCGAGCCATCGGCGGCGCACTCGTCCGTGAGGACAGCCGTACAGCGGGCCGTCATCAGGGGCATGGACTGCGAGCTTGAACGTTCTGCAGCCATGCCGGACGCACCCCCCAAGAGTCCGACGGCGTGCTGCCCCATTCGCACTCTGGTCCCGCAAGGCGATCGATCTCTAGAGGGGATTTGTCAGGATCAGCCGCGAACAGTTCCAGATCCTCGGCGTAGCGGACGAGCAGCTGCGTCCAGGACGGAGCCAGCACGTCCCACGTGGCGCATTCGACATCGACCCGAACCACCTGTCCGGGCGTTCCCCCCGGTGCCGGATCAAAGTCGAGCAGCCACCGCACGTCGCCATTCATGTCGCCCACGACCACTGCGCCCGGCGAACCGATGATCGGTCGCACCGGTCCGTTCAGCCAGAGATGTTCGCCTTGGTCCACCAGGTATGCCCAGACCTGAGGATCGTCCCATTCCGGCTCCGGGTGATAGTTGTCGCGCCACATCCGGGTCATCTCGATGATCTCGTTGGTGTCGTAGAGGTAATCCAGCGGCACCGGGCTGGGCTGGAGCTGACCCGAGTCGTACCTCCACTTGGTTCCGTTGTGGATGCGGAGGCTGGCGCGGAAATCCTGCGGCAGTGGCACGGCCAACGCGGCCTCCACCGCATCGATCGCCTGTACCGGGGCCGGGGCCTTGAGCTGCCGTAGGGATGCCGGCAGGACGCGACTCAGGCCAGCCTCGATCCGCCTCCACGCCTCGGTAACGCCCTTGTCGACGCCGGCTCCAGTGTCTGTCACGACGCAGACTCTAGACATCGCCACCGCAGGCGCACCTGCCTCATCTGCCGCGATCCGCGCGCTGCGAAGTGTGACCACCCAGCAGCCCTCGGAGTGTCCGGACATGCCGAGGAGCGGTCATGTGCTCAGTCCTCGTCCCGCCAGAGGCGGAAAACGGCTGGTCCGCCCGCCGTGTCGTAGAGTGCCCGTACACGGCGGCAGCCCAAGACCAGGGGGATTTCATGGCTGAGGTGTTGCTGTTCCACCACGCGCTGGGCCAGACTTCAGGATTCCTCGCGTTCGCCGACGACCTGCGGCGTGCCGGGCACACCATCCACACCCCGGACCTGTACGACGGCCGCACGTTCCACACCCTGAACGAGGGCATCGCCTACGCCGAGGAACTCGGCTTCGGCAACATCATCGAACGCGGCACGCGGATAGCCAACGAGCTGCCCAGCGATCTGACCTACGCCGGCTTCTCTCTGGGCGTGCTTCCGGCGCAGAGGCTGGCGCAGACCCGGCCCGGAGCACGGGGGGCGTTGCTGTTCTACTCCTGCGTGCCGGTGTCGGAGTTCGGCTCGTCATGGCCGGCCGACGTCCCAGTGCAGATCCACGGCATGGACGCCGACCCGATCTTCATGAACGAGGGCGACGTGGACGCCGCCCGTGAAATCGTCGCGTCCGCCCCGCAGGCCGAACTGTTCCTGTACCCGGGAGACCAGCACTACTTCGCCGATTCCAGCCTGCCGTCCTACGACCCCCAAGCCACGGCCCTGCTCAACAAGAGGGTGCTCGACTTCCTCGCCAGCCGCTAAACGCCCGCAGCCTCACGGAACCCTGTTGTTGTCCGGCCTCGGTTGTCGGGCCCCGCAGCGAGCCACACAGCGAAGACCTCAACACGGACACCAGGCCAGCGGCCCTGTCGAAGGAACCACAGCATCCGCTCATGCCGCGATCCGCGCGCTGCGAAGCGCGACCACCCAGCAGCCCTCGGAGTGTCCGGACATGCCGAGTTGAGGGCGTTTGACAGGTGCGTTGAACGGAACGGCGTTCACGGGTAGCCAGCAACGTCCCGCCCACCGCCCTCCCCCTGTGCTCGCCCTGACCTTG
Source organism: Micromonospora sp. DT41 (assembly GCF_049841715.1). NCBI lineage: Bacteria > Bacillati > Actinomycetota > Actinomycetes > Micromonosporales > Micromonosporaceae > Micromonospora > Micromonospora sp. DT41. The sequence goes on along the minus strand of NZ_JBNCKU010000002.1, from coordinate 152,556 downwards.
GTGATCAAGAATTTTGCGGGCAGTGCGATCGCCACTCTCTTGACCACCACAGTGGGACGACTGTGGGAGGACGCGGTTGGCGGCGGGAAGCAGCACGGCCAGGGCCAGGCGGTCGCGGTCCTGCGCGCGGAGCGCCTGGCCCACCGAGATGGTCGCCGTCGCCGCGAGCAGCGGGCCGTCGCCGGCGGCGGACATCGCGCGGTCGGCGGCCAGCCAGGCGAGGTCGGCCTCGCCGAGCTTGACCAGCAGAGACGAGGTGATCCGGTACGCCTGCACCAGCAGCTCCGCCGACCCCCCGCCCTGGGCGGCGTCGAGCAGACCCGGCAGCACCCGCAGCAACTGCCCGTAGTGCGCGTGCTGATAGGTCAACCACGCGTGCCCGACCTGCCTTCTCAGCTCGTCCGTCCGCGGTGGAGCCTGCGAGGTGTCGTAGCGGGCGAGAGCGGCCCGAATGTCGTCCACCCCGTCCGGCGTGCTCGCCGGAGTGCCCTGCGGCTGGCCGAGCAGCACCTCCGGATCGACCCGCAGGACATGGGCCAGCTCCTGGATCACCGAGTACCGGTCCAAGGTGCGGGCACCCCGCTCGATCTTGTCCACCCAGCTCTTCGACCTGCGCAGCCGGTCGGCGAGCATCTGCTGCGTCATCTGCCGCCGCACCCGCCAGCGGGCCACCCGGCGGCCGATCGGGAGGTCATCGCTGGTCACGCCGCCACCGCCGGTCCGGGACCGCGCGGGTCGTGTCGTCCACGGGTACGTCCTGACCGCTCATCCCCGCCTCCTCTGGTCGAGGCCAGGCGGCTCGCTATCGCTCTCGCCGCACCGGGTCAACGGGACGCGCTCGCATCCCAAACCGGACGGTAGAGCGGGTCGGTAATGCCGTGATTACTGGCAGTTATGCGGCCAGGTTGATGCCGATGCGGCCGGCGAGCAGGCGAAGTTCGTCGGGGATGGCACGGCGCTGGGCGCGCTGGGCAAGAGTCACCACGGCATCGCGGGCGAGCGGGTTGATGGCGAACGGGATCGGTGCTGCCCGCTCGGCCTGCACGAACGCGGCAAGAGCTTCGGCATCCCGCCGTCCGCCGTCCGCCGTCCGCCAAGGCTCGACCGAGGTCGAGCCAGTAGGACAGCTGGCGATTCGATGCCTTGAGCACCTGCGGCCGTACCGTCCGGGACTGCTCGATCACCTTGCCGGACTCGCCCTGTTCCGCCGCGATAGACATTCGCCAAAGCCCCATGTTAGTCGGCCCGAAGCAGCAGCCGTTGAAGCCACCACCGTCGGCCGGGTCACCCAGGCTCGCCGCCTCGCGCGCGGCCTCGGCGAGGTGATCGCGGGCAACATCCGGACGAGCATCTACGGCCGACGCCAGCGCAGCCATAAGGTGAAGTTGACCAAGCATTTGTCGCACCCGAACGTCAGCGGCATCTCCCTGAAGCTCCACCAGCGAACGGTCAGCGGCCCTGGCCGTCAAGCGTGCGGACTCGATCGGCAGGCTCTGCGCATACACGAACCGGGAGGCACCTATCCGTGCTCGATCTTCGACGTCCTCAGCAGCGGATACCGATACCCGGGCGGCGTTGAGGGCCAGATGGCGGTAGCCAAGGCGCCGGAGGCAGGTGGAAGCCAGGTAGGCGACCTGAGCGAGCGTCGTCCCACCCACGGCGGCGGCTTCGGGCAGCAGTCCCGGGAGGACGCGGGCCAAGGCCGGGTAGTTGCACGCATTGCGGAGCTGATCGACCCGAGCGATCTCGGCCGCCAATCGATCCGCTGTGTAGGTCGACGGACGGCGCTCCCCGTCCTCGATCTCGATGAGGGCCGACCAAATCGCGGGTACACACTCGGCGGCGCTCTCCCGGGCCGGATCGCCGGACTCCGTACCCTGACCGAGCAGGTCAGCCACCGTGATCTGGAGCGCGGCGGCGAGAGCGACCAGGGTGGAGCGACGGTCGATGGTCTTCCGGCCCGACTCGACCTGCGAAACGTAGGACTGGGTGACGCCAGCGAGTCCAGCGAGGACGGCTTGAGTCATACCGCCACGACGCGTTCGCCAGTACCGAATCCTGGCACCGATGGTGTCCGGCCTCGTCACCATACCTTCGCCCGCTTCCAGGTATAGGACTAAGATGTGGCCCACGGACCTCTATCCCGACGAAATGACGTTACACCGGTAGAGCGCCATCGTGGTGATACTCAAGTCGCCGCCCCGCACCTCGCCGGCTCCGTCATGCACCGCACGGCCGGTATCGGCTATCGTCGCGCCATAACCCGAACGGATACCGCCAGCTGGTGCGCCACCGGGTCACTTCCACGCCACCGCAGGCCGCCTTATCACCGACCCAGACGGCAGCATGCTGCTCGTCAAGTGAGGAAGGCGCGAGTCGTGGAACTCTCAGGACGGCGTCGCGACACTCGACTCGCGCGAGAGGTGGATCAAGGACCCAGCGCAATATTCGTCAACGAAGCCTCGGTCGAGCGCTCTAGCTGTTACCAAGAACCCGACAAGAAGATGAAACATCTTCCGCTCTTGTCCCGGTGACTCAATGCAGTCGAGTCCGCCACCGTCCCGAGCGGCAACGTGAAGCCGATGATCGCGTAAGCCAGCCAGCCAGCGGTGACGCCTAGCCCACCATTAAGAGGAAGCTCCATACTTTAGGCACGCCGAGAACCAATACCCGGCGACGGGCGTCTTGTCAAGTGGCAAGACGACGCATAGTTTGCCCTTTAGTCGCGTGACACGGCGGGGTATTCTTGCGAGATGTCGTACAATCATCCGCTCACCCTGGTTCAGGAGGTGGCCGTGCAGGTCCAAGGCATTAACATCAGCAAGTTTCGCGGCATTGACTCAACTTCTTTGGAAGATTGCGGAAATTTGAATGTCCTGATCGGCAAGAACAATTCTGGAAAATCTACTATCCTAAACGCGCTGGACAGCTTCTTCTCCGTCGTTTCCTCCGGATCCGTGGTTGCACTTAACGATGTGAAGAAGTCAGAGACAAGCTCCGCATTCGGCCGATCTTTTGACTTCCATCGCAGCGAGAATCCCGCCTCACCAATCAAAATCTCTGTCAGCTTGCAGCTGAATCTGGAGGAGACCCAGGAGATTGTGGCAGAGTTGATTGCCGAGGCGCCTCAGATGAAACACGCACTCGACAGTGTCGGTGTGGCTGAGCGACTCAAGATCGAGGCAACATCGATACCGAATGAAATTCCATTCGCCTTCGTCTCTCAAATCGCACTCGTCGGAGCGTCAAACGCAAACACGGAGGGCGATCAAGCGCGAATACTGTTTTCGGTAGATGCAGATTCAGCGCTGGAGCTCTTGGCGCGGCGGCTTACTGGAAACCGCGCAGATTATAAGGCGTCCGAGCTGCTAGCAATCGGCGGCCGTCTCGATTCCGAAGAGTACCAAATGCTAAAGAGAGAGATGGATGAACGAGGTCGAACCACTCGTGGGCGCTACCTTAGGCACTCCGTATTTAGTGGCTCAGAGGTGGCATTCGAAGTGGAAGACGCTATACGACGCTCGAACTCATATGCCGAGTTTCGTCGGCACTTGGAAGCATTAGCCGCGTCGGCCGAAGAAGTTGCCCGGCAGGCCGAGGTTGAACCGCTCAAGAATTTGATCGGAACATTTTCGGGCGAGGCTGAGATAATACCCAAATACGCGCTCTCCATTCTAGGGCGCGTGGCTCAACTAAAGGTTCTGCATCTTCGCGATCGTCGTGACCCTGTTGGTCGGGAAGAGGCTCACCGTTTGCTCGCACTGAAAACGCGGCGCAAGGGTCCCGAAGTTTTGCGCAATATTCAGGAGACGGTTCAGTCTCTGCTGGGGGTGAGCATCGATGCATTCGAAAGCGAGCATGGCGAGAGTCGAGCCGAGATGGATGTCGATGAGGTTTTAGTTGAAATGAATGGTGCAGGAATACGAGAGGCACTACGCCTTGTGCTGGACAACGAGCTTGGTTCTCCCGATCTTTTATTAGTAGAAGAGCCTGAGGTTCACCTGCACCCAGCCCTCGAGGTCAGCATGCTTCGCTATTTGAAAGCCGCGAGCGCACGTACGCAGATCTTTGTCACAACCCACTCGACGAACTTCCTAGACACTTCAGATATGCGTAACGTGTACCTCACCAGGCGGGACCCATGGGTGACTGTGAGTCTGCTGGATTATGAGCAAGCTGAGATTGCTATTCCAGAGGAGCTCGGCATAAGGCTCAGTTCACTTTTCATGTATGATCGGTTAGTGTTTGTAGAGGGCGCTTCGGATGAGGCGGTCCTTCGAGAGTTAGCTCCCCGAGCAGGTGTCAATTTCGGCCAAGCGAATGTAGGGTTCGTCGTAATGGGGAGCTCTCGCAACTTCACTCACTACGCTAGCCGATCGACGATCGAAATTCTTACTAAGCGGCGAGTTAAGATGTCATTTATTCTCGATCGGGATGAGTCGAGTGATGAAGATATCGCTGCGCTTCGCGCTCGCCTCGAAGGAATCGCTCACGTTCACGTCCTGCAGCGACGCGAGATGGAGAATTACCTCGCCACCCCTAGGCCGCTAACGGAATTTATTCAGGAAAAGCGACGCCTCCAGAATAGCGAATTCAGCGACGTAACAGAGGATCTGGTGACACGTCGACTTTCGGAATGTGCGGACAAACTTCGACAGTTCGCGATCGAAAAAAGGGTGCTTCGAGCGTCGTGTCGGCCAGTATTTTTTGATCGCGAAGCGATTTTCGAAGAGAGTTCCGACGACGATTTTTCTAGCAGGGTGGCTTCGGAGCTTCGCCGCCAGGCCGAGGCACTGGGAGCACGAGCCGCAGAAACGGAGAGGCTGCTGAAACACGAAGAAGAGCACGTCAATAGCCAGTGGCAAGGCAAAAAGATGGACCTTGTTCCGGGTGACGAGCTTCTTGACTCCGTCTGCCGCGAATTCGGTGTCAGGTTCAAGAAGCGTCACGATGGAGTGAGGATTGCTGGTCTTATGCGAACCACAGAGGTGCCAGCCGAACTTGCTCAACTACTCCGGCGCCTAGTCGCCTAGCCACGCTGTTGGGTTTCCCAGCTTACCTGTCGCGCGCCTACTCCAAGTCGCGCCCCTAGTCGGAGCGCGATACACGCGCTAAGCCGACCTACTTCGGAGTACGTGCCGCCGATTCGGCTTCCTCGCCGTCATCCGACGTGGCAGCAGGTGGCGCACCTTGCTGCCACGGCCCATCCTTCATCAGCAAGGACGGCGGACTTGGGTAGGCGCTGCACCACTCCGCACAGACGTGACATAAGGCGGTCGGTGCCTGTATAAACGTTTTGCGGGTCGGTTGATTGCCTCCTTCGCTTCAGCGTGTTCGCGTTTAGTCTGATAAATGCGTCTTCAGAGCAGTTTACATTGCTGTCAGTCGGGTGTGTTGAAGGTGCGGCGTTGTTGGCGGGTGGCGGGTCTGCCTCGGGTGAGACGGCGGAGCATGCCGCCGGGGGCGGCCCATCGGATCATGGCCCCTGACATTGGGATGCTTCTATAGCTGTCAAGTGGTGCTGGTGGCTAGGTGGGCGCCGTTCAGGGTCGGGACAGCTATAGAAGCATCTCATTGTGCGGTGGGTTTCGTAGTCGCGGGCCAGGCGGCAGTGAGCGGTGATCCGGGCCAGGGTCCGTTCGACGACCCAGCGACGCGGGTGTACGACGAAGCCTTTCTGGTCGGCGGGTTTGCGGACGATCTCGACGGTGGTGCGCAGCAGGTCGCGGGCCCAGTCGACGAGGCGACCGGCGAAACCGGAGTCGGCGAAGACATGCCGGATCGGCGTGGCTGCGTAGGTGGCGAGCAGGGCGCCTTTGGCGCCGTCGCGGTCCTGCCAGGACGCGGCCAGGACCCAGACGGTGACCAGCAGACCGAGGGTGTCGGTGACGATGAACCGCTTCCGGCCGTTGATCTTCTTGCCAGCGTCATAGCCGCGGGAGTCGCGGGGCATGGAGTCGGCGCCCTTCACGCTCTGCGAGTCAATGGTCCCCGCCGTCGGCTCGGGCTGACGGCCGTGAGCCACCCGGATCTGCTCGCGTAGTTCGCACAGGATCCGCTCGGTCACGCCCCGACTGTTCAGGCGCGTGAAGTGCGCGTACAGGTCTGCCACGGCGGGAAGTCGTCTGGCAGGTACCGCCACGCGCCGCCGGTACGCACCACGTATAAGATGGCGTCGATGACGGCCCGGCGAGTGTATTTTCTGGTCTGCCCCATCCACTGCGGAGACGGCAGCATCGGCTCAATGATCTCCCACTCAGCGTCGGTCAGGTCAGACGGACGCCGTCGCACTCGATCCATACCTGCCTACCGACCGAGTCACGCTCATCGATCAGACCGCTGTGCGACACACCCAGCTCACCCACAAACCAAACGCGCTCTCACTGGGCGTTTTGATCGTTTCTGCCTGGGGTCGACAGCATTCGGCTTGCTGGCTGCCAGGTCAGCAAGCCGACGACTCGCGGCTATCCGCACTATTTGCCCTGACTGATGTCGCATCGATATGCCAGCTTCGTTCCGCGGAACGTGTCTGGTTCAGAAAAGCACTCGTATCGTCGGACTACGGGTGCGATCCACCGCGATTCGTCCACAGTAGACCTACGCCATGGTTGAGCGACCGGCTTACCCCTCCGACCTGTCCGACGCCCGCTGGGCGTTGATCGCACCACCCCTGAACGCCTGGCGTCAGGACCGCACCGACGCCGGCGTGGGCGGACGCACCGCTACCCACGACCTTCGCGAGATCTTCAACGCCATCCTGTACGTCAACCGCACCGGCATCGCCTGGCGCTACCCGCCGCACGACTTCCCGCCCTGGCAGACCGCCTACGGCTACTTCACCGCCTGGACCACCGACGGCATCTTCACCCAGCTCAACTACCAGCTCACCGGACCGACCCGCACCAAAGCCGGCCGCGCCGCGCAACCATCGGCCTGCATCATCGACAGCCAGAGCGTGAAGACCTCCACCAACGCACCCCTACCCACCCAGGGCATCCACGCCGACAAGAAGGTAGTCGGACGCAAGCGGGGCATTGTCACCACACACTCGGCCTGCTCCTCGCCGTCGTCGTCACCGCTGCCCGCACCAGCGACAGCACCATCGGATTGACCTGCTCGACCAGGCCAAAGCCACTCACCCAGCCCTGGCCAAGGCCTGGGTCGACGCCGGCTTCAAGAACAATCTCCGTGGTCAAACGCCGCTGGGTCGTCGAACGCACCCTCGGCTGGATCATGCAACACCGACGCCTCGCCCGCGACTACGAAGCACTATCCGATAACTCCGCCAGCATGATCCGCATCGCGATGATCGACAACCTCACCAACGCGTCCCCGATGAAACCACCCCACCTGGCGAAAAGCCCGAAGACAGCATCGCTCGCAAAATATGTGAATCAGACGTCCTCTCAGAGCGCCACGATCGCCGCAGTCTCCGCTGGCAACTCGATCCGGTCACGCATCACAGTGACGCCCTCCCCCGTAGCCAACAGCACCCGCCGAGCCACGCCAGGCAACGACACCCCCTGCCCCCGCCCAGCGAAGTTGGCGACAACAAGCGTCTCCCCCCGCCGCATCAGCAGGAACTGATCCCCGTGCTGCACAGACACCGCGTGCATCCGAGGATCCGACAGGTCAGGCGCAGACCGCCGCAAGGCAATCAACCGCTGGTAAAACGACAACATCGATGCATGCTCAGGCTTGTCCAGCTCCGCCCAGTCCAACCGCGACCGTACGAACGTCTCCGGGTCCTGCGGGTCGGGCACGTCCCCTTCCGGCCATCCGTGCGACGCGAACTCCCGCCGCCGCCCGGTCCGCACGGCAGAGGCCAGCTCCGGCTCGGGGTGCGAGGTGAAGAACTGCCACGGCGTAGAGGCAGCCCACTCCTCCCCCATGAACAGCATCGGCGTGAAGGGCGCGGTCATCAGCAACATGGCCCCCACCCGCAGCAGAGAAGGCGACAGGGAGGCGGAGATCCGATCGCCAGTGGCGCGGTTGCCGATCTGGTCGTGGTTCTGCAGGTACGCCACGAACCGATGCCCAGGAATCCGAGGGTCGACGGGCCGCCCATGCTGCCGGTTGCGGAAGCTGGACCAGGTGCCGGCGTGGAAGAACCCGCCGGTGAGCACGTCCGACAGCGTCTCCAAAGATCCGAAGTCCCCGTAGTAGCCCTGCCGCTCCCCCGTCAGCAGCGTGTGCAGCGCGTGGTGGGCATCGTCGTTCCACTGCGCGTGCAGCCCGAACCCGCCCGCCTCCCGAGGCGTGATGAGCCGTGGATCGTTGAGGTCCGATTCGGCGATCAGCGACAACGGCCGACCCAGGTGCGTCGACAGCGATTCGACGGAAACCGCCAGCTCTTCCAAGAGCGGCACCGCCCGCGAGTCAGGCAGCGCGTGCACGGCGTCGAGGCGTAGCCCGTCGACGTGGTAGTCGCGCAGCCACATGAGGACGCTGTCGATGATGTAGCGGCGTACCTCGTCGGAGTGCGGGCCGTCCAGGTTGATCGAGCGGCCCCACGTGTTGCTCTGCTCGGCGAGGTAGGGCCCGAACCGTGGCGCGTAGGCCCCGGAGGGCCCGAAATGGTTGTAGACGACGTCGAGGATCACCCCCAACCCGCGAGCGTGTGCGGCGTCGACGAACCGTTTCAGCCCGTCGGGGCCGCCGTAGGGCTCGTGCGGGGCAAACCAGCAGACGCCGTCGTACCCCCAGTTGTGTTCGCCGTTGAAGGCGTTGACCGGGAGCAGCTCGATCAGGTCGACGCCGAGGTTCACCAGGTGGTCGAGGCGGCCGATGGCCGCGTCGAAGGTGCCTTCCGGGGTGAACGTGCCGATGTGCAGCTCGTAGAGGATGCTGCCGGGCAGTTGCCGGCCCGTCCAGGAGGAATCACTCCACTGGAACGCATGATGGTCGTAGCGGCGGCTCGGCCCGTGCACACCAGCAGGCTGCCACTGCGACCGGGGGTCGGGCAGCGGGGTTTCGTCGTCGTTCAGCAGAAAGGAGTAGTCGGGGCCGGCGTCGGGCACCTCGACCCGCCACCAGCCGTCGGCGGCGGCGCGCATCTCGTGGTCGACGTCGCCGGCCAGGCGCAGCCGGACCCGGCTGGCGTCCGGCGCCCACACGGAGAATTCGGTCATGAAGCAGCCTCCACGGAATCAGTGGGAGCCAGCAGAGCGACGGGATAGTCGGACAGAAGGTTGTCCAGCGAGGTCTCCCCGCCACTGTAGACCCGGCCGGTGAACAGGTCCTTCACCTCGTTAACACCAAGCGACAGAACTGTGTCACACCACCCACCGGCACGCGCCAGTCCGAGCGGCAGGCGGGTCGCCACGGCGATCGCGCCACCTCTGTCGAAGGCCACCACGTGCCGCCCCTGCGGCCCGTGCGCCGGCACCGGCCGGTAGGAGGTGAACAGCTCCGGGTGCGCCCGCCGCAGGCGCAGGGTCCGCGACACGACGAGGAGCTTCGCGGCGCCGTCGGTGTCGACCGGGGGACGCCAGCCGCCGTCGATCCGCGCCAGCATCTCCCGGCGTACGTCGAAGTCGACCGGGCGGCGGTTGTCCGGGTCGACGAGGGAGTTGTCCCACAGCTCGGTGCCCTGGTAGGTGTCCGGCACACCGGGCATGGTGAGCTGGATCAGCTTCTGCCCGAGCGAGTTGCACCAGCCGGCCGGGGTGATCGCCGCGGCGAGTTCGGTCAGCTCGTCGTGCAGGCTCGGGTCGTCGTACATCAGGTCGACAAGGGTGTGCAGGGCCTGCTCGAAGCCCGGGTCGGGGTCCGCCCAACTGGTCGAGGCCGCGGCCTCCCGGGCTGCCTTCTCGGCGTACGCGTGCAGCCTCTCCCGCTCGATCGGCCACGCGCCGACGGCGGTCTGCCAGAGCAGGTGGGCGAAGGCCGGGTCGGGCAGCGGCGCGTACTCCATCCAGGCCTTGACCTGCTCGGCCCAGCGGCCCGGCAGTTCGCTGAGCACGGCGAGGCGGGCACGGACGTCCTCGCCGCGTTTCGTGTCGTGGGTGGAGACGGTGGTCATGCTGGCCGGCCAGCGGACCTGCTGGGCGGCGGCGAAGCGGTGGAACTCCGCCGGTGGCACCCCGAAGCGGGTGGGGTTGTCGCCGACCTCGTTGAGCGCCACGAACCGGGTCCAGCGGTAGAACGCGGTGTCCTCCACGCCCTTGGCCATCACCGCGCCGGTGAGCTGTGGGAACCGTTGGGCCAGCTCGTCCTCGCTGTCGCGCAGCCTGCGGGTGACCGCGTCCAGGGCAGCGGCCAGGTCGGGGCGGCGGCGGCCCGCCTCGGAGCGCGCGGCAGCGAGGTGCCGGGCACCGTGCGGCGGGTAGCCGCGGTAGACCGCGAACGCGGCGGCCAGCTCGGCGAGCGCCGCGCGGGCCAGCTCGGTGGGCACCTCGGGGGCGAGGGCGGCCAGCCGGGTCAGCTCGGCGGCGAGCAGTCGGGTGGCGGCGGCCAGCTTGGTGGCGTGGGTCAGGTCCTCCCACGAGGTGTGGTGCCCCGCGAGGCGGGTGTCCAGCGCGGTGAAGTCACCCTCGGCGTCGGTGTCGACGAAGAGCCCGCCGACCAGTGCCAGGGCGTCGTAGCCGGTGGTGCCGTCCACCGGCCAGTCCGGCAGCTCCTCGCCGTACTCCAGGATCTTCTCCACCACGAGCCAGACGTCCGGCGCGGCCTCCCGCAGCCGCGCCAGGTAGCCGGCCGGGTCCCGCAGCCCGTCCGGGTGGTCGACGCGGATGCCGTCGACCTCCCCGTCGGCCGCCCAGCGCAGGATCAGCTCGTGGGTGGCCGCGAACACCGCCGGGTCCTCCACGCGCAGGCCCGCCAGGCCCGTGATGGCGAAGAACCGGCGGTACGTCAGCTCGGCGTCACCGCGCCGCCAGGAGATCAGCTCGTAGTGCTGCCTGTCGTGCACTTCCCGCGCGCTGCCGTCGCCGGTGCCGTCAGCGATCGGGAAGCGGTGCTCGTGGTAGCGCAGCTCCCCGTCCACCAGCTTGAGGTCGTCCAGGGCGGCCGGGTCGTCGGCCAGCACCGGCAGCAGCAGCCGGCCCCGGTCCCAGTCGATGTCGAACCAGTCGGCGTACGCCGAGTCACGGCCCCGGCGCAGCACGTCCCACCAGGCCGGGTTGGCCGGCGGCACGGCAACACCCGCGTGGTTGGGCACGATGTCGACGACAAGGCCGAGCCCCGCCTCGCGCAGGGCGCGCAGCAGTCGCTGCCGGCCCGCCTCGCCGCCCACCTCCGGGTTGACGGTCCGGTGGTCGACAACGTCGTAGCCGTGCGCCGACCCGGGAGTGGCTGCCAGCAGGGGCGCGCTGTAGAGGTGACTGACGCCCAGGTCGGCGAGGTAGTCGACGATGCCGGCGGTGGCGTCCAGGTCGAAGCCGGGGCGGACCTGGACGCGATAGGTGGCTTGTACGGTGGCGTGTTCGGTGGCCTTTGCAGGGGTGGCCGCCATCTCAGATCGTCCTCTCCAACACCACGAGGGAGCGGTCCGGCACCCGGATGGTGCCGCCCGCGCTGATCACCGTGACGTCGTCCGGGGCGGGCTCGGCGGTGCTGATCACCCGTTCCCACTTCTGGCCGTACTCGCTGCCCGGCATCGTGAAGTCCAGCGCCGCGTCGTGGGCGTTGAAGCACAGCAGGAACGAGGCGTCGACGTGACGCTGGCCGTACTGGCCGCGCTCCCGGATGCCCTCACCGTTCACGAACAGCGCGACCGAGCGGCCGAAGTCGTTACCCCAGTCCTCGCCTGTCATCTCCCGCCCGTCCGGGGTGTACCAGGCCAGATCGGGCAGCGGCTCGTCGCTGCCACGCCCGCCCACCGGCAGGCCTGTGAAGAACCGGCGGCGGCGGAACACCTGATGCCGTTTACGGAAGTCGGTGAGCGTACGGACGAAGTCCAGCAACTGCTCGTCGGCGTTGTCCCAGTCGATCCAGGCCAGCTCGCTGTCCTGGCAGTACGCGTTGTTGTTGCCCCGCTGGGTGCGACCCAACTCGTCACCGTGGCCGATCATCGGCACGCCCTGCGACAGCATCAGCGTGGCCAGGAAGTTGCGTCGCTGCTTGGCCCGCAGGGCGAGCACCCCCTCGTCGTCGGTTTCACCCTCTACACCGCAGTTCCACGATCGGTTGTGGCTCTCGCCGTCGCGGTTGTCCTCGCCGTTCGCCTCGTTGTGCTTGTCGTTGTACGACACCAGGTCGTTGAGCGTGAACCCGTCGTGGACGGTAACGAAGTTGATGCTGTGGAACGGCCGGCGCCCGTCGTCCTGGTAGAGGTCGGCCGAGCCGGAGATCCGCGACGCGAACTCCGCGAGGGTGGCCGGCTCGCCGCGCCAGAAATCCCGCACCGTGTCGCGGTACTTGCCGTTCCACTCCGTCCACAGCGGCGGGAAGTTGCCCACCTGGTAGCCGCCGGGACCGACGTCCCACGGCTCGGCGATCAGCTTGACCTGGCTGACCACCGGGTCCTGCTGCACCACCTCGAAGAACGTCGACAGCCTGTCGACCTCGTAGAACTCGCGGGCAAGGGTGGCCGCCAGGTCGAAGCGGAAACCGTCGACGTGCATCTCGGTCACCCAGTACCGCAACGAATCCATGATCAGTTGCAGCGAGTGCGGGCTGCGCACGTTGAGGCTGTTGCCGGTGCCCGTGTAGTCGACGAAGTAGCGGCGGTCCTCCTCGCTCAGCCGGTAGTAGCTGGGCGCGTCCACACCCTTGAAGCTCAGCGTCGGCCCCAGGTGGTTGCCCTCGGCCGTGTGGTTGTAGACCACGTCGAGGATGACCTCGATACCGGCGGCGTGCAGCGCCTTGACCATGCCCCGGAACTCCTGCACCTGCTGGCCGAGACGGCCCAGCGCCGAGTAGCCGTGGTGCGGGGCGAAGAAGCCGATCGTGTTGTAGCCCCAGTAGTTGCGCAGCCCCAGATCGGCCAGGCGGTGATCGTGGACGAACTGGTGCACCGGCATCAACTCGATGGCCGTCACCCCGAGCCGGGTCAAGTATTCGATCATCGGCGGGGAGGCGATTCCCGCGTACGTGCCGCGCAGTTCCTCCGGGATGTCCGGGTGGCGCATCGTCAGCCCGCGTACGTGCGCCTCGTAGATCACCGAATGGTGGTACGGGGTGCGCGGCGGCTTGTCGTTGCCCCAGTCGAAGTACGGGTTGACCACCACCGACTTCGGCATGAACGGCGCCGAGTCCGTCTCGTTCATCCGCTCCGGCTCGGCCATGTCGTAGTCGTAGACCGCCGGGTCCCACTCCACGTCACCATCGATGGCCTTGGCGTACGGGTCGAGCAGCAGCTTGTGCGGGTTGCAGCGCAGCCCGTTCGCCGGGTCGTACGGGCCGTACACCCGGTAGCCGTAACGCTGCCCCGGCTCGATGCCCGGCAGGTACGCGTGCCACACGTAGGCGTCCACCTCGCGCAGCTCGACCCGGCGCTCCGCGCCGGTGTCCCACTCGTCGAAGAGGCACAACTCGATCCGCTCGGCCACCTCGGAGAAGATGGCGAAGTTGGTGCCCATCCCGTCGTAGGTGGCGCCCAGGGGATACCGCTCGCCCGGCCAGACCTGCATGTCGCTCCTTCAAAGCATGGTCATGTGCGCACCGCGCCACGGCGCGCCGGCAGAGGTCGCCCGCGCGCACGCGGGTATTGCCCCCCACCTCGGCGCGCCAATCCATCCTTTCAGGCGGCGACCGGAATCGGCCTGTCTGATGCGCGCAACGCCCCTCAGGTGTCCTCCGTCACGAAGATGCCGTTGAAGATGCGGTATCGCGCTCGATGCCCTTTGCTTGTCGGGGGACACGCGCGCGCATGGCCCTACTCGGCCCTGCGCCACCCCCTCCACTTCTCGCTTCGCCGCCACCGACGTCGGCGCGTACCACCATGCATGGACGGAGATTGATGTGACGACCCTGCGGGTCGACCAACAGCTCGCCGCTACCGTGGACCGCGCACACCGGCCCACAGTGACCTCCCGGCCCCAGATCCCGGCCCAGACCGGCCTTCCCGCGCAGGCTGACATGTCCGCGCAGGCCGTCCTTTCCCCGCAGCCCGGCGCGATCGTGCCGGCGCAGCCCGGCCCGGGAGTCCCCCCGCAGACCCGCCGCATCCTCATGCTGTCCTGGGAGTACCCGCCGGTGCTCGTCGGTGGCCTCGGCCGACACGTCCACGCGCTGTCGGTGGCGCTGGCCGCCGCCGGCCACGAGGTCACAGTCGTCACCCGCCACAGCGAGGGCGCGCCCCTTGAGGAGTACGCCGACGGCGTGCGCATCCTGCGCGCCCCCGAGGACCCGGTGACGTTCCCCCTCGCCACCGGCTCCCTGCTGGCCTGGACGATGGCGTTCAACCACACCCTCACCCGCACCGCGCTGCGCGCCACCGAAGCCGGCACCTACGACGTCATCCACGCCCACGACTGGCTCGTCGCCCACACCGCGATGACGTTGCGCGACCACCTGGACATCCCGCTGGTGAGCACCATCCACGCGACCGAAGCCGGACGGCACCAGGGCTGGCTGCCCGAGGAGATGAACCGCACCATCCACGGCGTCGAGCACTGGCTCAGCAGCGAATCCGGTCGGGTCATCGTCTGCTCCGGCTACATGCGCGACGAGGTGAGCGCCCTGTTCGGCGTACCGGCCGGTCGGGTCGACGTCGTCGCCAACGGCGTGGAGCCACACCGCTGGAAGGTCCCCGCACGCGCCGTCGCCGCCGCCCGCACCCGCTTCGCCGGAGACGGCCCGCTTGTCACCTTCGCCGGCCGCCTCGTCTACGAGAAGGGCGTCCAGCACCTGATCGCCGGGCTGCCCCGACTGCGGCAACGGCACCCGGGGCTGCGTGCCGTGATCGCCGGCGACGGCCCGTACCGTGCCGAACTGGAGGCCGAGGTGCACCGCCGCGGCCTCGGCGGCATGGTCAGCATGCCGGGCTTCCTCGGCGGCACCGACCTGCCGGCCCTGATGGCCGCCTCCGACTGCTTCGCGGTGCCCAGCATCTACGAGCCGTTCGGCATGGTGGCCCTGGAGGGCGCCGCCGCCGGGGCACCCCTGGCCGTCGCCGCCACCGGCGGCCTCGCCGAAATCGTCGAACCCGGCGTGACCGGAATGACCTTCCGCCCCCACGACCCCGACGGGCTCGCCGACGCCGTGGACGCGCTGCTGTCCGACCGCGACCGCTCACGCGCCATGGCACGCCGCGCCCGCCGGATGGTGAACGACAAGTACGGCTGGTCCGCCATCGCCCAGCACACCGCCGCCAGCTACGCCGCAGCCATCAGCACCGACGCCGAGTGCACCGCCGAACGCGCCGAGCAGCGCATGTCCCAGGGGCGGGCGCTGCCGGCGCTACCCGAAGGCAACCTCCTGGCCGCCGCCGGCCTGCGCTAACCGCCCCGACCCGACCTCCCGGGTCGACCGTCTCGGGCCTTCCGTCTCGGGCCTTCCGTCTCGGGCCTTCCGTCTCGGGCCTTCCGTCTCGGGCCTTCCGTCTCGGGCCGGCGGTGATCGACTCGCCTTCCTTGAAACCGGGGTGTCCCCGCCTTGCGGACACCCCGGTTTCCGTGAAGCCGGGTCGATCACCGCCGGCCTGAACGGATCGGGCGACTTTTGCAAGCGGTTGTTTGTGCAAGCGGTTGTTTGCGTTAGGGTCGGGTCGTGTCCACCTCACTCGCGGTGTCTGAGCCTGACCTCGACCTGGCCTTCGCAGCCCTCGGCGACCCCGTCCGTCGTGCGCTGGTGACCCGCCTCGCCCAGAGTGACGCCACCGTGGGTGAGCTAGCCGAGCCGTTCGACCTGACGCCGCAGGCCATCTCCCATCACGTCGGCGTGCTGCGGCGGTGTGGTCTCGTCGAGCAGCGACGCGAGGGCACCAGACGTCCCTGCCGACTGCGGGCCGATCAGTTGTCGGTGCTCAGCGGTTGGATCGACGAGCAGCGGCGGGCCTGGGACGACCGACTCGACGCGCTCGAGCGACACCTCGCCGACGGAGCGGACCGATGACCGCCCGCGCGACACTGCACGGCGACGAACTGATCGCCCGGCGCCACCTGTCGGCAAGCCCCGAACGTGTCTGGGCCGCCTTCACCTCCCCGGCGAGCATCGCGGCGTTCTGGGGCGGTTCACACGCCACCGTTCCCGGCGAGTCCGTGACAGTCGACCTCCGCCCCGGCGGAGAGTTCGCGCTCGACACCCGCGCGCCGGACGGCGCGACCCGCCGACTTCGGTTCGTCTACGTGAGCATCACCGCGCCGCACGAACTCGTGTTCGACGAGCCCGTCACCGGCCTGCGCACGACCGTCACCATCCAGCCCGCTGACGGCGGCGGCGCGGATCTCACGGTCCACCAGCGTCGGCTTCCCCCCGAGTTGCGCAGCACCCAGGCGGTCGACGGGCTCGCCTCGATCCTTGACGCCCTCGCCGCACACCTAAAGCACGACCAGACGACACCGCCACGGAGGACTGCATGAACCAGACCACCCAACGCGACCTCGTCGCGGAATACTTCGCCGGCTTCCGGACCAGCGACCACCCGCGCATCCTCGCGACCCTCACCGATGACGTCGAGTGGGTCATTCACGGGCACCGGACGACCCGCGGCAAGGCGGAGTTCGACGGCGAGATCGAGAACCCGTCGTTCACCGGCAGCCCTCAACTCGACGTCCAGCGCGTCCACGAGGACGGACCTGTCGTCGTCACCACCGGCGAGGGCCACGGCGTCAGCGTCGAGCACGGGCCGTTCCGGTTCGCCTTCAACGACCTGTTCACGTTCCGCTACGGGCTGATCGCCCGCGTCGACTCCTACGTCGTACCCCTGCCGTAGAGGCCCGCAACCCGCAATTCGCGGCCGCAGGTCCGCTTGAGCGCCGATGTAGACCGCCTCTCGCGCCGACCCACGGTTAGCCGCCCACGCCCACGCCCACGCCCATGCGAGCCTGTCGAGCTGCCCCACCAATGGGGCGGGCGGCGGCCCTCCACCAGAGCCACGACGCTCCACATCCTGCGAGCCCCGTCGAGCTGCCGAGCCCCGTCGAGCTGCCGAGCCCCGTCGAGCTGCCGAGCCCCGTCGAGCTGCCGAGCCCTGTCGAGCTGCCCCATCGATGGGGCGGGCGGCGTTCCACCAGAGATCTACCAGAGTGCGACGCGCGCCGCACATCTTGCGAGCCCTGTCGAGCTGCCCCAGCAATGGGGCGAGGCGGCGGCGCTATCCACGAGCGCGGCGACGCGCGCCCCAGATTTGGGGCAGCTCGACAGCGGCCGAATACAGGCACCAAGGGGGCAGGCACAGCGACCTGGCGAGCACGACGGGACGGGCGGCGAAACGAAACGCGGCAGGCCGCCCACCCGATCCCGGGTCGACGGCCTGCCGATGATGCGAAGAGCGGAGGCGTCAGCGCTCGCTGAAGGGGACGTAGTCCCGCTCGGCGGAGCCGACGTAGACCTGCCGCGGACGGCCGATCTTGGTCTCCGGGTCGTTGATCATCTCGCGCCACTGGGCGATCCAGCCGGGGAGCCGGCCGAGCGCGAAGAGGACCGTGAACATCTTGGTCGGGAAGCCCATGGCCTTGTAGATCAGGCCCGTGTAGAAGTCCACGTTCGGGTAGAGCCGACGGGAGACGAAGAAGTCGTCGTCGAGCGCGATCTCCTCCAACTCCATGGCGATGTCCAGCAGCGGGTCCGGCTTGGCCATCCGGCCCAGCACATCCTGCGCGGCCTTCTTGACGATCGCCGCCCGCGGGTCGTAGTTCTTGTAGACCCGGTGGCCGAAGCCCATCAGCTTGACGCCGTCCTCCTTGTCCTTGACCTTGCGGACGAAGGACCGGACGTCGCCACCCTCAGCGTTGATCTTTTCGAGCATCTCCAGCACGGCCTGGTTGGCACCGCCGTGCAGCGGGCCGAACAGCGCGTTCACGCCGGCCGAGACCGAGGCGAACAGGTTGGCGTTGCTGGAGCCGACCAGCCGGACGGTCGACGTGGAGCAGTTCTGCTCGTGGTCGGCGTGCAGGACGAACAGCATGTCCAGCACCTTCGACATCACCGGGTCGACCTCGTACGGCTCCGCCGGCACGCCGAACGTCATCCGCAGCAGGTTGTCCACGTACCCCAGGGAGTTGTCGGGGTAGAGCAGCGGCTGCCCGATGGACTTCTTGTACGCGTACGAGGCGATGGTGGGGACCTTCGCCATCAACCGGACCGTGGAGATCTCCACGTGCTCGGAGTCGAACGGGTCCAGGCTGTCCTGGTAGAACGTCGACAGGGCGCTCACCGCGGACGAGAGCACCGCCATCGGGTGGGCGTCCCGCGGGAAGCCGTCGAAGAAGCGGCGCATCTCCTCGTGCAGCAGCGAGTGCCGCCGAATCCACTCGGTGAACTCGGTCAGCTGCTGCTCGGTCGGCAGCTCGCCGTAGATGAGCAGGTACGAGACCTCCAGGAAGGAGGACTTCTCGGCCAACTGCTCGATCGGGTACCCCCGGTAACGCAGGATGCCCGCGTCGCCGTCGATGTAGGTGATAGCGGATGAGGCGGCCGCGGTGTTCACGAAACCAGGGTCGTACGTCGTCATCCCGGTTTCTTTCAGCAGCTTGCTCACCCCGATGCCAGCGGGGCCCTCGACCGCAGGATGTACCGGCATCGACAGCTGCCCACCGGGGTGATCGAGCTTGACTTCCGTCATGTGGTTCCTCGCTTCGCCGGCAGATCTACGTTGAATTGCCTTCGCTTCTACCGTAATTGCGGCCCGGGGGACACTGCCCGCCGTGGTTCGGCGGTGAGGTATGCGTCACCCGATTCCCGACTCACCAGCCGGGAAACCTTCCGTCCCGCTCCCCGAGACGGCCCGAAGCGCCCGGAAGCGCCCGGAACGACCCCCGGACCGGACCCGTGTGCCGCAGCCTCGACGACAGCGCTGGGACAGCCCTAGGACAGCGCGAGTCGGCGCAGCGTTCCGTCCCCCATGACCTGGTAGAGGTCAAGCGTGTTCGCCCCGGCCCGGAACAGCCGGTCGTCGGTGAGCAGCGCGGCGAAGCGGCGTCCTCCGGGGTCGGCCGGCACCACCGGGACCACCGCCCCGACGCGGCCGTTGACGGCCACCGCGAGTTGGGTGCCGTCCGGAACCGTGTCGGGCACGTCGCCCCAGACCAGCGCCGGAAGGGTGCCGGTGTCCGGATCGGTCGCCTGGAAGGCTGCCAGGCCGGCTACCCGGGCAGTGCCGGCGGCCGGGCCGGCCAGGCGCGCGCCGCCACCCGCCGGGCCGGCACCCCCATCGGCCCCGCGCGCGCCGCCATCGGCCGGGCCGGCCCGTACCTCGGCGCCGACGAGAGGGTGCGGTGCCGGCGGCGGCGGTGGGGTGGGCACCCCGCCGGGGAAGGTGACAGGCTCGCCGGGCCGGTCGTAGAAGTGTTTCGTGCTGTCCGTGCGGGGCGCCTGCCGGGCGGAGCGGCCGTCAACGCGTCGGGGCAGTCGGATGCCTGCCTCGTCGGCGACGGTGGGCAGCAGGTCGACGTGCTCCCAGTTGCGGTCGTCGACGCGGCCGGCCTGCTGGCGGGGTTCCTTGATGAACAGGGGTACCCAGGCGACCTCACCGGCGGCGGCCTTGATGGCGTCCATGCCTCGGCCCTGCGCTCCCGGGCGGAAGCTCACCCCATGGTCGGCGGTGACCACGACGAGGGCCTGGTCGTAGAGGCCGCTGGCGCGCAGCGTCCGCAGCGTCTCGCCGATCAGCCGGTCGGTGTAGCCGAGCTGGGCGAGGTGCCGTTGCCGGGCCAGGTCGACCCAGCCGGCGCCGTCGTTGGGCAGGTCCTCCGGGGCGTCGTAGCGGGCACCGGACGGCAGGTACGCCCATGGTGAGTGCGGCATGAGCAGGTGCAGGAAGTGCAGTGTGGGCCGGGGTTCGGGTTTCAGCCCGGCGAGGAAACTGGTGAACCGGGCGGGCTGGTTGTCGTCGAGGCTGTCCCAGCGGAACTTCGGGTCGTCCGGGACGGGTTCGGCGGCGTCCAGGCCGGCCTCGGCCCGGGTCTGCTCCCGGTAGGAGTCTTCCGGGTCGACGGCGCTCTCCGTCGGCCCGGCGATCTGGCCGAACAGTTTGCCGGTCTGCCGGACCAGCACACCGAGCCCTTGATCGGGGGTGATCGGCTGTTCGCAGCGGCTCGGTGGGCAGAGGCGGGTGATGCTCTCCTGCGCCTTGACGTCGTAGAGGCCGCCGAAGGCCGTGAAGATGTTGTCGGGGTACTGCGAGTAGTGCGGCGCCACGGACCGCGCCGGGTAGCGGCCGGTGAGCATTGCGGGCAGCGCGTTCGGCGTCCATCCGCTGACACCTGTGGCGTTGCGGTACCAGGTGGACCCGCCGGCCAGTTCGGCGAAGTGCGGGAACCGTTGCGCGTCGATCCGCCCGTCGACGCCGAGCAGGCTGACAAGCGGCAGCTCGTCGAGGATCAGCATGACCACCGGCGGGTGCACGGCCGCGCCCTGCGCCGTACCGGCCGCGCCTCCGTCGCTGCGCGGCAGCACCACCGCCGAGGTGGGCGAGACGAGCAGGAACAGCGCCACGAAGGCCACCGGTCCGGCGGCGGCCAGTCGCAGCACGCGGCCCGGCGCCCGCCACCGTCGGTGCGCGGCCGCGCCGGCCGCACCGGCAAGAGCCGCCACCAGCAGCACTGGTACGCCCCGAAGTGGCGTCGTGTGCCGGCCCACCTGCACGGCGAGGGCGGCCAGCAGCAGCCCCACAAGCGCGGTGTGGGTGATCGCGCGGGCGGTGCGGCCGGCCAGTCGACTGAGCGCTCCGAGCGCCACCAGGGGCAGCGTGGGCACGACCGCCACCAGGGCGACGAGCAGCAGGATCTGGCCGGGGTCGGCACGGTGGAAGAGGAAGAAGTCGGGGCTGCGGCCGAGCACGTCCAGCAGCGGCTGGGTGACGACAAGCCCGACCAGCGCGGTGACCTCCAGCAGCCGACCCACCTCGCCGCGCCAGCCCTGGTCCCATCGGCGCTGCGCCGACGTACCCGTGTCCGTGTCCGTGTCCGTGTCCGCGGCAAGCGGAGCGTCCGGAGCGTCCGGGGCAGGCGGGGCGGCCGGGTCAGCCACCCATCACCGTCCGGTAGAGCGTGCGGGTGCCCGATGGCAGTTCCAGCCGTTCGGTGATGCGTCCCCGGGCTTCCAGGAGCCGTTCGAAGGTGTCCCGACGGTAGTCGGTGAACAGGCCGTCGGGCTTGTTGGCGAGCAGGCGCTGGGCCATCGGGTCCTCCGGGTGGACGAACTCGACCACCACGGTTCCCGCTGGGGCGGTCAGTCCGGCCAGCCAGTCGACGACCTCGGGCAGCGGAACGTTGCGCCCGATGGCCAGGTGGTGCACGAGTGCCAGGGCGAGCACGACACCCGCCGAGGCCCGTTCGGCGAAACCGGCGCGCTCGACGCCCCGCCAGCCGCCGCCGGGCGACGGGTCGGCCAGGTCCACCACCAGCGGCAGGATCCGGCGTTGCCCCTCGGACCGCAGCGCCCGGTACAGCTCGTCGACCACTGCCGGGTCCTGCTCCACGGCGACCACGTAGTCGGCGTGTCCGGCGGCCAGTCGGGCGTACCGGCCGTCGTTGGCGCCCAGGTCGAGCACGAGGCGTGGACGGTTGGCGGCCACCGCGGCGACCACGAACTGTTCCTTGGCGACCCGGTCTGGCGCGGAGTAGCCGCAGGTGCTCCGGTAGTCCGCCCAGTGGCTGCCCGACGGGCGGTGCTCCAGCCTGCGGACGAGCTTCTCGATGCCGCGTACGGTGGCGGTTTGCAGTTCGCGGCTGTAGCCGGCGGCCCGCAGTTGGGCGCGGACGTCACTGGTGCTGGCGGCGGCGTTGCGCTGTTGCATGGCGCCGTGCAGGTGCACGTGGGTGAGGACGCCGGGGCGCAGCCGGCGGGTTCCGCCGAACAGCGGGCGGAGCTGATCGGCTTCGATGCCGTCGACCTGGGCGCGCAGCCAGGGTTGGAAGTCCACGCCGAGGTGGGCGGTGAGCAGCAGCGGATAGAGCGCGGTCTGGCAGAACTGCCGGTAGCCGGCCCAGGGTTCGCCGTCGCGGACGGGCTCGAAGGAGCCGATGTCGATGAAGACCGGCCTGGCCCCACGCCACTGGAGGTTGTACGCGGAGCCGTCCTTTGTGGTGAAGCCGCCGGCGAGGGCGGTGCGCAGGATCTCCAGGTGCAGCAGCGCGGCGTCGCGCAGCATCCCGAACGACCACTCGTACGGGTGGGACACGAACGGGATCCGCTCGTGGCGCAGCACCGCCGCCCACGGTTTCCCGGCCGCGGCGGGCACCAGGGCCGGCGGGGCGTCCTCGGTGGCGCAGACCTTGCCGTCGGCCACGAGGGTGGGAAAGAACGGGCTGGCCGCGAGTGTCCGCCAGTGTTCGGCGGCCTGCGCGTCCAGCCCGCGCAGCACCTCGTCGCCGACGTGGAAGACCCGGTTGGCGGGGTCGCGGAAGGAGGCTGGCTCGGGGCGTACCCCGGTGGGTGCGGTTGTCATGTTGTCCCGACCGGTGTCAGCGCTGATCGGTGGGTTGCCGGCGGAACCGGTCGACCAGCCGCCGCCAGTAGAGCTTGGCGGCGACCGCTACGCCGGCCACCCCGCCCACGACAGCCTGCACGATAAGGCTGCCGGATCCCGCGTCCAGGTAGGCCAGATGGTTCACCGACCGCTCCTTCCCCTCGCCCGTCTCGACACCGGCGTCCCGGGCGTGCAGCGGTGAGGCTTTTGACCCAGAAAGCCGGACTTGTCTGCCACCGTACGCCGATCACCGCCGGCGTACCGCCGCATCCCCGGACTCCCAGCCTCACCACAGGATGAGATCGGGGATCAGGTCCTCCTGTGGTGCATGCCGAGGCGCAGCAGCACGAAGCGCAGCACTGTGGCGGCGAGGTTCGCGGCCACCAGCACGACCAGTTCCACCGTCCGGGTGGGTGCGGCGACGGCCACGTGCAGCATCGCCAACGCGCCGCTTGTCAGCGCCAGGCCCAGCGCGAACGCCAGCAGTCCCTGCGCGTGGTGCCGACCGGCGTGCCGACGCCCGGTGATGCCGAACGTCAACCGCCGGTTCGCGGCCGTGTTCGCCACCGCCGTCACCAGCAACGCCAGCAGGTTCGCCGGCTGCGCGCCGAGCGCGCCCCGGGTGGCCACGAAGAGCAGCAGGTACGCGAGCGTGCTTGCCACCCCGACGGCCGCGAACCGCGCCAACTGGCGGGGCAACCCGACCGGCACCCGTGCCGGCGGTGCGGTCAGCGGAGCCCGGCCGAGCTGCGCGCGCAGCTCTGCCACCGGCAGCGCGCCGGTCAGCAGCGCCCGACCCAGCCGACCCATCCCCCGCAGGTCCGCCAGGGCGGTGGCGACGATGTCGACGCGGCTGTCCGGGTCGTCGACCCAGTCCACAGGCACCTCGTGGATGCGCAGTCCGGCCCGCTGGGCGAGCACCAGCAACTCGGTGTCGAAGAACCACCCGGTGTCGCGCACCAGGGGCAGCAGCTCACCGGCGACGTCGGCGCGGATCGCCTTGAACCCGCACTGCGCGTCGGAGAACCGCGCGAACAGCGCCCCGCGCAGCAGCAGGTTGTACGCCCGCGAGATGATCTCCCGCTTGGTGCCGCGTACCACCCGGGAGGTTCGCGCCAGCCGGGTGCCGATCGCCAGGTCGGAGTGGCCGGAGATGAGCGGCGCGACAAGCGGCAGCAGCGCCGCCAGGTCGGTCGACAGGTCCACATCCATGTACGCGAGCACCGGCGCCGACGACGCCGTCCAGGCGGCGGACAGCGCCCGGCCCCGCCCCTTGGCGTCCAGGTGCAGCACCTCGACGCCGGGCAGCTCACCGGCGAGACCGTCGGCGACCTGCAATGTGTCGTCCACGCTCGCGTTGTCGGCGATGGTGATCTGGAACGGGTACGGGAAGTGCTCGCTCAGGTGTGCGTGCAACAGGCGTACGCACGGCCCGAGGTCGGTCTCCTCGTTGTAGACCGGGATCACCACGTCCAACACGGCGGCGGTGCCCGGCCGGGCCTGGATGGCGGCACGGTGGCCGCTGGGCGCTGTCACGACGCCGCTTTGGGAGTGCTCAGGTCGTAGACGGTGACACCGTCGACGGTCTGCGCCGTGAAGCTCTCCGCGACCCAGGCGGCGATCTCCTGCGACGCGGAGCTGCCGCCGTTGGCCCGGAAGCCGCCACCACCCAGGAAGTAGTGGATCTTCCCGTCGGCGACGTACCGCTGGAACTGCGCGAGCGTCGGCGACGGGTCACTGCCGTTGAACCCGCCGATCGCCATCACCGGGTCGCCGGTGGCCAACTGGTAGCCGGAGGCGTTGTTGGAACCGATGGTGGCCGCCGCCCAGGTGTACGACGCGCTGTCCCGTTCCAGCAGCTCGCGCAGGGCGGCGCTGGGCTCGCGGGCGTTGAGCAGCCCGCCCATCCCGCCACCGGCCGCAGGACCCTGCCTGCCGCCGGGGGGCACCTGACCGCCGTCGCGCCCACCGCCCGGGAAGCCGGGAGCCTGACCACCGGGCGCCTGATCACCGGGGGCACCGCCGCCCGGAAAGCTCGGCGCCTGGCCGTTGTTCTGGCCGCCCTCCGGGCTCTGGCCGCCGTCGGGACGCTGACCACCGGGCATCTGGCCGCCATCGGGGCGCTGGGCGCCGGGCATCTGGCCGCCATCGGGGCGCTTGGCGCCGGGCATCTGGCCGCCGTCGGGGCGCTGCATGCCGCCCGGGGGTTGCCCGCCGGGGAAGCCGCCGCGGCCGAAGCCGCCCGCCACGGACGGGCCGGCAGTCGGGATCGAGCCGCCGTGCGGGGTCGCGGCGGTCTGGAGCGCGTACGCCGCCGGACCCGCCAGAGCCGCCGCCGCGCCGACACCCAGGACCACCGGCACCAGCCACCGGGGCAGCCGGCTGGCCAGCAGGATCCCGGCCGCGCCGGCCAGGCCGGCGACGAGTACGGCGGTGCGCAGCCACGGATACCAGTCGGGACTGCGCCCGAGCAGCACCCACGCCCACCAGGCGGTGACCGCCAGCGTGCCGGCGAGCGTTGCCGTGGCGGCCAGCGGACGCCACCGCTGCCACATCGATCCGACCGCCGGTGTGTCGCCCGGCTGCGGGCCGACAGCGGGCTCACCACCGGTGGACGATGCGGGCAGCGGCCGGCGCTGCCGCCAGAGCACTGTGCCGCCGATGCCGACAAGCGCGCCGACGGCCGGGGCGAGCGCCACCGTGTAGTACGCGTGGAAGATCCCGGACATGAAGCTGAAGATCAGGCCGGTGACCAGCAGCCACCCGCCCCAGAGCAGCAGTCCGGCCCGGGTGCGGTCGGTACGCGCGGACCGCCCGGCCACCAGCAGCCCGGCGACCAGCAGGATCAGCGCGGCCGGCAGCAGCCAGGAGACCTGGCCGCCGATCTCGGCGTCGAACATCCGCAGCAGGCCGGTCTGCCCCGAGAACGGGCCACCGCCGCCGCCCATCCGGCCGCCGCCGACGCTGCCCACCTCGTCGCCGGTGATCCGGCCGATGCCGTTGTAGCCGAGGGTCAGCTCCAGGATGCTGTTGCCCTGCGACCCGCCGATGTACGGCCGGGCGCTTGCCGGGGTCAGCTCGACGATGGCCACCCACCAGCCGGCGGACACCACTACCGCGACGCCGGCCAGCAGCAGTTGGCGGACCCGCCGCCACAGCCCGGTCGGCGCGGCCAGCAGGTACACCCCGGCGAAGACCGGCACGACCAGGAACGCCTGGAGCATCTTGGTGAGGAAGCCGAAGCCGACGAGCGCGCCGGCCAGCACTATCCACCGGGTGCTTGCCGTCTCCAGAGCACGGACCGTGGCGTACGCCCCGCCGACCAGCAGCAGGACGAGCAGCGCGTCGGGGTTGTTGAACCGGAACATCAGCGTCGCCACCGGGGTGAGCGCGAGGACCAGGCCGGCGATCAGGCCGGCGACCGGTCCGTACCAGCGCTTCACCGTCGCGTACAGCACGCCGACGGAGGCGACCCCGCAGAGGGCCTGCGGGACGAGCATCGCCCAACT
Organism: Micromonospora sp. DT41; assembly: GCF_049841715.1. Taxonomy (NCBI): domain Bacteria; kingdom Bacillati; phylum Actinomycetota; class Actinomycetes; order Micromonosporales; family Micromonosporaceae; genus Micromonospora; species Micromonospora sp. DT41. Next base: position 126,531 of record NZ_JBNCKU010000002.1, on the reverse strand, counting down.
GTTCAGCCCGAAGATCCGTACCGACAGGGCCATCAACCACAGCGATGCCGGCGTCTTGTCGACGGTGATCGAGTTGGCGGCATCCGACGAGCCGTAGAAGAACGCCTTCCCGCTCACCGATCCGGCCTGCACTGCCGCCGCGTAGAACGAGTTGGCCCAACCGGAGGCGCCCAGGCCCCAGATGTAGAGCAGGCCGGTGCCCAGGAGCAGGACCACCAGTGCGGCTCGGGTCCAGCCGGGCGTACGCGGCGGCGCGGGCTCCTCGGCAGGCGTGGCCGCCGGCGGTGGATCCGTCGGCGCTGGCTCGGCGGGTGTGGTCGGCGCGGTGTCGGTTCGGTCCATGAGCACCACCCTCGACCGCTGTCCTGTTCCGACCCCGTGCGCCGCCTATGCGCCAGCTGTGGGATTCGGCAGACGGACGGTGAACACGGTCCGGCCGGGTCGACTCTCGACCGCCACCGAGCCGTGGTGGGCCTCCACCACCGCCGCCACGATCGCCAGGCCGAGCCCGGTGCTGCCGTGCGCGCGGGACCGTGAGCTGTCGCCACGGGCGAACCGTTCGAACATCTCCGGTTGCAGCTCCGCCGGCACGCCCGGCCCGTCGTCGGCGACGGTGAGCACGGCGCTGTCACCCTCGACGGCCAGCGTGGTGGTGACGGTAGTGCCGGGCGGGGTGTGCACGCGCGCGTTGGCCAGCAGGTTCGCCACCACCTGGTGAAGGCGTGCCGCATCGCCGGGGACCTGGATCTCCACCTCCGGCAGGTCAAGCTGCCAGCGGTGCTCGGGGCCGGCCACGTGGGCGTCGCTCACCGCGTCGACCACCAGGGCGGACAGGTCCACCGGTTCGGACGCGAGCGGCCGGCCGGTGTCGAGGCGGGCCAGCAGCAGCAGGTCGTCGACGAGGATCGTCATCCGGGTGCTCTCCGACTCGACGCGCCGCAGCGCGTGCGCCACGTCGGGTGGTACCTCGTCGCGACCGCGTCGGGCCACCTCGGCGTACCCCCGGATCGCCGCGAGGGGGGTACGCAGCTCGTGGCTGGCGTCGGCGACGAACTGGCGTACCCGGGTCTCGCTGGCCTGCCGTGCGGCGAGCGCGTCGGCGACGTGGCCCAGCATCCGGTTGAGCGCCGCGCCGACCTGCCCGACCTCGGTACGCGGGTCGGTGTCGCCGGCCGGGACCCGGACCGCGAGCGCGACCTCACCCCGGTCCAGCGGCAGCTCGGTGACCCGGGTGGCGGTGGCGGCCACCCGGTTCAGCGGTCGCAGCGCGGCCCGCACGATCACGGCACCGGCGGCACCGGCGACAAGCAGCCCGGCGACGGCGACCCCTGCCTGCGCGGCGACCATCCACCAGACGGTCTCCTGGACGCCGGAGAGGGGGATGGCGACAGCGCGTACCCTGCCGTCGCGGAACTGCCGGGCCACGGCCCGGTAGTCGCCGCGCTCGCCCAGGTCGACGGTGCGTGGCGCGGCGCCGACCGGCAGCTCGGCCAGTACGGCGACCTCGTCGACCTCGACGACCTGCTCGTCGGGGAACGGCTGCTCGCTGGACGGGCTGTTGGTGAGGGCCGACGCGCTCGTCACACGGCCGTCGGTGATCTCGGCGACCACAGTGCCGGCGGGCGAACCGGGCGGGACGGCCGGTCCACGGCCCGGAAAGGTCGGGCGGCCGGGTCGCTCGTCGCGCATGGCCGTGGCGGGGGCCAACTGGTCGTCGAGCCGTTCGATCAGGAAGTGCCGCAACGCGACAGTGGTCAGCCCGCCGGTGGCGACGCTTACCACTGCGAAGAGCAGGACCAGTGCGAGAACCAGCCGGGTACGCAGTGACCGACCGGCCAGCCAGCGGCGGGCGGCCCGGGGCGGGCGGCGGTCACTCGGCGGGTTTGAGGACATAGCCCGCGCCGCGCAACGTGTGGATCATCGGCGCTCGGCCGGCGTCGATCTTCTTCCGCAGGTACGAGATGTACAGCTCCACCACGTTGGCTTGGCCACCGAAGTCGTAGTTCCACACGCGGTCGAGGATCTGCGCCTTGCTGAGCACCCGGCGGGGGTTGCGCATGAGGTAGCGCAGCAGCTCGAACTCGGTGGCGGTGAGGGTGATCAGCTGGCCGCCGCGACGGACCTCGTGGCTGTCCTCGTCGAGGCTGAGGTCACCGACGGTCAGCACGGCGTCCTCCCGGGCGGCGACCGCGAAGCCGGAGCGGCGCAGCAGCGCGCGCAGCCGGGCGATCACCTCCTCCAGGCTGAACGGTTTGGTGACGTAGTCGTCGCCACCCACTGTCAACCCGGCGATGCGCTCCTCGACAGCGTCCCGGGCGGTCAGGAACAGCACCGGCACGGTCGGGGCGTGCTCGCGCAGCCCGCGCAGCACCTGGAAGCCGTCCAGGTCGGGGAGCATCACGTCGAGCACCACGGCGTCCGGCTGGAACTGCCGGGCCGCGCTCAACGCCGCCATGCCGTTGCCGGCGGTACGCACCTGCCAGCCCTCGTAGCGCAGCGCCATCGACAGCAGGTCGGTGAGCGTCGCCTCGTCGTCGACCACAAGCACCCGCACCGGTTCGCCGTCGGGGCGGCGCAACTCGATCCGGGTCGGCGCGCCCTGCCCATCCATGATCATGCCCCCATCGTGGGCGCGCGGGCTGTGCCGTGCCTCTGCCCCGGCTGTGTGCCGGCTGTGCGATCGGAGTGCACCGACGCCACCGGTCACCTCCGGCGTGGGGTCACTGGGAAACCCCGTAGGCGTCGGTACGCACGTACCGCATGCTCCAGCCGCCCAGCCCGTCCGGCTGGTCGCGCTCGTAGAGGTGGTCGGGGCCGGGCTGTGTCGGGCCGGTGCCGTCGGGGTGCCGCATGATCCACCGCTGGGGCGGAGCGCCGTCCGGGCCGGCGGGCAACTCACGCAGCAGGCCGTCCCCGGGACCGCCGACGAAGCGTACGGTGACCTCGCCCATCACGACGCCCCTCGTGAGCACGCCGGCACGCTCGGTGCGGCCAGCCCTGGCTCGCAAGCTACCGCACCCATCCGCCGCCCAGGGCGGGATCGGGCGACCCTGCGGTTTGCCCAGCTCGGAGCCCGGGTACCGAACCGGAGGCCCCCGCAGTGGGCGGGGCGAAGGTGAGGAGCGGTCGATGCGCACGCTGGACGGGCGGTACCGGCTCGAACAGCGCATCGGGGTGGGCGGGATGTCCGAGGTGTGGCGAGCCCACGACCGCGTGCTGGACCGGCCGGTCGCCGTGAAGCTGATCTCCCCCGGCCGGGACGGCCAGCACGACACCGTCGACCGGATCCGCACCGAGGCCCGCAACGCGGCCCGGCTGGTGCATCCGAACGTGGCGAGCGTGCACGACTTCGGCACCTCACCGACGCTGCCCGGCCGCGAGTTGCCCTACATCGTCATGGAGTTGGCCGAGGGCGAGACGCTCGCCGCGCACCTGCGGTCCGGCCCGCTGGACTGGAGCATCGCGGTACGTGTCTGCGCGGAGGTCGCTGCGGCCCTGGCGGCGGCGCACGCCAGCGGCATCGTGCACCGCGACGTGAAGCCGGCGAACGTCGTCCTCACCCCCGCCGGGGTGAAGGTGCTCGACTTCGGCATCGCCACACCGGCAGGCACGTCGGATCCGTTGCCGGACGGGATGCTGCTTGGCACTCCTGCGTACCTGGCGCCCGAGCAGCTCGACGGCGCGCCGGCCACTCCGGCGGCCGACATGTACGCCCTCGGTGTGCTCCTCTACTACTGCCTCACCGGCCACCTGCCGTACCGGGCGAGCACCGCCTGGGAGCTGCTCAGCGCGCGCCGGTCCCGGCCACCCGAGCCGCTGCCCGAGATCGACGGGCTCCCGGCGGAGGTGGGCGAGCTGTGCCGGTCCTTGCTGGCCGACGATCCGGCACGGCGTCCGACAAGCCTCGTCGCCGCGCTGCTGCTGGCCGAGGCCGTCGACGCCCGGGTGTACGTGCCGATGGGGCTGCCCACGCCACGCCGGCCCGCTCCGACGTCGCCGTGGACCGAGCGGGCCGCCACCGAGGCCACCGAGGCGCTGTCGCTTGTCGACGGGTCGGCGCGGGCCGACTGACAGCGGGTCGCAGGGCGTTTCGCCAGCCCAGGGCCGGGTAGCCGGCGGGTGAGCGACGGGAGGAACGCGATGCCGGATCCGAGTCCCTGGCTTCAGGAGGCCACCGCGACCGCCGAGGGCGGCCACGTACGCACCGACGATGGTGGGCTCTCCACCGCGCTGGCGTCACCACTGGCGGCGCACTGCACCGGGTTGCGGCCGGAGCAGTTGCTGGCCGCCGCGTTCGCGTCCTGCCTGCACCACGCGGCGGTGGAGGCGGCCGGGGAGATCACCGACGAGGCGCACACGGTCCAGGTGCGGGCGGAGGCGAAGCTGGGGCGCGACGACGACGGCCTCTACCGGGCCGACGTGCACGCCTCGATCTCGTCGGCAGGCCTGAGCCGGGAGCAACTGGCCGACCTTGTCGAGTACGCCGACCGGCTCTGGCCGTTCTCCAGCGGCGACAGCAGCCGGCACCGGCTGACCGTCACACCTGCGGAGAACGGCCGGCACTGAAGCCACACGCACGGTCGGTCAGTCGACGGCGAGCACCCGCCGTTCGGTCACCCGATGCACCGACGAATGGGTGACCACGGCGGGTGGACCGACGCCCAGGCGCGGGCGCCACCAGATGCCCAGAGCCTCCCGTCGAATCGGGAATAACCGTCTCGCCCGATCCACCCTGTTGGCGCTTTTGATGGCTCGGTATCCGCTCTGCCCCATGCGATCGGGGCAAATTGTGGCGCATGCCACCGTACGGACCGATCGCATCGGGCCGCTGACTCTCTAGCCTCGGCGGGTGCACCCCGACGACCCCTCCGACCAGAAGCTGACCGAAGCGCGCTCGACCACCCGTACGAGCGACGCCACATCAACCGAACGGACGATCGGCCGTCACCGGGCCCCCGAGCCGCCCCGCCGCGCCCTGCTCAGCTCGACCCCGGTCCGGGTCGCCCTGGCCACCGGCGTCACCTGCTGCCTCGGCCTGGCCGCCGTCGCCACCGTCCGCGCCGCCGAGGACACTCCAGGGCCCGTGCAGCCCCTGGCCGAGGCTCTCACCGACCGCGCCGCCATCGCCGACGAACGCGCCTCCCGGTCGCTGGACCGCGACGTCGCCCCGGCGCGGGTCCTGCCCACCCCCTCGGCGTCGCCGACACCCACCCCCACCGCAACCCGCAAGGCGCCCAAGAAGCCCGTCAAGCCCCGCCGTCCCCGACCGGTCGCCGGCCTCGACCAGGCGCAGATGGACAACGCGAAGATCATCGTGGACGTGGGTCAGGAGCTGAAGATGCCCCGCCGCGCCCTCGTGGTGGCGCTGGCGACCGCCATGCAGGAGAGCAACCTCTACAACCTGGCAAGCGACGTGCTGCCGGAGTCCACGCGCTACCCGCACCAGGGCAGCGGCTCCGACCACGACTCGGTGGGGCTCTTCCAGCAGCGACCCAGCAGCGGCTGGGGCACCGTCGCCGAGCTGATGCGCCCGTCGTACGCCGCCCGGGCCTTCTACACAGCGCTCAGCGAGATCCCGGGCTGGCAGGACATGAGCGTCACCGCCGCAGCCCAGGCCGTGCAGATCTCCGCCTACCCCGACGCGTACGCCCGGCACGAGGATCGCGCCACCGCCGTGGCGGCGGCGCTCACCGTCTGAGCCCCGCCGCACACGAGCGCCTCAGCGCGTCGTACGGCCCGTCGGTGGCTCCGCGTCGCGCCCACCGGCCGCCACCCGGCTCGCCGGTACGCCCGTACCCGCCGCCGCCGTCGGGGTGTCGGCGGGCACCGGCTCGACAGTCACGCCGGCCAGGACCTCGTCCACGAGCGCCTCGCGCCGGCGCCGCGCGTACAGTGCCGCCTCGAAGTCGCGCCGGGCCTGCACGGCATCCGCGTACGCCTGTTCGCGGACCCTCCGGGCCTCCTCGCGGGCCTCGTCCAGCTCGAAGCGGGCCTGGGCCAGGATCTCGGCCGCCTCCTGGCGCACCGCGTCACCGGCCCGACGGGTGGTCTCGGCGTCGTCCAGGGCCAACCGCTGGAGCAGGCCGTTGAGCCACGCCACCTCCTGGCGGATCTCGTCCCACTCACGGGTCGCGCCGGCAGCGCCCTCCACGCGCGCCGCGAGCCGGGACAACCGGATCCCCAGCTCGTCCAGGCAGGAATCCACCTGCCGCTGGTCGTAGCCGGTCTTTCCCACGGAGAACCTCATCGTGTCGCCCCCCAGGCAGCTGTCGGTACTTTCCCCCACCTGGATCCTCGGTCGCGCGGACAACGACCGAGGGGGTTCGGGGAAATTGTTCAGCATGCGAGCGCCGGGGCGATTCGGCGACGGCCGATCACACGGCGGGGGGCGGTGCCGGACGGGTCAGACGCGCTTGGGCAGCACCACGACCCGGCCGAAGAACTCGTCGATGCGGCGCACCACATCGTTGAAGTCGTCCAGGTCGATGGGCTTGGTGACGTACGCGTTGGCCTGCAACGTGTAGCTCCCGACGATGTCGGTGTCGGCGTTGGAGGTGGTCAGCACCACGACCGGGATGGTCCGCAGATCCTCGTCCTGCTTGACCGCGCCGAGCACCTGACGCCCGTCCATGCGGGGCATGTTGAGGTCCAGCAGGATGACGTCCGGCCTGCGGGCACCGCTGTGCCGGCCTTCGGCCCGGAGGAACTCCATCGCCTCCTCGCCGTCGCTGACCACGTCGATGACCTTGTCAACGTCGGAGTCGGCCAACGCTTCCTCGATCATCAGTACGTCACCCGGGTCGTCGTCGACGACCAGGATGCGTACCGGCTGCGGGCTGTCGCCCATCACTACCTGCCTCGGGTCGGGAGGAACGGGACCGAAACGCTCATCGCGCCGGCGGGGAAATCTAGCCCATCAGGAAGCGCTGCGGGACGCCGGGTCGACGCTGTCGGGCTGATATCGCAGCACCTCTGCCAGACCCGTCACCCGCAGCACCCGGTCGACACGGCCGGTGGCGCCGGTGAGGCGCAGCCACCCGCCGTCGGCCGCGGCCCGGTTGTCACCACGAACGAACACAGCCATCCCCGTGGAGTCACAGAAGGTCAGGTCGGTGAGGTCGAGCAACATCCGGCGTTCGCCGTCGGCGGCCAGACGGTCGATCGTCGCGGTCAGCTCGCCGGCGGTGCTCATGTCCAGCTCACCGGCGAGCCGCAGGTAGACGCCACCGCCCTCACGCCCGGCGTAGCTGACGCTGAACGTCACCGTGCTCCCCCTCGCTCCACCGCTGGGTGGGACGTTTGCAGTGCGGCAAGTATACGCAGAGGCACGGACGTCACCGAGGGCGCGGTGATCACCCGGGACGTCCCGGGAGCGTGCCGTCAACGCACGGCGCCCGGGCCTGCGGTCGGCAAGCCGGCGCGGCTCAGCCGCAGCGTGCGCGCCGCCCTGGGGAAGTCACGCAACGCGCTGGCGTAGTGCGCAAGCGTCAGGTCCACCGCGTCGGCGGGCACGCCGCGGCTGGTCAGGATCTCCACAAGCCACTGAACGAACTCGGTGAAGAGCGAGGCGTCGTCGACGTACAGGGCGGCGGCCAGGGAGTCCACGATGTGCCCCAGGTCGCTGATCGTCGAGTCGAGCTGCGCGGGCGTGTACGACAGCGCCGCCGGCATCCGGTCCCGCAGATCGGTGAGCGCGCTGTCGATCAGCTCCCCCCGCCGGCGGACCAGGCTCGCGTACTCGTCGTCGGCCAGGTGCGACAGCTGCGCCGCAGGTACCCGCCGCAACGCCCGCTCGTCGGCGATCAGCTCCGATGCCGCCGGCGCGTTCGGCGCCCAGGCCGCGCCGAGTCGGGCCGCCCACCGGCCGTCCGCGCCGAACCCACGCCCGCCGACCACCACCGGTACGTCCGAGCGCCGGCACGCCTCGATCATCCGGTGCGCGTGCGGCAACCGCATCGGCAGCGCGCAGGCAAGCGCGACCGCCTGCGCGTCGTGCCGGTGCAGATACGACACCAGGTGCGCCGCCGGCACGCTGGCGCCGAGGAACGTCACCTGCCAGCCGCGCAGCCGCAGCACCTCCGCCACCAGCCGGGGCGGCAGCGCGTGCCACTCACCGTCCATGCAGGCCACCACGACCCGCCCGCCGGTCGGCCGGGGGTTGGCGTGCCGGGCCACTGCCGCCACGACCCGCTCGCTGATGTGCGTGGCCGCGTGCTCCTGGGCGACGCTCCACTCGTTGCGCGCCCACCGCTCGCCGACCTCGGACTGGGCCGGCGCCACAAGGTCGAGCAGCACCCGCTCGGGCGCGACACCCGCGTCGAGCAGGCCGAGTGCCACGTCGACAGCGGCATGCTCGTCGGCGTCGGCGAGGCAGGTCAGGTAGCCCGGGTAGGCGTCGGTCGGATCGGTGGTGGCGGCGGGCGCGGTCACGCAGGGCTCTCCCTCTGCTGTTCGGGCCCGGTGGGCCGCTCGGCGGGCTCTTCGGGCCCGGTCGGCCGCTCGGCCGGCTCGGCGGGCTCTTCGGGCGTCGGGACCGAGTGCAGGTGCCGTGCGGCGCGCGGACCAGCGCCGACAGCGCGCAGCGCCAGGACCGCGATGTCGTCGTGGTCGCCGTGTGCCAGCCAGTCACACGTGACCTGCTCGATGCGCTCGGCCAGGGCGGGTGCCGGCATCCGGTGGCACCCGGTCACGGCGGCGGTCAGCCGTTCCGTACCGAACTGCTCGTCGCCCCGGCGGCCACCACGGGCCTCGGTCACGCCGTCGCTGTAGAGAAGGCACGTCTCGCCCGGCGCCAGCCGGACGGTCACCTCGCCGACGCGTGGGTCGGGCACCACACCGATCAGCATGCCGCGCAGCGGCACCGACTCGACCTCGCCGGAGGCGCGCAGCACCAGCGGCGGCAGGTGCCCACCCCCGGCCATGGTCAGGGTGACGCTCCCGTCGCGCTGCGGCCGCGCCACCCCGAGCACGATTGTGGCGAAGCGGCCCTGGCCGTGCGCCTGGGTCGTCTCCAGCAGCGCGTCGTTGAGCAGCCGCAGCAGCCGCCCCGGATGCGACTCCACCCGGTGCAGCGCCTGGAGGCACTGACGGAGCTGGCCGGTGAAGACGGCCGCCTCGACGCCCTTGCCGGAGACGTCGCCGAGGAAGAACACCGAACCACCGTCGGTGAGCCGGTGCGACCCGTAGAAGTCGCCGCCGATCCGCAACCCCGCCTGCGCCGGCCGGTAGGCGGTGCCCCACTGCACGCCCGGAACCTCGGCGGGCTCCACGGGCAGCAGGCTGGCCTGCAGGGTGTCGGCCACCTCCGCCTGGTCGCGGTAGAGAAGCGCGGTGGTCAACGCCGCGCCGGACCGCGCCGCGAAGGCACGCAACAGGTGGACGTCGTCCTCGTCGTACCAGCGGCTGGCCCGGCGGGCGACAAGCAGCACACCGGCCGGGGCGTCCCTACCTGGCACCGGGACGACCCGGGCCGCGCTGTCGACGCCCGCCAGGCCGGGAAGCCATCCGGCGTCGACGGCCTGCTCCACGAGCCAGTCGACGGCATGCGGCTCGACGCCGGTCAGCCCGTCGGCGATGGCTGTTGGTAGATCACTTTCGGACAACATGCCGCTGTCGACGATCGGCGCCTCGTCGTCGGCACGGGACGCCCGCCACCAGCGTGCCCGCCCGGCGCGCGGCGCCAGCACCAGTACCGACACCTCGGCGAGGGTCGGCACGGCCAGCCGCACCACGGCGGCGGCGGCCCGGTCGGGGTGCAGCGGGTTGCCCAGCTTGTCGCCGACCACTGCCAGGAAGGCGGAGCGGGCGCGCTCGGCCAGCAGGGCGTCGGCGCGGCTGACGCTCTCGGTGACGTCCTCGACGTACCAGCAGCACCGGCCGGCGGACAGGGGCACCTGCCGGGCGCTGAGCCGGCGACCGCGGTGGGTGAAACCGCTCGGGGCCGTCTCGCCCAGCCCCGGCACACCGGCCGAGGCGAGCGGCTCGCCGGGCACCACCTCGGGCAGCAGGCGTTCGGCCACCGGGCTGACATGTCGGACGACGCCCTCGGCGTCACAGACCACGAGGCCCTCGCGGAAATGCTCGACGACCTCCGACCAGGCGGGCGTGCCCTGACCCCGGTCGGGGGCGAGCGCCGGCAGCGTGGAGGTGGACCAGGGCTGGACGTCGGCGGGCCACGCCGGAGTCTGTGTGGTGCTCGGCGTGGAGATCCGTCCGTCGCCCGGGTCGAAGTCCCTGACGTCGGAAGCAGTCACCAGCTGAGCCTCACTCCTTGTCATCCACCCGAACCGCGCCTCGGCACCGGCGTCTGTGGTCAAATCTGTTCGACCCACCCTACGCCGATCCGCCCTGAGCGGCATCCCACGGCAGCTCGCGGGCCCTCCGTCGCGTACCGGGCGCTGTCGGTCGACCGTTGTTACGATCCCTTTGAACCGGCCGGGCCGGAGTCATCCGGAAGGGCGTGATCGTGCAATCCCCAGGGCTGCGACCAAACCCTGCACCGCTGCGCATGTCGATCGACGAGAGCGATCCCGACAGGCCCCTGATCCGGGTCGGCGGCGAGTTGGCGTACGCCACGTCGGCGCCGCTGCGCGTCGAACTCGACCGGTTGCTCGCCGACGCGCCGCACACCCTCGTGCTGGATTTCGCCGACCTGGACTTCATCGACAGCACCGGCCTCGCCGTGATCGTCCACGGCTGGCGGGTGGGGCAGCACGTCGACACGACGCTGCTGCTGCGAGCGGTCCCCCGGTTCCTGGCGACGATCCTGGAGATCACCGGCGTCGCCGGGCTGCTCGGTCGACAACTGCCCGCCACCCCCCGGGCGATCGCCGGACCGGGTCACGGGCAGGCCGCCGCCGGGTGACCCGACAGCGGCAGACCGTTCACGCCCCCGGGTTGGCGTTGCGTACGGGGACTGGGAACATGGTGGGATGTCCCAGCAGCTGTTGACCATCGAGGTGACCCGGGTCGACGCCGGGCACACCCGGTTGCGGCTGAGCGGCGACCTCGACTTCGACACCGCTCCCGAGCTGGTCAGCGCGGTGGCAGACCTCCAGGGCGAGGGCCACGAGCGGTTGACGATCGACCTGAGCGCTGTCAGCCTCTGCGACTCCTCCGGGCTGAGCGCGCTGCTGATGGCGCACCGCGCCGCCGAGTCGATGGTGCTGAGCGGGGTCAGCCCCCAGGTGCAGCAGATGCTCGACCGCACCGGCCTCACCGAACTGCTGGCAGTGCAGACCGGCATCGCCGACGGCGACAACGTAAGAGCCATCGGCTGACGGCAACGACAGCCAACTGACGGCCGCGTGTCGTTCAGGCTCGGGAAAAGGGGGGGTGGCCCCCGACCCTGGGACCTGGGGTCGGGGGCCTGAGGAAGGTCTAGGGCGCGGTCATCGGCTGGAGTCGAGGGCCGGTCTCGCGCAGTTCACCGGCCGGTGCGGAGTCGACGTCCTCGGGTTCTCCCGAATCGGGCGTGTGGTACAGGTAGCGGACAAACTCCCCACCCATCTCGTTGTCGTCCCCACCTGGCCACTGGCCGATACAGTCCATTCCGACCACTTCCCGGCCGGTTCCGTCGGCCTCCTCCAGCAGCGCCCACAGGCTCACCGGATAGCAGCGGGTGGCGTCCGGCGTGAGCTGCCAGCGCGCGTACCAGCCGGGTCGGGCGGGGACGATCTCGACGATCCGTTTCATGACGACCTTCCTTCCGCGTGCCTCGGAAGAACTGCGGTCCTGAACCAGATGCTGGCCCACGCGCGGGTGAGCGCCCCTCACCCGCGCCGGATGAAGCCGTCCGAGCGCTGGTCCTACCCGGCCGGAAGGGCCCGTTTCGGCTCCCGGGACGGCGGGAAGGCGACGGGCGCACGAGCAGATCCCCAGCGGAAGGGGTGTCACATGCGCAAGCAGATGGAGGGCGACAACCAGCGCCGCCGGACACTGGCCCGGCAGGCCCGGGAACAGGGCAGACAGCCCAGCCAGTTCGGCGCGAGCCTGAGCGCCTCGAAGCAGCTCACGAGCCTTGAACAGAGCAAGCGGGACGGCCCCCCGTCGGCCGGCCGGCACAAGTCGGACACCACGCGCGGTGGACCGGCTCCGCCGCCCGTCGGCACGGCCGACAATCCACGCCCGCTGCCGCCGCTCAGCGACAGTTCGACAGGTGTGACGAGCGTGGGCTACCACGACCTCGTCGACGACGTCCGGCGTCGCGCCGGTGTCGACTTCAAGACGGCCAAGGTGGGCGCCGAGGCGACAGTGCTGGTCCTGGCCTTCGCCCTGGAGGCCGCCGAGCGGCAACGACTGCTCGCGGCGGTGCCGAACTCGCTGCACGACGTCGTGCCCGTCGACGGCATCGAGCGGCACCAGGACCTGCCCGGCTTCCTGGCCGAGGTGGGCCGGATCAGCGGGCGTACGCCCGAGCAGGCCCGCTATCAGGCCGAGGCGACGCTCGCCGCGCTCGCCGACCACGACGGTGACCTTGTCGAGTCGCTGCACGTACCCGACGGTTTGCGGGAGCTGCTGAACCCGCCGGCTGCCGGCGGCGGCATCGTCGGCGCCTCCACGGCCACGCCAACGCTCGACGACGCCCAGCTGCGGGCGGCCCTGGACGACCTGCCCTACTGGGCGGGTGACAACGACGGCCTGTACCGGGTGCTCGCGCTGCCGCCGGACAACCTGGACCGGGTGCTGGACCGGCTCGACCGGCTGCGCCGGGAGACCGGACGCGGCCCGAGCATCGGACGCCCCGGTGGCACGGCTGCCGTGCTGACAGTGCGCACCACCCAGGCCGACGGGGTGACGGCGCTCGACGTGGACCTCGCCCACTCGATCGACGACGCGATCGACGAGGTGGGCGCCGGGATGGCCAGCGGCTGACCGGCAACACCGACGCACGCGAGGGCCGGCGACGCGGGGTACGCTCCCGCGCCGCCCGCCCGCCGGTGCGCGCTGACGGCCGCTCGGTAGCGTGCCCCTCATGAGCCGTGCTGCCGACCGGTTGGAGCTTGTCGCCGATCCGGTTCGCCGGACCGGACGCACGCTGCTCGCCGCCGGTGTCGAGCAGTCGTACGTGGACGTCGAGGATCCTCTTCATCTGCACTTCGAGTACGTCCGGCGGATCGCCTCGGCGGCGCAGATCGCGGCACCGGCAGGTGCCCCGCTGGACGTGCTGCACCTGGGCGGCGGGGCGTTGACGCTGCCGCGCTGGCTGGCCGCCACCCGGCCAGGCTCCCGGCAACTGGTCGTCGAGCGGGACCGGGAGGTCGTCGACCTTGTCGCCCGGGAACTGCCACCGCTGCCACCGGAGGTGCGGGTCGAGGTCGCCGACGCCCGGGACGCGGTCACCGCCGCCCCGCCCGACGGGTACGACCTGGTGATAGCCGACATCTACCGGGCGGCCCTGATGCCCCGGCACGTCCGCAGCGTGGAGTTCGCCGCCGAGGTGGCCCGCACGCTGCGCCCCGGCGGGCTGTACCTGGTGAACGTCACCGACCTGCCGCCGCTGGTCGGTACCCGCGTGCAGGTGGCGACGCTGCGGGCGGTCTTCGGCGACGTGTGCGTGCTCGGCGACCGCCGGATGTTGCGGGGACGGCGCTACGGCAACCTGGTGCTCGCCGCGACGCACCGGCCGGGCGGGCTTCCTGTCGGCCGGCTGGCGGTGGCCGCACTGCGGGACCCGGTGCCCGGCGGCCTGCTGCACGCCGCCGCCCTCGACACGTTCATCGCCGGCGCCCAGCCGTACACCGACGCCGACTGACGGCCCTCGCGCCGACCGACGGCCCTCGGACACCTCGGTGGCATACGGGCGGCTCGACCCGCAAAGCACCCGTGCCGCCCGCGATGCCGGGTTTCCGACGCCGCGCGTGGGGAAGGCGCGGCCTGTGAGCAACGCCGACGATCGGGCGACCGCCCGCCGCGCCCTGATCGTGATCGGCCTGGTGCTGGCGACCGCACTCGCGCTGGTCTTCGTGTACGCGACACACCGTGTGCTGATCTGGGTCGTGGTGGCCGCCTTCTTCGCCATCGCGCTCAAGCCGGCAGTGGACCGGCTGCAACGCCGGTTCGTCAGGCGGCGGGCGGTGGCCACGCTGCTGGTGTTCCTCGGCGCCTTCGTGATCCTGGCCCTCGTCGCCACGCTCATCCTGGTGCCGCTCCTGGACGATGTGGGCCGTTTCGCCGACCGGGCACCCGAGATGGTGCGCGACGCGCGCGCCGGGCGCGGCCCGCTGGGGCAGCTTCTGGAACGCACCGGCGCCCGGCGCTACCTCAGCGACCACTCCGACGAGTTGCGCGATGTCGGCACCCGGCTGCGTCAACCCGCTGTGGTGGTGCTACGCGCCATCGTGGAGACGATCACAGGGCTGGTCACTGTCGTCGTGCTCGCGTACCTCATGGTGTTGGAAGCCCCGCGGATCACCGGCGGCGTGCTCGCGGCGGCCGGGGACGGTCGGGGTGAGCGGCTGCGCCGGGTAGGCCAGCAGGTGTCGCGGACCATCACCGGCTATCTCACCGGAAACCTGCTGATCAGCGTGATCTGCGGGGCGTTGACGTTCGTGGTGCTGACGGTCCTCGGCGTGCCGTTCGCCGGGGTGATCGCCCTGCTGGTGGCGGTGACCGACCTGATACCGCTTGTCGGCGCGACGCTCGGCGCGGTGATCGCCACCGGTGCCGGCTTCCTGCACTCCCCCACCGCCGGGATCATCGTGCTCGTCTTCTTCGTGGTCTACCAGCAGGTGGAGAACCACCTGCTCCAGCCGCTCATCCTGTCCCGCGCGGTCCGGCTCAACCCACTGACAGTGCTGGTGAGCGTGCTGCTCGCGGTGGAGCTGGCCGGGCTGCTCGGCGCGCTGCTGGCCATCCCGGCCGCGGGCATCGTGCAGACACTGCTCCGCGAGTACGGCCCGCGCCGGTTCCGCCCGGCACCCGCCGCCGACGGCGTCGAACCCGAAGCTGGCACAGAGCCCGAAGGTGGCGCCGAGCCCCGAGGTGGCGCTGGGCCGACCGGTGGCGCCGGGGCCGCCGACTCGCCTCGCGGCTGAGCAGCAGCGGCCGGATCGGCGGAAGCTCAGCGGGCGCGGGCCGCGACCTCGGGCGAGGTGCTCTCCAGCGGCACGGCGTTCGCCGGCACCAGCCCGAGCTGGACCGCCGGACGGGTCAGCGCGGCGTCCAACGCCCAGTCGGCGCCGACGCGCGTGCGGTTTCCCGGCATCGCCATCAGGTGGTACGCCCGGGTGACCGCCTTCGCCGGCAGCCCCGCCAGCGGCACCTGCAACGGGTTCGCCGCCGCGTCCTTGCCTCCCAGGTCGACGACCCACCCCAGGTCGTGGTGCTTGTACGGCTTGCGCCGGCCGAAGCCGTACGACGCGGCGATGTTGTGCGCGGCCAGCTTGCCCTGCCGCTGGGCGTGCTGGGCGGTCATCGTGCAGACCTCGCCGGGTCGGGCCAGGTCGGGCACCGCGGAGGCGTCGCCGCAGGCGTACACCTCGGGATAGCCGGGGACGTTGAGGAACTCGTCGACGACCAGGCGACCCTTCTCGGTGCGCAGACCCAGCTCGCTGACGAACGGGTCGGGGCGCACCCCGACGCACCAGACGAGCGAGCAGGTGGGCACGTACTCGCCGTCGGTGAGCTTCACACCGTCGGCGGTCGCCTCGGCCACCGAGGTGCCCATCCGGACGTCGACGCCGCGCCTTTCGAGCACCCGGTGGGCCGTCCGCGACATCCGCTTGTCCAGCTCGGGCAGGACACGGGGGGCGACGTCCAGCAGCATCCACCGGGGGCGGACGGTGAGCCGCGGCCGCTGCGCGTGCAGCCGGTCGGTGAACAACTGCCCGTGCGCGGCGACCTCGGTCCCGGTGTAGCCCGCGCCGACCACCACGAACGTGGCGCGCGCCTGCTGCTCCGCCGGGTCCTCGGCCTGCTCGGCCAGCTCGATCTGGCGGACGATGTGATCGTGCAGGTAGACAGCCTCGGGCAGGCCGCGGAAGCCGTGCGCGTACTCGGTGACGCCCGGGATGGGCAGCAGCTTGTTGACGCTGCCCACGGCGAGAATCAGCCTGTCGTACGCCAGCCGGTTGCGGTCGCCCTCGGCCTGGGTGAAACCGACCCAGCGGTTCTGGAGGTCGACGTGGTCCGCCTCGCCGATGACCACCCGGACGCCCTTGAGGGTCCCGGTCAACGGCACGGCGATCCGTCTGGGCTCGACCACGCCGGCCGCCACCTCGGGCAGCAGCGGCAGGTACAGGAAGTAGTCGGTGGAGTTGAGCACCACGATCTCAGCCCGGTCCCGGGCGATCCGGCTCAACGTCTTCGCCGCGTGGTAACCGGCGAACCCGGCCCCCACGATCACCACACGAGGTTTCGTCATTGCGGGGCGTTTCCCGTCGAATCCCCGGACAAACGTGCGACCCCGCGCCGAACCTGCACAACATCAACGACGGACGATATGGACAGACACCTCCATCGATGGGCAGGATGCCGGAATGGGATCAGACCAGACCGGCGAGCGGCCCACGAAGCCCACCCGCCGCAGCTTCCTGTCCGCCTCGGCCGCCGCCACCGCCGCGACCGCCGCCACCGTCGCGCTGCCCGCGCTCACCGCGCCCGCCACCGCCAACCCGTCGCACCCCGCCGGCCCCGGACGCCCCGCCCGCCCCCAGCGCCCCGACCGTGAGCTGCGCGACCTGCTGCGCCAGGTCGACCCCCGACGGATCGAGGCGATCGTGCGCCGGCTTGCCGCGTTCGGCACCCGACACACCCTCTCCGACCAGGACGACCCCCACCGGGGCATCGGCGCCGCCCGGGACTGGATTTACGCCCGCATGCAGGAGTACGCGGCCACGTCCGGCGGCCGCATGACAGTCGAGCTCCAGTCGTACGTCCAGCAGCCCGCGTCCCGGATCCCCACCGCCACCCGGATCACCAACGTCGTGGCCACAGTGCGGGGTCAGAGCGCCCCGAACCGGACGTACGTGGTGACCGGCCACTACGACTCCCGGGTCACCGACGTGATGGACGCCGTGAGCGACGCGCCGGGCGCCGACGACGACGCGTCGGGGGTGGCCGTCGTCATGGAGCTGGCCCGCCTGATGGCCACCCGTCCCACAGCGGCCACCATCGTGTTCGCCGCGGTCGCCGCCGAGGAGCAGGGCCTGTACGGGTCTGCGTACCTGGCCCAGCAACTCAAGGCAGCCGGCGCGGACGTGCAGGGCATGTTCAGCGACGACATCGTGGGCAGCAGCACCGCCGACGACGGCACCCGCGACCCGTACTCGGTGCGCCTGTTCGCCGAGGGCGTGCCGACGGCGGAGACACCTGCGGAGGCCACCACCCGGCAGTCCGTCGGCGGCGAGAACGACTCGCCGTCGCGGCAGCTCGCCCGGTTCGTCCGGGACGTGGCCGACAACGACGACACCGGCATGCGCGTACGGGTGATCTACCGGCGGGACCGCTACCTGCGCGGCAGCGACCACATCTCGTTCCTGCGGGAGGGCTGGCCGGCGGCCCGGTTCACCGAGCCCAACGAGGACTTCGCCCACCAGCACCAGGACGTCCGGGTGCAGGACGGCAAACAGTACGGCGACCTGCCCGAGTTCTGCGACTTCACGTACATCGCCCGGGTGGCCCGGGTCAACGGCGCGGCGCTCTGGTCACTGGCCCAGGCGCCCGGCACACCCAAGGGCGCCATCATCGTCACCACCGACCTGACGAACAACACCACACTGCGCTGGCAGCGCGGCGACGAGCCGAACCTGACCGGGTACGAGGTGGTGTGGCGGGAGACCACCGCCGCCGAGTGGCAGCGCGTGATCCCGGTCGGTGACGTCACCGAGGTCAGCATCGACCTGTCCAAGGACAACGTGTTCTTCGGCATCCGCGCGGTCAACAGCAACGGCCTGCGCAGCCCGGTGGCCTTCCCCCGCCCCGGCAGCTGACACCGCCGCGCGGCGCCGCGCGCCGCCGCCCGCCCGCCCGCTCGCTCGCCCGCCCGCCCGCTCAAGATCCGCGCAACATCAGGGATCCTGCTGCCTCAACTGTTGGTGAGGCAGCACTTTCCCTGACGTTGCGCGGATCTTGGCGGTACTTTCCCTGACGTTGCGCGGATCTTGGCGGTACTTTCCCTGACGTTGCGCGGATCTTGGCGGGCGGTCACGTGGGGGTCGGCGCGGTGATCGCCCACCGTTCGTGGTCCCGCCACGCGCCGTCGATGAACAGGTAGTCCGGGGAGAAGCCCTCCAGCCGGAAACCCAACTTGCGGGCCACCCGCCGGGACGGCTCGTTGCCCGGCTGGATGTTCGCCTCCAGCCGGTGCAGGCCGCCAGCGCTGAACGCGTGGTCGATGACAAGGGCGACGCCCGCCGAGGCATGTCCGGTGCCGCTGTACGGCTGGAACGCCGCGTACCCCAGGTAGCCGCCGCGCAGCGCGCCCAGCACGATGCCGCTGATGGTGACGTAGCCGGCGATGTCACCGCTGGCCCGGTCGCAGATGAGGTAACCGGAGCTGTCCCGGCGGCGGATCTTGCGCAGATATCCGGCGTACTCCTCGGGGCTGCTCGGCGCGAGCAGCCACGGGTGGTGCAGGTCCCGACTGCGCCGCGCGGCGGCCACGAACTCGTCGACGTCGGTGGGGCGGGGTCGTCGGATCGCGGCGGGACCGCCGGTACGCAGGTATCTCACGGCCGCCCACTCTGACCGACCAGCGCGGCCGTTGTCCAACCCGCGCGTGCCTGTGCCTGTGCCGCGTGCGCGTGCCCGTGCGCAGTGCTCGAACCACGATTCAGTGGTCTCCCCTGGCCCGCGTGACCACCGGATCCTGGATCGAGTGGCATCTGGCGGGCCGGGCTGTGCGCTACCGGGGCGTCAGCACTCGGAACTCCGTGCCGTCGGGGTCGGCAAGCGCCACCCGCCCGGCCACGTCATGGTCGGTGTCGAAGCGCGTCGCGCCAAGGGAGAGCAGACGGTCAACCTCCGCCTGGTGATCACCGTCGGGGACGAGCTCGTACCGCACCCGGTCCCGGCCACCGTTCGGCGCGGCCGGTGGCCCACCCCAGGTGATCTTCGCGCCGCCGCGCGGCGACTGGATCGCGGTCTCCTCGTCCTGGTCCCAGACCAGCGGCCAGCCGAGCGCCTCACTCCAGAAGTATCCGACGGCCTGCGAGCCGTCACACGCCAGCGCCCCGACGAACCCGCAGCCCGCGAGGAAGTTGTTGCCCGCCTCGATGACACAGAACTCGTTGCCCTCGGGGTCGGCGAGCACCACATGGCCCTCCTCCGGGAGCTGGCCGACGTCGATGTGGCGTGCGCCGAGTTCCAGCGCCCGTGCCACCGTCTGCTGCTGCTCCTCGGCGGATGCGCTCGTCAGGTCGAAGTGCATCCGGTTCTGCACGACCTTCGGGTCGGCGGTCGCCGCGAAGCGGAGCCGGAACCCGACGTCGTCATCCGGGAGCACCACTGCCCCATCGCGTGGATCGTCGACCATCTCCCGACCCAGGAGGTCGGCCCAGAACCGGGCGACACACAGGGGTTGACTCGCGTCGAAGCACACGGCGAACAGTTGGCTGGCCATCGCTCTGTTCATCTCCGATCCGCCGACCGTGCGACTCCACCAGCCGGCCCGGTCTGCCCTTGGGGCCGAAGCCTAGGACTGAGGCGCGTCGCGCGCAGCCGAGTATTCGCAGCGGAGCGGTGATCAGGCAGGCAGGAGCGCGGCGATGTCACCCAGAACCCGGGCCGCCGGTGCCGGGTCGACAAGCCACTTCAGGTGGCTGCTGGTGAGCGTACGGACGTCGTAGGGGTTCTCCGGCGTCAGCGCGTCGCCCTCGCGGATCATCCGGTCCTGCATGGCGAGCGGCACCGAGGTGTCCTCGGTCAGCCGCACGTACGTCCTGGGGATCCGCCCCCAACTGTCGGGCTGCGCCCGGTCGTCGGGTGTGCCGGCGTCGAGGTTCTCGTCGGGCTGGAAGGTGTTGAGGAAGACCATGAACTCCTCGTCCGTCCCGTCGGCGAGGAAAGCCGCCTTCAGGGCCGCGAGGACGGCAGGGTCGGCGGTGCGGAAGTTGGCGCGCAGCAGCCCGAGCTCGGCAGGGTTCCCGACCATTGCCGACGCCAGGCCTTTGGTGTCGACAGTGGCCATCTCGGGCTCGGCGTAGTAGGCGCCGACGTGGAGGTCGACGGGGCACCAGGCGGAGACATAGACGATGCGGTCGATCAGGTCGGGCCGCTGGTTGGCTGCGACCGTGGCCGTCATGCCGCCACGGCTGTGTGAGACGAGGATGACGGGCCCGTTCCGCTTGGCCCGCTCCAGTGTCCCGATGAGGTGCGCGGCGTTGTCGGCGAGCGTGACGGACCTGATGGCCCCGGGCGCGGTGGCGAGCCCTTCGAGATCCTGCGGGGCCTGATAGGCCCGCGGGTACGTAGCGGCGAACCCGTGCCCCGGAAGATCGACGGCAACCGAACGGTGCCCGAGGAGGCCGAGCTCGGCCTGGAGTGGCGCGAAGGAGAACGAGTTCGCGAAAGCTCCGTGCACCAGTACGAACGTCGGTTGCATCTGTCCACACTCACTTTCTGGTGCCCTGCGGCGTCGGCGGCACGCACGTCGCGCTACGCGAACGGCCGCCGACCATCCGATGATCCACACTACTCAGCAGAAGATCATCGGCGCTACTCAGATCGCCGCATCGCCGGTGACCACGGCGAATGCGCCGGCCGGCACCCCTTCGAGAGTCGCGACCCGCGAGGCGGCGGCCAGCAGACCTGCCTCGTCCGCGCCGCTGAGGAAGAAGACGTAGACGTCGTCGACCTCCTCGCCGTCGTCGTACACCTCGATCACACCCTCGTCCTCCAGCTCGGCAAGGAAGGCCTCGACCGTGTCGATCCACTGGTACGCGTAGGTGCCGGCCTCGCCGGACGGCGCCGGTGTCAGCGGTACGTGGATCTCCACGATGACGGTCATGACGGCATCGTGCAGCACGCCAGTGACAGCGATCCGCCGGTGTTGTCGGACCCGCCCGTTACCGTCACCGCAACCGTCAACGGGGAGGGCGCGATGGGCCAGGGCGACTACGCGACGTTCGTCGACAGGGACCTGCGGGGTGCACGGTTCCACAGGTCGACGCTGGCCGGGGCGGTGATGCGCGGCGTCGACGTCAACGGGCTCGACATCGACGCACCGTGGCTGGCCGACGGCACACTGCTGGTAAACGGTGTGGACGTCGTGCCGCTCGTCGAAGCGGAGCTGAACCGGCGGTTCCCGGGGCGCGAGTTGAGGCAGGCGACGCAACCCGATGCCCTGCGCACGGCGTGGGCGGCGACCGAGCGGGCCTGGGCGGCGGCGACCGAGCGGGCCACGGCGATGCCCGAGGGCGCCGTCCACGTGTCGGTCGACGGCGAGTGGTCGTTCGCGCAGACGTTGCGGCATCTCGCCTTCGCCGCCGACGCATGGCTGGGCAAGGCGGTCCTGCGCCGGCCACAGCCGTTCCACCCGTTCGGCCAGCCCTACACCGAGTACGCCTCCGACGGCTTCGACATGTCGGTGTTCGCCACCGAGCAGCCCAGCTTCACGGAGGTGCTCCGGCTGCGCGCCGAGCGGCAGGCAATGGTGCGCGGCTTCCTGGCCACCGTCACACCGGAGCTGCTCGCCGAGCCTCGGCCCACCCCGTGGTCACCCGACCACGAGGAGCCGGTCGTGCACTGCCTTCATGTGATCTTCGACGAGGAGTGGCAGCACCTCCGATTCGCACTGCGTGACCTCGATACGCAGAGCCGCGAGTCGAGCGCCGCCCACCCGTGATCGACAGGTGACGGCAACCATCGGCTGATCGGCAGCCGCATTCGAGAACGCCGCCGACGTCGCCGCCGCCCTACCGCCGCCCTGTGGTGCGCCGACGCCACTGCGGTGACGCCATCTGAGTGACACCTCCTCGCTGACCTCGGCGCTCTGTCACGTGCCGGCCCCGGCCGGTGTCTCATGCCGAGACCACCCGACGAGGAGGAGCAATGACCGGCGACACAAGGATTCCCCCGGCCGAGATCACGGGCCTCTACGGCGCCGTACTGAAGAGGTTCAGCAGGAAGATGCTCGGCCGGGTGCCAGACGGGCTCGGTGTGCTGTGGCACCACCGGCAGGTGCTGAAGTTCAACTTCGGCAGCGGTCGACGGGCCGGTAAGTGGAACGAGTGCGACAAGGACCTGAAGTCGTACGCCCACATGGCGGTGGCATCGTTGATCGGCTGCTCGTTCTGCCTGGACCTGGGCTACTTCCAGGCGCACAACGAGGGCCTGGACGTGACAAAGGCCCGCGAGGTGCCGCGCTGGCGCGAGTCGGACGTCTTCACGCCGTTGGAGCGCGACGTCCTGGAGTACGCCGAGGCGATGTCGCAGACGCCGCCCACCGTCACCGACGAGCTGTCCGCCCGGTTGGTCGCACAGCTCGGGGCACCTGCGGTGGTGGAGCTGACCGCCTGGGTGGCGTTGACCAATCAGTTCGCGCGGGTCAACGTCGCCCTCGGCATCGAGGCCGAGGGTCTGGCGGCGTCGTGCGGCCTGGCACCTTTGGCGCAACCGAGCGGCGCAGCCGCACGCGCGTGACCGAGCGGCGCAGCCGCACGCGCGTGACCGAGCGGCGCAGCCGCACGCACGTGACCGAGCGGCCCGGTCACAGCGGGCCGGGGCGCGGCTGCTCCATCGGCATCGGGACCTGGAGGTAGGTGGTGCCGCGCAGGTCCAGCCAGGCCCGGTCGGGCCCGCGGACCAGTCGCAGCATCACCTCCTCGCAGGACGGGCAACGGGCGACCATGCCGGGCGCGTTGGCGAAGACGTGCAGGCTCGCCATCGAACCGGTCGTCCCGCAGTTCTCACAGCGGCCCGTCGCGGTGCTCAGATCGACGGCGAACAGCTCACGCAGCGGGCCGTCGAGCATGTTGCCGTCCAGGTACGACATCTCGGTCATCGGGTCTCCTCGACGAAGCGGGGCGGTGCAAGCAGGCGGGGCGAGCGGGGCGGTGCAAGCGGAGCAGGGCGATGCGGTGCCGTCAGCCCGTCGGGCCGAAACGTTCGGTCTTGACCCGCCGCGACGGGTGGCCGAGCCCCACCAGCAGGTCGGCGACGGTTTCCACGAACCCGGTCGGGCCGCAGACGTAGGTGAGCGGTTCCAGATCCGGTGGCCAGCCGTGGGTGTTCACGTCGGCCAACCCGATGCGGTGTGGTTCGCCGCGCCACCCCTCGGGCGCCTCACGGGTGTAGACATACGCGACGTCCAGCCCGAAGTCGTCGCGGGCCCGGCGGCGCAACTCGTCGCCGTAGATCAGATCGGCGGGGGTGCGCACCGAGTAGAGCAGCCGAAACGGCACCCTGCTGCCCGCAGCCCGCCGGGCGCGGATCATCGCCATCAGCGGCACGACGCCGGAGCCGCCACCGAGCAGCTGCACCGGCTCGGTCTGCTCCGGCCGCCAGATGAACCACCCGCCGAGCGGTCCGCGCACCTCCACCGGGTCGCCCACACCGAAAACATCGATGAGGTACGGCGACACCTCGCCGTCGTGGACCCGCTGCACCGTCACCTCGATGCGCGGCCCGCCGGGGCCGTCCACCACCGGCCCTGCGATCGAGTACGACCGGGCGGCCTGGTAGCCGTCCGGCGCTGTCAGCCGCAGGTCGACGTGCTGCCCGGGCAGGTGCCCCGGCCAGTCCGGCACCTCCAGCACGAGGGTCTGCGCGGTCCGCGTCTCCACCCGGCGCTCCACGAGCCGGCCCACCTGCCACCGGTTCGGCGTCGGGCGTCGGGTGCCCGCCGCGACAGCGCGCTCAGTCACCCTGGTACCGCTGTTCGCGCCAGGGGTCGCCGTAGTCGTGGTAGCCGGCGGTCTCCCAGAAGCCGGGCTGGTCCATCGTCTTGAGCCGGATGCCGCGCACCCACTTGGCGGACTTCCAGAAGTACAGGTGTGGCACCAGCAGCCGCGCCGGGCCGCCGTGCTCCGGCGCCAGCGGCGCGCCGTCGAAGGTGTGCGCCACCCAGGCCCGGCCGCCGCGCAGGTCGTCCAGTGGCAGGTTCGTGGTGTAGCCGCCGTAGGAGTGCGCAAGCGCGTAGTGCGCGCCGGTGTCCACACCGTCGAGCAGCGTGTCCAGTGAGACGCCCTGCCACGTGGTGCCGAGCTTCGACCAGCGGGTGACGCAGTGGATGTCCACCGTCGGCGTCTCCTGCGGCAGCGCCATCAACTCCTGCCACGACCACCGGCGTTCGGTGCCGTTCTCGACGGAGATGACGAACTCCCAGGTGTCCAGCGACACACGGGGCGTCGGGCCAGCGGAGAGCACCGGAAAGTCCTCGGTCAGGTACTGCCCAGGGGGCAGGGTCGGCTCCTGTGATCGGGGCCGACCCTGAAAGCCCGGTGACACGATTCCCATTGCACAGTCGTACCATTCGCGTCGGCCGGGGCGGGACCTTTCCCGCGTACCCCCTCGTCGTGCCGGCGTGCCGGCGTCAGTGCCGCTCGGAGACGACCTCGCGGCGGTCGGGTTGCTGCCCCCGGGTGGCGCGCAGGCTGGTCAGGGTGACCACCACGAGCACACCGATGATCACGCCGAGCGAGGCGAGGGTGGGGATCTCCGGCACGTTGTCCCAGATGCCGTGCGCCCAGTGCAGGCCGAGCTTGAGACCGATGAACGCAAGGATGATGGCCAGGCCGTAGCTGAGGTGCACGAGCCGGCTCAACGCGGCGTGCAGGACGAAGTAGAGCGCCCGCAGGCCCAACAGGGCGAAGGCGTTCGTGGCGAAGACCAGGTACGGGTCCTCGGTGATGCCGTAGACCGCAGGCACCGAGTCGACGGCGAAGACGATGTCGGTGGCCAGCACCGCCACCACCACCAGGGCGAACGGGGTGAGCGCCCGCTTCGCGCCCTGCCGGACGGTCATCTTGGTGCCGTGGTACTCGTTGACCACTGGCATGATCTTGCGCAGCAGCCGCACCGACCGCATCTTGTTGATGTCGACTTCCTGCTGGTGCCCGGAGAGGGCGTCACGCAGCAGCTTCGCCGCCGTGGCGAGGAGGATGATCGCGAAGAGCAGGAACGCGAAGTCGAGGGTCTGGAGCGCCGCCGCGCCCAGGGCGATGAAGACACCGCGCAGTACCAGCGCACCGGCGATGCCGTAGAGCAGCACCCGCTGGGCGAGCACGGACGGCACCGCGAACGCGGCCAGCAGCAGCATGAAGACGAAGAGGTTGTCGACCGAGAGGGACTTCTCGACCAGGTAACCGGTCAGGTATTCCACGCCCTGCTGGGAGCCGTAGCGGGCCCACACCCAGCCGCCGAAGGCCAGCGGCAGCGCGATGTAGAACGCCGACCAGCCGACCGCTTCCCGCATGGACACCTCATGCGGGCGGCGCGTCACCAGGAAGTCCAGGACGAGCAGCACCAGCACGCCGACGATCGTCACCGCCCAGAGGGTGGGCGTACCCACCGACGACAGTGAGCTCGCGGCGGACAGGGGCGACAATTCGGTCATCAGGTCTCCTCGAACACCATGTCATGTTCGAGGTCTCCTTCACCCATCGGAGATGGGCAACCACCCGAGGCGCGCCGGGCGCGCCGTACTGACCGGTATGGTTCGTGGGAAGTACTCCCCTCGCACGACCAGGTTAGGCCAGCCTGAATCACCGCGCCAAGCGGGACACCGATGGTTGCCCTGGCCAACCGCTGTAGGTACCGATCGTCAGGCACGGCGCAGCGTCGCGCCGGGAGCCATCGCCTGTTCCACCAGGTCGCGGTAGTCGCGCGGGAGCTGAGTGGCCACGTCGTCGAACTCCCCGCCGGTGATCGCCTCGCGCAGCGTGGTGAAGACCGCCCGGACGGCGTCGCGGGCGGCAATCTCGTCCACGCCCGCGCGCAACGCAACCCGCGCCACGAACTCGGCCGCCCCGAACCGGTCAGCCTGCTCGGTACTGGGGCTCGGCTTCAACACCAGTTGCAGGGGCTTCGGCAACTGGGCGGCCAGGTCCAGCACCTCGCCACCGGTCAACCGCTCGGCGAACGTCTCCAGCACCGCACGGGTCAGCTCGACCGCCTGCTCGGACGACGTAGCAGTGCGCTGGGAAACCTGGTCGACAAAGGTGTCGTAGTTCATGCGTACCCCCTCGGGCTTGTCGACGGCGCCTGCGGGTACCCGCGGCGGCGCGACGGAAACGGCGCCGATTTCCTGCGCCGGCCCGGCGTGAGCAGGCGGCGAGCGGGTAACCGCCGCCGGTCGTGACCACATCGATGCCACGAGGAGCCGCTGTTATGGCGAGCTACGCCGACGTCCTGCAGTACCTGTCGAGCCTGGACTACCCGGCCGAGAAGGACGACGTGGTCCGCGAGGCCGAACGGGAAGGTGCCCCGCCGGACGTGTTGAAGGCGCTGCGCGCACTGCCGCCGGCCGTGGACTACGCCAACGGAAACGAGGTCGCCCGGTCCGCCGGCATCGACGCCGCGCCCGAGGTGAGCCCGGCGCAGCGTGCCGAGCAGGCCCGGGACAAGAAACACAACCGGGTGTCGCAACACCTCCGCGGCATCTGACCCGACGGTGACAGATTCGGCCGGGCCGCCCGGATGACCGGCAGGCGTCCGCTGTCCCGCGGCCCGGACGGACACACCCCCGCCTCGGCGCAGGTCGTCGTGGTGGCAGTGGTCGGGATCGTCGCCGGCGGCGCCTTCGCCATCACGGTGTCACCGCCGCTCGCCCCGCTTGCCGGCTGGGACGCCGCCGCGCTCACCTGGCTGGTGTACGTGTGGCGCACGATCTGGCCGCTGGACGCCACCCAGACCGCGCGGCTGGCTGTCTACGAGGATCCCAACCGGGCCATCCGTGACGTGCTCCTGTTGGTGGCGTGCATCGCCAGCCTGCTCGCCGTGGGACTTGTCGTCGCCAGCGCGCGCTCGTCGCCGCCGGGTCTGGTCCGCGACCTGTCCGGCGGCCTGGGCGTGCTGAGCGTGCTGCTCTCCTGGCTTGTCGTGCACACCGTGTTCGCCGCCCGGTACGCCCGGATCTACTACACCGGCCCGGACGGCGGGGTGAACTTCAACCAGGCCGAACCGCCCTGCTATGCCGACTTCGCGTACGTCGCCTTCACCATCGGGACGACGTTCCAGGTCTCCGACACCAACCTCACGAGCAATGAGATGCGGCGGACCGTGCTGCGCCATTCGCTGCTGTCGTACCTGTTCGGGGCGTTCATCATCGCCGTCACGGTTAACCTGCTGGCCGGTCTGGCCCGCTGAGGGGTGCCGTGTTTGTTGCGGCCGCCGCCGGGCGCGGCGCGGGCGCTGGGGCGCTGGGAGGTGGCGATGGGGGGCGCTCTACCGATCGCGTCGACGCGTGTCAGGAGCGCCGGGACAGGCGGGCGCCCCGAGGCCACGAACCGCGACCAGGGGCGCCACGCAAACCTGCCCAGGCGATGAACCGCGCCCGAACCGGATCGCGGCCACCCAGCGGTGGATGCCCGCTCGAACCGAGCGGCCAGCACTGCCGGGTCCAACCCTACGACACAACATCCTCCGTACGGTCAGATTTTGCCAAACTGTGGGCCAGTGCACTTCCGAGGTGGTCGATCTCGGCGTGCTGTCCGCTGTCTGCATGACCTCACCGGTTCGCGTCGCGCTGCGTCGGCCGCCGTCACCGATCGGGCAGGTCAGCCGTGCAGGCCGCCGGTGCGGTCACGGGCCTTGAGTCGGGTGCTGGGCAGGGCCGGCGCTGGCAGCGGGGGCGCCGCGTCGTCGGCGACCACACCGAAGCGTTCGCCCCCGGCCATCCAGTCCTCCCGGGCGGCGACGACCTCCTCGTGCGAGCGACCGACGAAGTTCCACCACATCACCAGCGGTTCCTCGAACGGCGCGCCGCCCAGCAGCAGCAACCGGGCCCCCGTCCCGCCGCGCACTGTCACCTCCGAACGGCCCGTACCCAGGTAGAGCAGCGCCCCCGGCTCGAACCCGACCCCGGCAGCCTCCGCGGACCCGGACATCGCCAGCACTGCGTACTCGAAATCGGGCCGCAACGGCAGCGTCGCCGGCGCCTCACCACTCAGCTCCAGCTGCACGCCCACCAGCGGTGTGTGCACCACCGCCGGGGACCGCTGCCCGGCGAAGTCGCCGACAAGGAGAGTGAAGGTCACGTCGTCGTCGCGCCAGCGCGGCAGGTCGGCGTGGTGCGCGAAGGCCGCCGAACCCGCCCGAGCCGGGTCCGGCAGCGCCACCCACAGCTGCACGCCGTGCATCACCGGCGGATGCGTGGCCGGCGACCGCTCGGAATGGGAGATGCCGTGCCCGGACGTCATCACGTTGAGCTGACCGGGCCGGATCGGCTGGACGTTGCCGAGGCTGTCCCGGTGGATGATCTCGCCGTCGAGTAGCCAGGTCACCGTCTGCAGGCCGGTGTGCGGGTGCGGCGGCACCTCCATGCCGGGACGCTCCGCCACGTCGTCCGGGCCGAAGTGGTCCACGAAACACCAGGCGCCCACCATCCGGCGCGGACGCTGCGGCAACAGCCGACGGACCGTCGTGTAACGCCCCAACGGCACGTCGTGGCCGGGCAGCAGCACGCTGCCCGGATCCGCGTCGGCCACGCCGGGTGGTCGGGTCTCCGCCAGCATCGATTCGGTACGCTCCACCGCCCGACTGTACGCTCGCGCGCCGACATTTCCCCGGCATCCCCGCGCACCAGCGGATCACTGGACGGTGGTCACCGTGACCACGCCCGCGCCCGCCACCAGGTCGAGGAAGAGCCGATCCGTCGACCGGTCCCACCCCGGCGTACTCAACAACGAGCCCGCGGCCACCCCGGACCAGCGCTCGTCCGGCACCGCTACCGAACCGGCACCCGCTACGACCCGGACCCGCACCGGAGGCGAACCCGGCACCCGGACGTCGAGCTGACTGGTACCGCCCGTCAACCGCACAGTCGTCGTGCCTCCACGTACCGGCGGAAGGATCACCTCGCTACGGGCCGAGCCACCCACGAGCTCCACGCCCAGCAGCCGCGCCCGGGCCAGGTCGAGCACCTGCTCGCGTACGCCGCCGACGAGTTGAAGACGCCAGGCGACCCGCTCGTTGAGAAGCACCCGCGCCGCCCGCTCCCCGGTCTCGCCGCTGGCCACCACGCCCAGCCGGACGGTCTCACCTCGCACCGTCGGCCGCACTGTCACGCTCGACCCGGCCGGGCTGCTCATCCGGTACAGGTCGTCGCCCAGGTCGGCCACCCGCAGGTCGAACGAGGCCAGCCCGTCCGCGAGCACGAAG
Organism: Micromonospora sp. DT41; assembly: GCF_049841715.1. Lineage (NCBI taxonomy): Bacteria > Bacillati > Actinomycetota > Actinomycetes > Micromonosporales > Micromonosporaceae > Micromonospora > Micromonospora sp. DT41. The sequence goes on along the minus strand of NZ_JBNCKU010000002.1, from coordinate 97,272 downwards.
GTAGCCTGCTCACGTCCCGCCAGCGGCGCCGTCACCGTATGCTCGGCAACCGCCGCCGCGCCCTCACCGCCCGGCCCGCTGCCGTCTGGTCTGCTGCCGTCTGGTCTGCTGCCGTCTGCTTTGTTGCCTTGCCTGCTGTCGTCGGGCGCGCTGGAGTAGGTCATGCCGAGGCGGTTCGGCGCGGCGATGATCACGACGACGGCGGCGGCACCCAGGACCAACACGACGAAGGCGGCAGCCAGCAACAGCCGAGCGCCAACGGACCATCTCGTACGCCGCTCAGCGTCGGCCGGTAGCTCAGTCCCACGTGGCGGCTCAGCGCCACGCAGCGTCGCCGGCTCATGTGATGGCTCGGGCCCACGCGGTGGCTCCGGCTCGCGCGGTGGCTCAACTCCTTGCTGTGGCTCAACTCCTTGCTGTGGCTCAACTCCTTGCGGCGGCTCAACTCCTTGCGGCGTCGCCGACCCACGCGATTGCTCAGCGCTACGCGGTCGCTCCGAATCACGCGACGGCTCCGGGCCCGCCTGATGATCTTTTTCGTTCCCCACTGCAATCATGTCTGCGTCCCTCCGCCGGTCCCCGCCGGTGGGTACGTACCCGCAGGCGAAACGGATCACTCCGCGCTGACCACGCCACTCCCCTCCGTCGCCGACCACCGCATCCCGGACAATTCCGGTTGGCCAACAGTCAGCTGCCGCACCGCCATAATGGGGGTCGCCTGCTGTCCGGGTGGGCGTTCCGCTGCCGGCGCCCCACAACTGTCCAACCTGCGCAAACCCCGGCTTCCTGCCCGGGGACACCTCGCCGGACGTGCCGATGGCGGCACCCGCATTGGCCGGACGTGCCGATCGTGGCACCCGTGTTGAGAGGTGCCGGCCACCGTCGTTGCCATGCCGATGGCTGGCACCCCGCGTTCATGGGTGCCAGCCATCAGTGGTGGTTGTCAGCCGCTGGTAGACGCCCAGGGTTGGAGGTGCCGGCCAGCGGCCGTGGTTGAAATGCCGATGGCCCGCACCTTCGGGTTCGAGGTGCCGGCCATCGGTGGTGGGTTGTCATGCCGATGGCCGGCACCCTGTGTTGGGGGGTGCCGGCCATCAGTCAGTGCGTCATGCGGGTGGGTCAGCTGTTCCAGTGCTGGGCGACGAGGTCGGCGGCCTGCTGCTCCCACTGGGCGTAGGCGTCCGGGTAGGCGGAGACCTGGACGGTCTGCGCGGCCACGGTCAGCGGCATGTCCTGCCAGCCGTCGACCTGCTTCAAACCCTTGAGGAAGGCGGTGGTGGAGTAGTCGGGGTCGGTGATCTGCTCCACGGTGCCCCAGCCGGAGCTCGGGCGCTGCTGGAACAGGCCCTGCGAGTCGTGGTCGTTGCGCTCACCCAGGTGACCCAGGTTCTCCAACTTCGACTCCTGCAAGCTCGTACCGATCGAGATCACCGCAGCACGCTCGGGCATACCGGCCTTCTTCGTCGCGGCGATGATCGCCTTCACGTTGGCGGTCTGCTCGTCATTCAGGGCGATGCGCGACTGCGCGCCCTGCGTGCCGTGCGGGATCAGCTTGGCGGTGTCGGGCTTGTCGGCCTGCACGACCGCGACGGGCTTGCCATCCACCGGCGCGGCGGAGTGGGCGGCGATGGGGCCGGCGAAGACACCACCGGCGAAGGCGAGACCGGCAACGGACAGCATGCTCTTACGGAAGATCGTGTTCATGGGGGTAGCTCCTTCGGGGGTAGGAAACACCCGCCAACCCAAAAGGGGGATGGGCGCGCGGGTGTGAGCACCTCGTCCGGCGCTGCACAAAACAAAAGGGGGAAAGTCATCGACGGCGGCTGGGCGCGGGGAGCGCCTCTGGCGGCCGGGTCCATGTGTAACCACCCGGCGGCCGGGGTCATTCCCGGGGCGGCCTATCCATGGCTACCGCGTCGAGCCGGCGCCACGGTCCAGGCAGCGTCCCCCGCGAGGGAGATGGCCTTGCGGCCGGTGGTACTGCGACCGTCAGGGTATGTAACCCGGCCGGGGCCGCCGCGATTCCGGCCTGGGAATGCCCCCGGTCACACCCACAAACCCCCGCCAGCGGACATACCGCCCCCATGTCCGCCGTAAGGCGTCGCCGAACCGGTCAGCCGGGCGGTGATCGACTCGGGCTCCTTGAAACCGGGGCATCCTCCGCGCACGGACACACCGATTTCATGCAACCCGAGTCGATCAATCACTGCCGTCGCCCCCGGCCACTGTGCAAGCCCACGCCCGCCGCCCAAATGCTCCCAAAACGCACCGCAACCCGCCCGACCCTACAACCGCGGTCACCCACAACAGCCGGCAGGGCAGGCCAGGCGGGCAGCGAGCGGCGGACGGCGGGGGCGAACACGGCGGACGGGCCAGCGGCGAGCGGCGAGCGAGCGGCGAGCGAGCGGCGAGCGAGCGGCGAGCGAGCGGCGAGCGAGCGGCGAGCGAGCGGCGGACGGCGGGCGGGCAGGCAGGCAGCGGCAGGCGAGGGGCGAGCGGTTAGGGCATCAGGCGGGATTTGACCTTTGCGGCGCACGCGTCCAACACTGCCTGCGCGTCCAGGCCCAGGCTCTCGATGGCCACCAGGGCTGTGAAGGCGACGTCGGCCAGTTCGGCGGCTACGTCCTCGCGGGTGTGGGTGACGCCTTTGCGAGGATTCTGCCCGAGTAGGCCGATCCACGCCGCTGACGCCTCCCCCGCCTCCTCGGTGAGTTTGAGGATGCGACATGTCAGTTCCGTCTGGCCGGTGCCGTTGGCGGCGTCCAACCAGCTGCGTGAGGCGCGCGCCGCATCCCAGATCGACTCGTTCACGTCGACCAGTCAACCGGACCGGCCCGGCGGACCAGGCGGCCGGGTCGACTCCCTGACTGGCTGGTCAGTACCGCCATTGACAGTGTTCGACGGCGGTCCTAGGTTCAGGGCGCTACCGGCCGGTAGGCAACCGTCCCGCCTGCGTCCGTCCGATGGGGAGCATCGATGCTGTCCGTACCCGTTCGTACCCTGCGCCGCCTGCTCGCCGCCACCGCGACGCTGACCCTGGCGGTCGGTCTCGCCGGTGCCGCGCCGGCCAGCGCCGCCGCCCACGATCCGCGTGGCAGCCAGCCGCTGCCGGGCTACACGTTCGAGAATCCGCCGCTGGCGCCGCTGGTGGTGGCCGGCAAACCGACGACGGTACGCCAGGGCGTGCACCGGCACGCCGCGTACATCATCGAGGTTCCGGCCCGGTGGAACGGTGACCTGGTGTTGTGGGCGCACGGCTACCGCGGCCAGGGCACTGTGCTGTCGCCGGAGCCGCCGGCCTTCGACCTGCGTCAGCGGGTGCTTGCCCAGGGGTACGCGTGGGCGTCGTCGTCGTACGATCGCAACGGCTTCGACATCCGCTCTGGGGTGCTGAGCACGAAGGAACTCGCCGACCACTTCGGACGGACGGTACGCAAGCCGCACCGCACGTACCTGGCCGGGGTGTCGATGGGCGGGTACGTCATCGGTCGCTCACTGGAGCAGTATCCCGGCTTCTACGACGGAGCTCTGCCCATGTGCGGAGTGCTCGGCGACCAGACGCTTCTCGACTTCTTCCTCGACTACAACCTTGTCGCGCAGGCCCTCGCCGGGGTGCCGGCCTATCCCACGCCGACCGACTACCTGAGCAACGCGGTGCCCCGCATCCAGGTCGCGCTCGGCCTGGCAGGGCTCACGCCCACCGGGCCGGACACCACCAATGAGCGCGGCAAGCAGTTGCGGGCCATCACGGTGAACCGCTCGGGCGGACCACGCCCCGGCGCCGATGCCGCCTTCGCGATCTGGAAGGACTTCCTGTTCTCGATCTCGGTGACCGAGGGCGGCACCTCCCCCGCCCAGCGGCCCGGCCAGATCTCCACGAACCTGCTGACCCGCTACAGCCCGAACAGTCCCGTCAACGTCAACGCGACAGTGCAGCGGGTCGCTCCGGAGAATCTCGTACAGCGACTCCTGCCGACGCTCACCGAGGTGCCGAAGATCGCCGGCCGTCCGAGCGCGCCCGTGGTGAGCCTGCACGGCCTCGGTGACCTGTTCGTGCCGTTCAGCATGGAGCAGGCGTACGCCACCGACGTGGCGCGGCACGGTCGCAGCCGGCTTGTGGTGCAGCGGGCGATCCGGGCCGCGCAGCACTGCGAGTTCAGCCCGGCCGAGGCCGGCGCCGGCTGGGATGACCTGGTGTCATGGGTACGCACCGGCAAGCGCCCGGCCGGCGACACGGTGACCGACCCGGCGGTGGTGGCGCGACCCGACTACGGCTGCCGGTTCAGCGACAGGGCCGCGTACGCCGCCGGCGTCGGCACCCGCCGCCTGTATCCGGCCTGCTGACGGTACGCGCACACGACGACGCCGGCCGGCCCCCTTCTCGGGAGCCGGCCGGCGTGTGTGTGCGGGTGTTACGAGAGCTGCTGGACGAGGTCCGCCGCCTGCTCCTCCCACTGCGCGTACGCGTAGGGGAAGGCGGAGACCTGGACGGTCTGCGCCGCGGTGGTAAGCGGCAGGTCCTGCCAGCCGCCCACGTTCTTCAGAGCGGTGAAGAACGCCGTGGCGGAGTACTCGGGGTCGGTGATCTGCTCGGGCGTGCCCCAACCCGACGACGGGCGCTGCTGGAACAGGCCCTGCGAGTCATGGTCGTTGTACGCGCCGAGGTGACCGAGGTTGTACAGCTTCGACTCCTGCAACGAGGTGGCGATGCCGATCACCGCACCCCGGTCGCCGACGCCGGTCTTCTCGGCCACGTCGATGATCGCCCGTGCGTTGTCGAGCTGCGCGTCGTCGAGCGGGATGCGCGACTGTGCGCCCTCGACGCCGTGCGGGATCAACTCGGCACGGCTGGGCTTGCCGGCCGGCGGCTTGCTTGTCGGGGAGCCGGTGGTGAGGCCCGACTCGACGGGCTGGTCGTCCTGGCGGGCTTCGGTGGCGGCCTTGCCGGTGGCGAGGTCGATGGCGGCGACGGCACCCTCGTGCGGTCCTGAGGTGACCGGGGCGGCAACCGCGGTGGGGGCCAGCGCGAGCCCGCCGAGGGCGGCGATGCCCACAACGCTCAGCGCGGTCTTGCGGTGTTTGTCCTTAGCGATGGCCGGGAGCCATCGAGTGAAGTCGACCTTCACGATGGTTGCCCTTTCGATCGTGCGGAACGCTCCGGGGTGAACGTTCCTCGGGAGATGACCGCGGAAAGTGTTTGGCTCCGGCGGTTCAGGGGACACAACCGGGTTGCGGTGTCGGCCATTCCGGATATGCGCAGTGCTCGGCGAGATGAGGTCCCGGTCACTCGCGGCTACGGGACGGACCGCCCAACGCGGCCGAAACCCTCCTGCGCAGCAAGACGGCGGGCGGAGCTCCCGGACGGCGGCAGTTACGGCACGCGACTCTGGGACGGACGGACAACTGCGGGCGCGCGGCTCCGGGCGGGCGGACAACTGCGGGCACGCGGCCCCGGGACGGACAGCTACGGGCGGCGGGGTCTAGCGGAGCGTGACGTGAGAGGCGGCGGCTGAGGGTGGCGGTGCTTCCTTTGCTCTGCTTCAACCCACGCAACAGGCACACAAGGTGACGGCGCACGCCGAGCCCTCCGAGCGATGATCGACTCGACTTCCTGGAAATCGCGGTGTCCGAGCACCTGGGATGCGCCGATTTCCAGGAGCCCGAGTGGATCAACGACAGCAAGCACCGAGGCCGGGGATGCGGCGGGCGTTGGATGTAACAGTCGGTGACGGCGAACCCGTGTAACGGTCGGTCGCGGCGTGCCGGTGAGCCCGATCACCCGTCGTCGCTCAGCCGTCGGCGGCGCTCCCGATGGCCCGCCTCCGCTCAGTCGTCGGCGTCGCGTCCCGTTCCGAAGCCGTCCAACCCGGCGCGCTCTTCCGGCGTAAGCAGTTCCTCGAAGACGGTGATCTGCAGGTCGGCGGGGGCGTCGAGGCGGGAGTTCAACGACTGCCACGGGGTGAGCGTGGGCGGCGCGATCTCGGCCGCCCCGGCGGCGACGAGCCGGGCGGTGGTCGCTCTGGCGTCGTCCACCTCGAAGGCGACCCGGATGCGGGGCGCGACCTGCCGACCCACCTCGACCTCGTCGATCATGCGTTTCTGTGCCGGATTGGCGATCTCGAGCGTGGCGCGGCCGGCGTCCAGGATCACCACCCGGGCATCCCCGTCGCCGCTGAACGCCGCTTCCTCGGGCAACCCGAGCGCGTCGCGGAAGAACGCGACAGCGGCCTCGTGGTCCTCGGCCTCCACCACGAGGCGCAGCTGACGGACGACGGGCGCGGGCTGCTCGGCGGTCATGACCGCAGATCGTAACGTCGGTCGGCGGCGGTAGGTTCAGGCAGTCCGGAGGGGGTCCAGAATGGGCGACACAGACGAGGCGTACGTGCTGCGGCCGGTCGGCCGGGTCGTCTCGCCGCTTACCGACGCGGCGAGCGCACCCCGGCAGGGCGACGAAGGTGCGCCGGCCGCTTGGCTGGTCTTCGACAGGTCGGTCGAGCGGGCTCTGGGCGACCTGTCGGCGGGCGCGGAGCTGCTGGTGCTGACCTGGCTGGACCGCGCCCGCCGCGATCTGCTGGCGGTCCACCCGCGCGGCGACGAGAGCCGACCGGAGACCGGCGTGTTCAGCACCCGCTCCCCGCACCGCCCCAACCCGATCGGCCTGCACCGTGTCCGGGTGTTGGCCGTCGACGGGCTGCGCGTGCAGGTGGCCGAGCTGGAAGCCCTCGACGGCACCCCAGTGCTCGACGTCAAGCCGGTGCTGGGCGCGGCGGACGAGCGCTGACCCGTCGACCGCGCGCCAGCCGCCGACCCTCGACGGCGCCAGCCCGCCGCAGCGCGCGCTGGCGGCGTGCCAGTCACTGCGGCGGCGTGCCCGGAGTTCAGTGGCCCCGCGTGATCCACTCCTGGAGGTGGGGGGCCTCCGCGCCGATTGTCGTGTCGTCGCCGTGCCCGGTGTGCACTACCGTCTCCGGCGGCAGGGTGAGCAGACGGGTGCGGATCGACCCGACGATGGTGTCGAAGTCGCTGTACGAGCGACCGGTGGCACCCGGCCCGCCGGCGAAGAGCGTGTCGCCGGTGAACACCGCGCCCAGATCCGGGGCGTAGAAGCTGCACGCGCCGGGGCTGTGCCCGGGAGTGTGCAGCACCCGAAGCGTGGTGCCGGCCACCTCGATGTCCTGCCCGTCGTGCAGTTCGCCGTGCGGCGGCAGGTGGGGGTGGACCATGTCCCACAGGACCCGGTCGTCGGCGTGCAGCAGCACCGGAGCGCCGGTGGCCCGTGCCAGTTCCGGCGCGACCCGTACGTGGTCGTCGTGCGCGTGGGTGGCCAGGATCGCCCGGACCCGACGGTCACCGACAAGCGCGAGGATCGCCTCCACGTCGTGCGGCGCGTCGAGGATCACGCACTCGGTGTCGTCGCCGATCACCCAGACGTTGTTGTCGACGTCGAACGTCTGCCCGTCGAGGGAGAAGGTGCCGGCGGTGACCGCGTGGTCGACCCGGGCGGTCATCAGAACACCACCACCGAACGGAGCACGTCGCCGTGGTGCATCCGGTCGAACGCGTTCTCGACCTGGTCGAGGGCGATCTCCTCGGTGACGAAGGCGTCCAGGTCGAGGCGGCCCTGTAGGTACAGCTCGGTGAGCATCGGGAAGTCCCGGCTGGGCAGGCAGTCGCCGTACCAGCTGGACTTGAGGGCGCCGCCGCGACCGAAGACGTCCAGCAGCGGCAGCTCGACCTGCATCTGCGGGGTGGGCACGCCGACCAGGACGACGGTGCCGGCCAGGTCCCGGGCGTAGAACGCCTGCTTCCACGTCTCCGGACGACCCACCGCGTCGATGACCACGTCGGCGCCGAAACCGCCGGTGGCGGCCTGGATCGCCTCGACCGGGTCGGTCTCGGAGGCGTTAACGGTGTGCGTGGCGCCGAACTTACGGGCCCACTCCAGCTTGCGGGTGTCGGTGTCCACGGCGACGATCGTCGTCGCGCCCGCGAGGAGCGCACCGGCCACCGCCGCGTCGCCGACGCCACCGCAGCCGATCACCGCGACCGAGTCGCCACGGGTGACGTTGCCGGTGTTCATGGCCGCGCCCAGCCCGGCCATCACGCCGCAGCCGAGCAGGCCCACAGCGGCCGGCCGGGCGGCCGGGTCCACCTTCGTGCACTGGCCCGCGTGCACGAGGGTCTTCTCGGCGAACGCGCCGATGCCCAGCGCCGGGGTCAGCTCGGTGCCGTCGGTGAGGGTCATGCGCTGGCGGGCGTTGTGGGTGTTGAAGCAGTACCACGGCCGCCCCCGCCGGCAGGCCCGGCAGTCGCCGCAGACGGCACGCCAGTTGAGCACCACGAAGTCGCCCGGGGCAACGTCGGTGACGCCGTCGCCCACCTGCTCGACGATGCCTGCCGCCTCGTGGCCGAGAAGGAACGGGTAGTCGTCGTTGATGCCACCCTCGCGATAGTGCAGGTCGGTGTGACAGACCCCGCAGGACTGGATCCGGACGATCGCCTCACCGGGCCCCGGGTCGGGCACCACGATCGTCGTGACCTCGACCGGTGCGCCCTTGCTACGGGAGATGACTCCCCGGACTTCCTGGCTCACTTCGCCTCCTGCTGGTGGTGTGCGGCGGGGACCGGATGCCGGCAGGTGGTGAACCGGGCGCGGCGGTGGGCCCCTGCCGAACCTACCCGACGACAACGGCCGTCCCAGCCGCCCCGGCGACGGGTTATCGCGGGTCACGCGGGGTACGCGGGCCGCAGTTCCGACCACGGCCACCAGGAGTGATCATGAAACTCGCGCATCTGCCGCTGCGGGTCAGCATCGGCGCGTACTTTCTCAACTCGGGTTTGGGCAAGCGGAACCTGGAGGGTGAGGCGGCGGCGGGCATGCACGGGATGGCGGTGGCGGCCCTGCCGCAGCTCAAGCAGTTCGAGCCGGTGCGTTTCGCCAAGCTGCTGTCTCGCTCGGAGATTGCGTTGGGGGCCGCCCTGCTCACGCCGTTCGTGCCGACGCCCCTGGTGGGGCTGGGCCTCACCGCGTTCGGCGCGGGCCTGGTGCAGCTGTACCTGAAGACGCCGGGGATGCGTGAGCCGGGCAGCATCCGCCCGACCCAGCAGGGCACCGGGCTCGCCAAGGACGTGTGGCTGGTCGGCGCCGGGCTGACGATGGTGCTGGAGGGGCTGACCCACGGCCGCCGACGCCACTGAACCCGGCGGTGACCGGACCTCGTACGCTGCGGCCGTTCTACCGGCCGATGCGGCCCCGCAGCCGCGACGAGCCACACCGGGCGGCCACGCCGCTGGAACTCCTCTTCGACCTGTGCTTTGTGGTGGCGGTGGCGCAGGCCGCGACCAACCTGCACCACGATGTCTCCGAAGGCCACCTCCGCCACGCGGTGACCAGCTACGCGATGGTGTTCTTCGCGATCTGGTGGTCGTGGATGAACTTCACCTAGTTCGCCTCGGCCTACGACACCGACGACGACGTGTACCGGATCACCACGCTGGTGCAGATCTCCGGGGCGTTGATCCTCGCGGCCGGGGTTCCGCGGGCGTTCACCGACGGCGATTTCACGATCATCACATACGGGTACGTGGTGATGCGGCTGGCCGCCGTCGTGCAGTGGAGCCGAGCCGCCGCCGGCGATCCCGCCCACCGCGCGGCGGCCCGCCGGTACGCCATCGGCGTGACAGTGGTGCAGCTCGGCTGGCTGCTGCGGCTGGCCCTGCCCGACGGGTGGGGCATCGCTGCGTTCGTGGTGCTGGCGCTTGCCGACCTGCTGGTGCCCGCGGTGGCCGAGCGACCCGGGATGACCCCGTGGCACCCCGGGCACATCGGCGAGCGGTACGGGCTGTTCACGCTGATCGTGCTCGGCGAGGCGGTCCTGGCGATCTCGGTGGCGATCCAGACCGGCGTCGACGCGGGCAACCACGGGCTCTGGTCCCTCGCTGGGGCCGGCGCGGTAATCGTCTTCGCGCTCTGGTGGCTCTACTTCGACAGGCCGAGCGAGGCGCCGGACCGGCTGCCGTACTCGCTGATCTGGGGCTACGGCCACTACCTGATCTTCGCGGCGGTCGGCGCCGGTCTGCCGGTGGTGGTCGACGACGAGCGGCACCTCGCCCACATCTCCGGAACCACCGCCGGTTACGCGGTGGCCATCCCGATCGCGGTGTTCCTGCTGACCGTGTGGATGCTGCACGTCCGCCGCCAGCAGCACGGCGCGGTGGTCGTGGCGTACCCGGTCGTCGCCGGACTGGCGCTGCTCGCGCCGCTGGGACCAGCCCGGGTGCAGGTCCTCGCGCTGCTGCTTGTCGCCCTGGTGGCGCTCACGGTGGTGCTGCGCCGACGCGACGACGGTGCCGCGCCGGCACCGGCCGGCGTTGGCCCCTCCTGACGTCACGACGCCACGACACACGCACGCGAAGCGAATATGCGGCCCGCCGTTCGGGCGCGGCGGCCCGGAAGTCGGCAGAATTGCGGCATGCTTCGCCGCCGATGGCTGTTGGCCGACCAACTCGGGCCACATTTCCTCGACGACCCCGACCAGCCGGTGCTGCTGGCGGAGATCCGGGAGTTGTTCCGCCGTCGGCCGATGCACCGGCAGAAGGCACATCTCATCCTCTCGGCCCTGCGGCACCGCGCCGCCGAACTGGGCGACCGGGCGCTGCTGCTGCGGACGGACACGTTCCGGGAGGCCCTGGCACAGGTCGCCGAACCGGTCGAGGTGTGCCACCCGCACTCCTGGGCGGCCCTGCGCTTCGCCCGCTCGGTGCCCGGGTTGACGGTCCTGCCGGCGCGCGGCTTCATCACCAGCCAGGACGACTTCGCCGCCTGGGCCGACCGCACCAGGCGCGGCCCGCTCCGGATGGCCGACCACTACCGTCACGTCCGCCGCCGGCACATCGTGCTGACCGGGCCGGCCGGCGGGGCCGGGCCGGCGCGCCGCCCGCCAGCGGAGGGCCACGCCGTACCGGCGACACCTCCGCCACCGCCGCCGATCGTCGAGGACGACATCGACGCGCAGGTCCGCCGCGACCTGGACCGGTGGGCGGCCGACGGCGTGCGGTTCGTCGGCCGGGACGGCCCCCGGCAGCACCCCGCAACCCACGCCGAGGCGCAGGCCCGGCTTGAGCACTTCCTGACCCACCGGCTGCCCGAGTACGGCCGCTGGGCCGACGTGATGAGCGCCGAGGACCCGCTGTTCGCGCACTCCGCGCTCTCGTCCTCGTTCAACCTCGGGCTGCTGCACCCGGAGCCGGCCGTACGCGCCGCCGAGCAGGCGTGGCGGGACGGCGCCGCCCCACGCACCGCTGTCGAGCCGTTCATCCGAGGGCTGCTCGGCTGGCGGGAGTTCCTGTGGCAGCTGTACTGGTACTTCGAGCCCAGGTTCCGAGGCTCGAACTGGCTGGCCGCCACCGAGCCGATCCCGGACTGGTTCGCCGAGTTGGACGCCGACGCTGTGGAGGCGCGCTGCCTCGCGGACGTGCTCGCCGCCGTCCGCGACCGGGCGTGGACGCACCAGACACCCCGGCTGCTGGTGCTTGGCAACTACGCGTTGCAGCGCGGCTGGCGTCCGACCGAGGTCGCGGACTGGTTCCGGCGCTGCTTCGTCGACGGCACCGACTGGGTGATGAACACGACGGTGATCGGCATGAGTCAGTACGCCGACCTGGCAAGGGTGGACACCCGCCCGTACGCGGTGGACGGCACCGACATCGACGAGATCAGCGACTACTGCGGCGGCTGCCGGTACGTGCCGGAGCGGGCGCTGGGTGACCTGGCCTGCCCGTACACCGGGGGGTTCGAGAATTTCCTGCACCGCAACCGGGAGCGGCTGGTGGCCGACCCCCGGCTCGCCGCGGAGTTGGCACGCCGCGACGAGCCGGAGCACCGCGAGGCGGTGATGGCGCAGGAGGAGAAGCGGGGCGGCACCGCCCCGTGACGGGCCGCCCGGTCACCGGCCCGATACTCGGGAGAAGGTCATGACCCAGTTGGTCTCCCAGGTCTGCTCGCCGTCGGTGGAGAACGCCTGCTCCCAGCGGGCCGTGGTCGCGCTGATGTCCGACCAGATGAACCGGCACCGCACCGGTCGCCCCTCGTGCTGATCGTCGGCGTAGAAGCGGCCGACGCCGTCGACGAAGCGACCCACCATCGGCGGCTGCTCCAGCACGCCGCTGTCGCTGCTCATCCAGTAGATCGACCACTGCTGCCGGGCCGGGTCGAAGATCCTGATCGTGGCACCGGCGGAGCCCTTGGTCGAGAACGTGATCTCGTCGAAGTGGCCGCCGCCGGCGAAGAAGCCGTGAGCGACCGACACCCCGGGAAACTCCTCCCACTCGTCGGAGCCCACAAGCCGCTCGCGCAGCCGCCGGTTCACGACGTTCCAGGTCCCCACGAAGAAGTCGAAGTCGCCCATCAGCGGCCCACCGGCCCTTCCGCTCGCGTGTCGTTGAGGTAACCGGTGAGGTCGGGGCTCGCTGGCGCCAGCATGTGCCGGATCCAGGCGGCCCGCTCGTGCTCCAGCACCGCCAACTCCCACACGCAGCCCACGGCGGGACGGCGCAGTTCGACGAAGTGCGCGGGGTCCAGGTCGGGGCAGTCCAGCGCCGGCTGTCCCGCCACCGCGACGCGGATCTCCACCGCGTTGTCCCACACCCAGGTGTAGGCCAGCAGGTACGCGCCGGTGTCCGCGCCCCGGTGCAGCACCACCCACCCGGCGCCCGGGGTGCCGTCGCTCGGTACGTCTTTCAGCAACGTGGGCAGCATGTCGTACGCGGCCTTCTCCACCTCCGGTTCGATGGGCCGTTGCGGCTGGTCGATGTGGTAGCGCTTGAACTGCCGGGCGTCCACAGTGATCGCCGGAGGCGTTGTCAGATCCTTGTCGCGAAAAGCCATGCCGGGACGGTACGACCGCTCCCCTGACAACTAGTGTCAGTGAAGTGCGGGCCAGTCGACTTCTCTCCCTCCTGCTGCTGCTCCAGGCGCACGGGCGGCTCACGGCCGCGCAGCTCGCCGAGCGGCTGGACGTGTCCGCGCGCACCATCTACCGGGACGTGGAGTCGCTGCATGCCGCCGGTATCCCGCTGTACGGGGAGGCCGGGCACGCCGGCGGCTACCAACTTGTCGACGGCTGGCGTACCCGGCTGACGGGCCTGACCGCAGAGGAGGCCGACCGGCTCTTCCTGGCCGGGCTACCCGGTCCGGCCGACGAGTTGGGCTACGGCGACGTGGTGGCCGCGCTGCAACTCAAGCTGCACGCCGCGCTGCCGGCGCCGCTGCGTGACCGGGCCACCCAGCTCCAGCAGCGCTTCCACCTGGACACCCCCGGCTGGTACGCCGACGGCGACGCGTCCCCGGAGCTGGCCCGCACCGCCGAGGCGGTCTGGCGTCAGCACCGCATCGAGGTGCGCTACCGCGGCTGGCGCGGCGAGGTGACCCGCGTGCTGGAGCCGTACGGCCTGGTGCTCAAGGGCGGCCGGTGGTACGTGGTGGCCACCCAACCCGGCCGGGACGCACCGGCTACCTACCGGGTCAACCAGATCCTCGCCCTGACCCCGCTGGCGCAGGAGTTCGACCGGCCGGCCGACTTCGACCTGCCGACCTGGTGGCGGGCGCACGTCGTGGGGTTCCGGGCCCGGCTGCACCGCGACGAGGCCACCGTCCGGCTCTCCCCCGCCGGCCGCGAGCGGCTGCGGGAGGTCGGCAGCGATCCGGTGGTGGCCGCCGTGGACGCCAGCGCCGGGCCACCCGACGCGCGGGGTTGGGTGACCGCTGTGCTGCCCATCGAGTCGCTCACCCATGCCCACGGTGACCTGCTGCGCCTCGGCGCCGACGTGGAGGTGCTGACCCCTGTCGCTCTCCGCGAGCGCCTGGCCGCCACGGCGGCCGGGCTGGCGGCCCTCTACGCCCCCACCGGACAGCCGGCGCGATAGCCCGCCGCTTCCACTGTGGAAGCCGGCGGGACATCGGCTGTCGGCATCGTGTGCCACCCTGGGACCGTCACCCGCGGTCACCGGAGGTGAGGGCTACGTTACGGCTACGTGCACTGGTCGCCGTCCCCGGTACCGGGCCGGTGACCCTCGACGTCCCCGCCGGCACGACGACGGCGCTTGTGGGGCCACCTGCGGTCGGCACCGCGGTGGCCCGGGTGCTTGTCGGGCTCGCCGCACCGGTCACCGGGCGGATCATGGTCGGTGCCCGGGACGTGACGGCGCTGCCGCCGCCGCGTCGGCAGATCGGCTACGTGCCGGCCGGCGGTGCCCTGCTGCCGCAGCTCACCGTCCGCCGCAACATCGAGTACGGCCAGCGCAAACGCGAGCGGGTGCACGAGGTGGCCGACGACTGGACGTCCACTGTGGTGGACAGGCTGGAGCTCGCCCCGACGCTCGGCCTGCTGCCGCACCTGCTCTCCGACGCCCAACGGCTCCGGGTGGCGCTGGCCCGCGCGGCGGTGTGCCTGCCCGAGGTCCTCGTGGTCGACCTGCCCACCGAACCGGCCGGCGGCAGCCGCCTCGGCGACCTGCTTCCACGACTGTCCCCGCCGGACGCGCCCGGAGTGGCGGTGCTGGTGTGCACGGCCGACAGGGCCGCCCTTGCCGAGATCCCCCGGCGGCACGAGCTGGTCACCGAGGCCGACGGGGCGCCCCGGTGACGCCGGGCGGCCGGACCACCCGCCGTACCCTGCTGCGCGCTGCCACTGTCGGTGCGGCCGCTACCATCGCCGGCTGCGCCGGGAGCACCCGTTCGGTGCAGGTGGCGGTGGTGTGGAGCGGCGGCGAGCTGGACCGCTTCCGGCAGGTCGTGAAGGGCTATGGCCCTTCGGTACACGTGGTCAGCGCCGGCAACGACATCGACGCGTTCCTGCGCGCCCGGCATCTCGCCGGCACCGCACCGGACGTGGCGATCCTGCCGCGTCCCGGCCTGGTCACCGAGTACGCCGCCCGGGGCTGGCTGCGGCCCGTGCTCCCGTCCGACGAGTACGCGGTGCCCGCCGGGCTGAACGATCTGCTGAGGACCGGCGGGCACCGCTACGGCGTGTGGGTGAAGGCGGCGCACAAGTCCCTCATCTGGCACCTGCCTTCGGTGCTGCCCGTCCCGCCGACCAGTTGGGACGAGCTGGTCGCGCTGACCCGCCGGCTCGGCACGCTCGCCGTGCGGGGGGACGGCCCGGCGCCGCTGGCGATCGGCGCGGCCGACGGCTGGGTGCTCACCGACTGGCTCGAGAACGTGCTGGCCGACCTGGCGCCCGCCGCGTACGACGCCCTGGCCGGGCCGGACGCCGACTGGCGGGGCCAGCCGGTGCGCGACGCCCTGGACCGGCTCGCCGAGCTGTGGAGCATCGACGGCGCGTTCGTCGGGGGCGGCCGTCGCGCCCTGCTCACCCAGTACGAGGAGTCGGTGATCCAGGTGGTGCGCTCCCGCCGTGCGGTAATGGTCTTCGAGGCCGATTTCACGGCCGAGGTGGGCAGCAGGTTCCGCGGCGGCTCCGAGGAGGCGGCCGCCTTCCGGTTCCCCAGCGCCGGCAGCGGCGTCGGCCCGCTGATCGTCGGCGGGGACGCAGCTGTCGTGTTCGCCGACGCGCGGGGCGGGGTCGAGCTGGTCGAGTGGCTGACCAGAGCCGACTCGTTCCGCCCCTGGCTGCATGCCGGCGGCTACCTGTCACCGAACACCACGATCCCGCTTGCCGACTACACGAATCCGGTCCGCCGCCGGTTCGCCGCCGAGATGCGCGATCCGGGCACGCTGCGGTTCGACCTCTCCGACCAGCTGCGCGGGGCGTTCACCGGTTCCGACGGCGTGGGCATCTGGCGCATCATGCAGGACTTCTTCGCCGACGTCACAGGTGGCGTACGCGCCGCCGAGGCGGTCCGGCGTGCCACCGGGCAGCTCGCCGCGGCGGCCCGCAGCGCGGGAGGTGGCCGATGAGCGAAACCCGGGTGCTCGGCGAGTTCGCGGTGCTCGACGACGTCGGCCCACCGCGCCGTGGCCGCGTGTACCCGGCGGCCGGGGCGACGTCCGCGCTGCTGCTGCCGGCCGCGCTGCTGCTCGGCGGGCTGCTGCTGTGGCCGGTGCTGCGCACCCTGCACGCCAGTGTCACCACCGACGGCCGCTGGGTCGGCGCGGAGCACTTCCGCACCGCCCTCGCCGCGCCGGGCACCGGCGCCGTGGTCGGACGGACAGTGCTGTGGGCGGTGCTGGTGCCGGCGGTGGTGACGGCGCTCGGTTACCTGCTCGCCGTCGCGTCACGTCGCTCCCAGGAGGGCGGGCTCGTCCGGCTGATCCTGCTGGTGCCGGTGGCGCTGCCGCTCGTCGTCACCGGCGTGACGTTCCGGCTGATGTACGACCCCGACCCGGGCCGTGGTCTGGCCACACTGGTCCTGGCGCGGCTGACCGGCCGGTCCGCCGAGGACGCTCCCCAACTGCTCGGGCCTCGCCTGGTCACCGTGGCGCTGATGTCGGCGTTCGTCTGGGCGTGGGTGGGTTTGGCGGTGCTGGTCTTCCGGGCCGCACTGGACCAGGTGCCGCCGAGCCTGGCCGACGCGGTACGCGCCTACGGCGGCGGTCGCCGGCACGTCCTGTGGGACGCGCAGTGGAGGCCGCTGCTGCTGCGTACCGTCGCTGTGGTCTTCGCGCTTGTGGCGCTCGGCACCAGCCGGACCTTCGACCTGATCCTGGTCATGACGCCGGGGTCGGTGCGCGACGACGCGGCGGTGCTGGCGCTGCGGGTGTGGCAGACCTCCGGTGGCACCACCACCGGGCCGGGCGCCGCGCTCGGCGTCGTCTGGCTGGTGGCGGTCGTCGCCGGCATGTTGGTGGCCGCTCTCTTCGTCCGTCAGGCGTGGCCGCCGCCGCGCGTCGAGGTCGGCTCGGAGCCCGCCGCGCTGGCACCGCCACGACGGCTGTTCCGGCTGCTCGCCGCGGCCGCCGCGGTGGCGTGGCTGATACCGCTTGTCGTGCTCGTCGCCACGTCGGCGCACGGGCAGGTGGACGCGGCGGCGCGCGGCTGGTGGTCGACGCCACCCGGTGCGGGCTCCTATCACGCCCTGCTGACCAGCGGTGAGTTGTGGCGAACGCTTGGCTTCACGCTGCTGCTTGCCACAGTGGTGACCGCCACGGTGCTGGTCATCGCGCTGCTGGCCGCGTACCCGCTGGCCTGGCTGACCGGGCCTGCCGCGCAGGCGACCGGCCTGCTGCTGATGGCCGCGACGATCGTACCGGTGCAGGTGATCGCCGGCCCGGTCAACGAGGTGCTGGGCGTGGTCCTGTCCTCGGGGACCGCCCGAGGGCTGGCGCTTGTGCACGTGGCGCTGGGCGTGCCGTTCGCAGTGCTGGTGCTGCGCAACGCGTTCGCCGACCTGCCCGCCGAGCAGGTGCGCGGCGCCCGGCTTGGCGGCCGACGGTGGTGGGGCGCGCTGCGCCGGCTGGGCCGGCACAACCTGCCCGCCGTTGTCGCCGTCTCCGTTCTGGAGTTCGTCCAGGTCTGGAACGACCTGGTGGTGGGGCTGCTGTTCAGCGGGCCGGAGGCCACGCCGCTGGGGTTGTTCCTGGCCGGGCAGACCCGAGGCTTCGTGTCCAACAGCGGCGTCCTGGCCGCCGGGTCGGTGCTCGCCTCGGTGCTCCCGGTGGTGCTGATGGTGCTCGCCCGGCGACAACTCGTCGCCGGCCTGGTCTCCGGAGGTGTCCGGTGACCGGCCCCGGCGGCACCGGTCGAGGGCCGCGCTGGCCGGTGCTCATCGCGGTCGGCACGCTTGTCAGCGGGGTGCTCGGCAACCTCGCCAGCAACCTGCTGTCCGAGCTGGCCGCCAGCGTGCTCGGCCCGGCGAGCATCGCGCTTGCCGTCAGCGGCGCGGCCGGCTTCGTGGTGTTCGAGATGCGCCGGCGCCGGGCCGTGCGCGAGACCGCCCCGGAACCCACCGACGTCGTCACCGCACCCGTCACCGACGTGCCGACGCTGCCGTACCCGGCCGGGTTCACGGGCCGCGACGAGCACGTCCGGACGGTGCTCGGCCTGCTCGCCCACGAGCACGCGGTGGCGGTGCTGGGCCGTAGGGCGGTGGGCACCTCCGCCTGCGCCGTCCAGGTGGCGAACCTGTGCCGGGACGACTACCCGGACGGCCAGTACCACCTCGACCTGCGTCGGGGCGGTCGGCCCCGCACCGCCCGCCAGGTGCTCACCGCGCTGGCGGGTGTCCTGGGCACCGCGCCGCCCGCCTCGGGCCGGCCGGACGCCCTCGCGGCCGCCGCCGCAGCGCTACGCCGCAGGCTCGACGGCCGCAAGATCCTGCTGGTGCTGGACAACGTCGACAGTCCCGAGCAGGTACGCCCGCTGCTGCCACCCACCGCCCGCACCTGCCGGCTGTTGTTCGCCGGTGGGCCCGCGCTCAGCGGTCTCAGCGGGGTGGTGGCGCACTGGATCGCCGAGCCGGGCCCGGACGAGGCGGTCGAGCTGTTCGCGGCGGCCGGCAGTGCCGCGCCCGCCGCCCGGGCCCGCCGTGCCGACCCACGCACCGATCCGGCGGTACGCGACATCGTCGACCTGTGCGGCAGGCAGCCCCGCACGATCCGGGCGCTGGGCTACCGCACCGCGCAGCACGGCTGGCGGCACTCGGACGTGCTCGACGCGCTGCGACGCGCGGTGCACACCCCGCCGCACCAGCGGGTCGCCGTGTCGCCGGCAGCCCAACTGGTCACCGAACGCGACGTCGCGTACCGGGCGTTGACCCGCGAGGCCCGCCGCCTGTACAGGCTGATGTCGCTGACCCCCGCCCCGGTGGACCGGCCGACCATCACCGCGCTGGCCGCCCGGCACCCCGACCGGGTGACCGCGCTGCTCGACCAGCTCGCGGCCGCCGCGTTCGTGGTCGGCGCACCCGGTGACCGGTACGAGATCCGGCCGCTGCTCGCCGCCAACGCCCGGCTGCACCTGCGCGCCGCCGAACCGTCCCGGACCCGTGTCGCCGCGCAGGCCCGGCTGACCCGGCACCTGGCCCGCCGGGCCGAACGGCACGCGGCCAACCTGGCAGTGCTCGGCTCCCCACCGGACCGGGAGTGGTCACTGCCGTTGGACGACGACCCGTACGGCTGGTTCGACCTGCACCAGGAGCTGCTGCTGGCGGTGGTACGGGTGCCGGCCGGGGCGGCCGAGACGCTGCCCCGTCGGGTACGCCGCTGGTGGTTCCGGCTGGCCGTGGCGCTGTGCGGATGGCTCGCGCACGTGGAACGGCTCGACGAGTGGGAGCAGGTCTGCCGTACGGTGCTGGCCACCCCGACCGCCGACGACCGGCCGGAGATCGCCGGGTGGGCGCACAACGAGCTGGGCGTGCTGCGTCGACGCCGACACGACCCGCAGGGCGCCGCCGCCGCGCTCACCCTCGCGGTTGCCGAACGGGGTCGGCGCGGCACCGCCCAGGCCCGGATGAACCTCGGTCTGGCACTGCTCGACCTGGGGCAGCTCGACGACGCGGTGGAGCACCTGGAGCTGTCCCGCCGGCACCGCTCCTCGGCGGACCGGGCCGGGCACGCCCTCACCGACCTTGGTCTCGGCGCGGCCCAGCTGGCGCGGGGCGAGCTGGACACCGCCCACCACCACCTCGTGCGCGCGGCCAACACGTTCCGGTCGGTGGGTGACGCGCGCGGCTACGCGGCGGCCCTGACCAACCTGGTGCTCGTGCACGCCACACTCGGCGAGCACCTGGACGCCGCGCAGGCGTGGCGGGCGGCGCTGCGCGAGTACGAGTCGGTGAACGACCCGACAAGCCGGGCGGCGGCACTGCTCAACGCCGGTGCGACGCTGTTGACGAGCGCACCGGGGCAGGCGCGGGCGGCGTACGAGTTGCTTGCCGAGAGCCGGCGGCTGCGTGCGGCCGGCCGGCCGACCCCGGGGCTGGCCCGGACCCTGCTCTACCTGGGCGATGCCGCCGACTCGCTTGGTGACCGCGCGGAGGCGCGGCGGCACTGGGCGGACGCGGCATCGGTGGCCGAGGAGGTCCACGACGAGCCGGCGCTGACCGCCGCCGACGGGCGGCTGGACGACTCCGACGCCGGGCGGGACGACTCCGGCACCGTGCCGGGTGACTCCGACGCCGTGCTCGACGGTGCCTGACCGCCGCCGGCGGGCGGCTGACCGCCGACGGCGGGCGGCTGACCGCCGACGGCGGGCGGCTGACCGCCGACGGCACGGTCTGGGAGAGTGTGTGACCGTGGATGCGCTTACGGTACGGGGACTCAGTCGCAACTTCGGCAACCTGGTGGTGCTCGACGACGTGAGCTTCGCGCTGCCGGCGGGCCGGATCGCCGTGGTGCTCGGCCCCAACGGCAGCGGCAAGACCACACTGCTGCGCTGCGTGGTGGGCGCCGACCGGCCGGACGCCGGTGAGGTGCTGGTGCAGGGCCGCCGGGCCGACGAGACCGATCCGCAGGTACGGGCGCTGGTGGCCGCTGCCCTGGACGACATCGACTTCTTTCCCGACCTGTCAGTGGTCGAGCACCTGGAACTTGTCGCGTACGCGCACGGGGGCAACGCCGAGCCGGTCGAGGAGGTGCTCGTCGAGCTGGGCCTGGAGCCGGCCCGCGATCAACTGCCGGTGACCCTGTCCAGCGGGCAGCGCCGCCGGCTGGCCCTGGCGTCCTGCTTCGTACGCCCCCGTCGGGTGCTGATCCTGGACGAGCCGGAGCAGCGGCTGGACGTGCGTGGCCGGCAGTGGCTGGCACAGCGGCTGCGCCGGGAGCGGGACGCCGGCACCGCAGTGCTGCTGGCCTCGCACGACCCGGAGTTGATCGACGCGGTCGTGGACGAGCGGATCGAGATCGGCCGGTGACCGCACCACCGGCCACGATCGCCGACGCGCCGGTCGGGGTGCCCAGCGCCCGTCAGGTGCGTACGCACCTGCGTCAGGCCCGCCGTCGCCACCACGAGCACTCGCTCGGCGACGTGCTTGGCGACGCGTACGTCATGGTGCTGTTCGTGGGCATGTACGGCTGGTTCGCGATCAGCGCCAGTCGCGACATGCTGGCCTCCCCCACCGTCGGCCGGGCCGATCCCGGGGTGCGGTGGTGGCTGGCGGTGGCGGCGCTGCTGGCCGGCGCCGGGCTGGCCTGGCGGGGTCTACGAGCGCTCGGTCCGCTGCTTGTCACGCCGGCCACGCAGAGCTGGGTGACAAGTGCCCCTGTCGACAGGCGGGCCTGGCTGGCGCCGCGCCTCGGTGTCCTGCTTGTGGGCGCGGCGACCGGCACGGCGCTGCTCGGCGTGGCAGTGGCGGTGCTGGGCGGCGTCAGCGAGCCGGACGCCCTGGGCTGGGCGGCGGGCGCCGGCGCCGGGTGGGGTGCTGCCGCGCTGGCCCTGAGCGTCGTCGCCCAGGGTGACCGGACGGGCCGGCGGTGGCCGACGCTCGTCGGTGCGGTGCCGATGGTGACGGCTGGCGTCGTCACGGCCGTGGTGGTGCTCGCCGGTCGATTCGGCAACGGACTGCCCCAGCCGGCGACGCTGCCGACGGCCGCGCTTGTCGCCGTGGGGGTGCCGCTCGCTGTCGCCGGCACGGTCTTCGCGGCCCGCGCGCTGCCCCGGGTGGACCGGGCCACGCTGACCACCGGCGCGCAGTTCGCAAACGCCGCCGCCACGGCGACGATCCTGCTCGATCCGAGCATGCTCACCAGCCTGGTGGAGAGCCGCCGGTGGCGCCGCATCGGCCGGGTGCGCAGCAGCCGGATCCGGCCCGGACCGAGCTGGTGGGCGCTGTTGCAGGCCGACGTACGCCGGTTGCGCCGTCACCCCAGCGCCCTGCTGATCTGGGCTGCGCTCGTCGGCGTCCAGTACGCTGCCGCGCTCGCCCTGCCCGGGCTGGCCGGTGCCGCGCAGGTCGTGTTCGCCTATCTCGCCACCGACCGGCTCACCGGCGGCCTGCGGTCGATCAGCCGGTCACCGGGGCTGCGCCGGGCGCTCGGCGGCAGCGACAACCTGCTGCGCGGGATCCACGTGGTGGTGCCGGCGATCGGCGCGGGCCTGTGGTGGCTGCTGACCCTGCCGACCGTCGAGGCCGGGCCGCCCTGGCTGGCGCCGACGTTGGCGCTCGGCGTGGTGGCCGCCGCCTGGCGGGCCGGCACGCGCCCGCCGATCAACTACGGGGGCGCGACTGTCAACACGCCGTTCGGGATGGTTCCGGTGGACCTGCTGCGTCAGGGGTCACGAGGGCCTGCGCTGCTGGCCGTGCTGGTGCTCGTGCAACTGTTCCTGGGCTGACCCGGCCCGGCACCTGTGCGGCGGGGGCCGGCGCTCAGCCTGCGGCGGCGCGGGTCAGCTCGCGTAGCGCGGCGGCGACCTGCGTGACGCCGTTCTCGATCTCGGTAGTCGTGCGGGCCGCGTAACCGAGAACCAGACCGGGCCGGTACGGGCGCTGGCAGTGCCAGGTCAGGGGTTGCACCTTCACGCCGCGCGCCAGCGTCGCCGCCGCCAGGTCGGTGTCCGCCACGACGCCCGGCACGGTGATCATCAGGTGCAGTCCGGCCGCGGCGCCGTGCACAGTGGCGCCCGGCAGGTGCCGGGCGACGGCGGCGATCATCGCGTCCCGGCGGCGGATGTGCCTGCGGCGCAGCAGCCGCAGGTGCCGATCCAGCGCGCCGGAGGTCATCAGCTCCGCCAGCACCAGTTGCGGAAGCACCGCGTTGCCCAGGTCGGCGTTGCGTTTCGCGGCCACCACCGCCTCGCGCCAGCGGGACGGCACGAGCAGCCAGCCGACCCGCAGCGCTGGGGCGAGCAGCTTGGACACGCTGCCGGTGTAGCAGACCTGCTCGGGCACCAGGCCACACAACGCCGGCACCGGCGGGCGGTCGTAGCGGTGCTCGGCGTCGTAGTCGTCCTCGATGATCACACCGCCGGCCCGCGCCCACTCGACGAGCCGCCGGCGGCGGTCACCGTCGAGCACCACTCCGGTCGGGAACTGGTGCGCGGGGGTGAGCAGCACCGCAGGGACGCCGCTCGCGGCCAGCTCGTCGACTCGTAGCCCGGCGTCGTCGACGGCGATCGGCGGAGTGGCCATCCGCCAGTTGTTCAGATGCTGGCGTACGCCCAGCGAACCAGGGTCCTCGACCGCGATCCGGTCGATGCCGGCCGGGCCGAACGCCTGGGCGAGCAGCCCCAGCGACTGGGACACACCGGCCACGATGATCACGTCGGCGGGGTCGACGGCGATGCCGCGGCTGCGGGCCAGCCGGACGGCCACTGCCTGCCGCAGCACGGGCGCGCCGCGCGGGTCGCCGTAGCCGAGGTCGGCAGCGGCCAGGCCACGCAGCACGGTCCGTTCGGCGCGCAGCCAGTCCGCGCGGGGAAAGGCCGTCAGGTCGGGTACGCCGGGTGTCAGGTCGATTGTCGCGCGGGCCGCGCGTACCGCGTCGAAGATGTCGCTGCCCGGAGCCGGCGGGAAGAGTGCCGCCGGTGCCGGCGCGGCGGTCGGGGCGGGTGCCGGCGGGGCCGGCGCGGCTGGACCGCCGACCACCACAGTGCCGGCCCGCCCCCGGCCGGTGAGGTGGCCCTCCTCGGTGAGCCGCTGGTACGCCTCGGTGACCACACCTCGGGAGACGCCGAGGTCGGCGGCGAGCACGCGGGTGGCGGGGAGCCTGTCGCCGACCGGAATCCGCCCTTCGGCGATGGCCTGCCGCAGCCGCGCGGCGAGCCAGTCGGCGCGTCCGCCGGACGGCGCGTCGGCGATGGTCAGGTGCAGAAAGTCCGACCCGGCCGTTATGGACCCCTCGGACGCGTTCGGTTTGGCCCTGCTCATCGGTCCATCGTGGCAGCAGAGTGGGCAGGAGACCGCCCCGCCCACCGCGCCCGGAGGACAACAGTGACAATCCCGTTCCTGATCACCACGCTTGTCGTGGTGGTGACCCCGGGCACCGGGGTGTTCTTCACCCTCTCCGCCGGGCTGTCGCGAGGCGCCCGAGCCGGGGTGCTGGCGGCGTTCGCCTGCACGTTGGGCGTCGTGCCGCACCTGCTGGCGGCGATGACCGGGCTTGCCGCGCTGATGCAGGCGAGCGCGACAGCGTTCGAGGTAGTCAGGTACCTCGGCGTCGGCTACCTGCTCTACCTGGCCTGGTCGACGGTACGGGACCGCAGCGCCTTCACTGCCGGCGGCGATCACCAGGCCCGCTCGGCGACCCGGGTGATCGTCTCCGGCGTCCTTGTGAACCTGCTCAACCCCAAGCCGACGCTGTTCTTCGTCGCGTTCCTGCCGCAGTTCGTGGACACCACGGCCCCGGGCTCGACCCGGGCGATGCTCGTCTGCGGCGCGGTGTTCATGCTGCTCACCTTCGCGGTGTTCAGCGGCTACGGCGTCTTCGCGGCCCGCGTACGCGACCGGGTGCTGACCCGCCCCCGCGTCACCGACTGGCTGCGCCGGTCCGTCGCCGGCACGTTCGTCGCGCTCGGCGTGACACTCGCCCTCACCGAACGATAGGAGTCCCGTGCAGTTCGAACACTCGGCGCACCTTCGCGCCGCACACCCCGACCTGGTCGCCGGTGTGGTGCAGGCGACCGGGATCACCGCCACGGCCGACCTGGAGCAGCGCACCGCCGGCTACCTGGCCCGCGCCCGGGAGCGCCTGGCTGGCGGCCCGGAGAGCACATTCGGTGAGATCCAGGCGTGGCGGCGGGCGTACACCGTCATGGGATTGCGTCCCACGCAGTACCGGTGTGCCTCCGAAGCGCTGCTGCGACGGCTACGCCTGGACGGCGAACTGCCCCGGCTGCACCCGCTCGTCGATCTCTGCAACGCCGTCTCGGCCGCGTACGCCATCCCGGTCGCGGTGCTGGACTCCGACCGGGTCGACGGCGACCTGACAGTGCGGCTCGCGCACGGCGACGAGGAGTACCTGACCTTCGCCGGCGACACCGAGCATCCCGACCCGGGCGAGGTGACCTACGCAGACGCCGCCGGGCGGGCCCACGCGCGGCGGTGGGTCAACCGGCAGAGCGGCCTGTCCGCCGTACGGGCCGACACCTCGTCAGTGCTGATCGTCGCCGAGGCGCTGCACGCCAACGCCGAACGGGACGTGACAGGGCTGGTCGCCGCGCTGGTGGCGGACCTGACCGACGGGTGGGGTCCACCGGTGGCGTCCGCCGTGCTCACCGCCGCGACGCCCCGGTTCACCGCACGGGCGGTGGGCGTTCCCGGTGAGGAGGTGTCCCCGGCGACGAGGTGACCGTGGTCGCCCCGACAGCGCGAACCCGGCGCGTCGGTCGTGAACCGGACAGCGAACGGCAAAGCCGACACGTATCCTCCGCATTCCGTGATCGTGGCCACGACGGAGGAGGACCGGATGCCCGGGTGGGCTGACCGGGGCGGCCGGCAACGACGCGCCTTCGTCGTCGGCGGAGCGCTGCTGACTGTCGCTGCCGTGATGCTGCTCGCCGCCTGGCGCAGCACCGGCTTCCTCAGCGACCTGCTGCTCAACCTCGGCTCCAGCGTGGTGCTCGCTGCCATCTCGTACGTCATCTTCGACCCGCTGTTCGAGGAGGCCCGCAGGGCGCGGGTGCAGGAGCATCTGAGCTTCGACCAACGCGCCTTCGTGACGCGGCTGCACCGCTCCGGCCGCCGGGTACGGATCCTCGACACCTGGACGATCCTGCTGGAACGTACGCACCGGGACGAGACCCTGGGCGCGGTACGGGCGGCACTCGCCAACGGCGCGCAGGTGCAGTTGCTTCTGCTCGACCCGGACTGCACCGCCGCGCAGCAACGCTCCGAGGAGTTGGAGCGGCAGCGGGTGGACGTGCCACGCCAGATCCGCACCAACCTGCGCCACCTGGCGGCGTTCCAGAGCACCCTGGACCCCGCGCTGCGGCACCGCCTCCAGGTGCGGCTCTACGACGCGTCCCCGTCGATCCAGCTCTACCAGTGGGACGGGCGGGCGCTGATCTCGTTCTTCCCCATCGGGAAGCTGTCGTTCAACGTGCCGCAGCTGGAAGTCGACATGGACAGCCCGTGGGGCGGGTTCGTGCACGCCCGGTTCGAGGAGCTGTGGGAGCACGAGCAGGCCACCGTGAACCTGGAGCGGTACTGGTCGGTCACCGTCACCCTGCGCCACGACGGCTCCGACGTGGTCGAGGTGCCGGTGCCGTACGTGACCGTGGACGGGCAGCACTACGTCGACTGCGGAAGCTTCCGGGTGACCGGGCCGCTGACCGTACGGGCTGTGCTGCCGCCCCGCGCCCCGGGCGCGGCCCCGGCGGTGTTCGGGCTGGCCGAGCCCGCCGACACCGACCGCACGCCGGCCGCGACGGTGAAACGGCACTTCGACCAGAAGTACGGGCGCGGCGACGAGCAGCGGGCGATCCGCCGGCTGGTGCCACCGCCGGGCGGTCCGCGTACCCCGGTTCCCCGCTCCTCGGCGGCGGGCGACACGCACGGACGGTGACCCCCGACCGGCCCGGTCGGGTGCCCCGCGAAACAATGGTGGCTCCCAGCGCCCGAGCACCCGGAGGCCGACCCGTGCAGCCCGACGCCACGCCGCCGCCCGGGTCGGCGCAGTTGCGCGCCGACTGCGGACGTTGCTTCGGGTTGTGCTGCGTGGTGCCCGCCTTCGCCGCGTCGGCGGACTTCGCCATCGACAAGCCGGCCGGGCGACCCTGCCCCAACCTGCGCCCGGACCACCGCTGCGGCATCCACACGCAGTTGCGGGAGCGAGGGTTTCCGGGGTGCACGGTGTTCGACTGCTTCGGCGCCGGGCAGCAGGTCGCCCAGGTCACCTTCGGCGGACGGGACTGGCGGGACGCGCCGGACACCCTGCCGGCGATGGCCGAGGCGTTCACAGTGCTGCGGCCCCTGCACGAACTGCTCTGGTATCTCACCGAGGCCCTGGCGTTGCGCCCGCCGGCCGGGCTGCGGGCCGAATTGGAACGCGCCCGCGCCGACACGGCAGCGCTCACCGTCGCCGACCTGGCACGGCTCCGCACAGTGGACGTCGCCGCGCACCGCGACCGCGTCAATCCGCTGCTGTCCCAGGCCGGCGACGCTGCGCGTTCCCCTGGGGGCGCCGACCACCGGGGCGCCCCGCTGATCGGGGCGGACCTGCGCCGGTCGGACCTACGCCGGGCCAACCTGCGCGGGGCGCTGCTGATCGGCGCCGACCTGCGCGGCGTCGACCTGGGCCGGGCCGACGTCACCGGCGCGGACCTGCGCGGAGCCGACCTGCGCGGTGCGGACCTGCGCGGGACGCTCTTCCTGCACCAGGCCCAACTGGACGCCGCCCGTGGCGACGCGCGCACCGGACTGCCGGCGACGCTGACCCGCCCGGCGCACTGGACGGCCCTGCCCCTCACGCCGGTACGCCGCCCCGCACCGTCCGCCACCCCGACGCGCCGCCGACGACGCCGCTGACCGTCAGCACGCGTGCCGGGCGGCGGGCGGCGGGCGGGTGAGGTTTCGGCACGATGACGCCGGGTAGCCACCGCCGACGCGCAACGGCACCGACGGGGGGACGGCGTGGGTTTCCGAAAGCGTGACGGTGAGGAGCCGGCGGACCCGGCGCATGCCGAGGACGAGGCCGGTCAGGTCCCGTTGGTGCAGGTCGAGGCGGACACCGAGGTTCCGCCACCAGACGACACCGACGCAGCGCCGGACATCGTGACCGAGGACAACGGCTCGGGTATGACGGGCGGCTCGTCCGGAAGCAGCGGCGGCGGATCGAGCATGCCCGGCCATCCGGACGCGGCGCGCTGACACTCGGCCCGACGCCGGGTCAGCGGCCGACTGGCGTCGGCGCTGTGGCCAGCGGCCGGCGCGGCGCGGCGCGATCGTCAACGGCCCGGCCGGCGCGGCGCTGTGGTCAGCGGCGGACGCGACGCGATCGTCATGCGGGCTGGGGCCGGCGCGACCGTCAGCGGCGCGCTGGGGCGGCGGCCCGGGCCTCGGTCATGCCCTTGTTTGCCAGCCCGTCGGCCCGCTCGTTCTCCGGGTGCCCGTTGTGCCCCTTGACCCACAGCCAGGTCACCTGGTGCCGCTCGCAGGCCGCCTCCAGCCGCTGCCACAGGTCGGCGTTCTTCACCGGCTGCTTGGCGGCGGTCAACCAGCCGTTGCGCTTCCAGGACGCCAACCAACTGGTGATGCCGTTGCGTACGTAGGTGCTGTCGGTGTGCAACTCCACGCTGACCGGGCGGTTCAGGCTCTCCAACGCCTGGATGGCGGCCATCAGCTCCATCCGGTTGTTAGTGGTCGGGGTGGCCTCGCCGCCGCACAGCTCCCGCTCGTGGTCGCCGTAGCGCAGCAGCGCACCCCAACCGCCCGGCCCGGGGTTGCCGCTGCACGCCCCGTCGGTCCAGATCTGCACGCCCCTGCCGGCCGCCGCGTCCACCATGGCAGGCAACCTACCGGGCGGTGACGTCGTACCTGCCGCTCGGGGCAGCTAGCGCCCACGTCGGGGGTGGCGAAAATCGAGCGCGTCGGCCCGGCCCGGTCTGCCAGAGTCGATCCCATGAACGGGACCTGGGACGACCTGCGGGCCGACGTGCGGCAGACGATCGACGAGCTGATCACCAACGGGCGGGAATCCGGCGTACAGGTCGCCGCATATCTCGACGGTGAGCCGATCCTGGAGGTGCACGTCGGTAGCGCGGACCGGGCCACCGGTCGGCAGTTGACCGCCGACACGCCGATCTGGAGCGTGTCGACCGGCAAGGTCCTCACCGCGACAGTGGTGCACGTGCTTGCCGAGCGCGGTGAGCTGGACTACGACCAGCCGATCGCCGAGGTGTGGCCGGAGTTCGCCCGGCACGGCAAGGACCGCGTCACCCTGCGGCACGCGCTCACCCACACCGCGGGCGTACCCGCCCTGCCGAAGGACGTCACGCCGGAGGACTTCACCGACTGGGACCGGATGTGCGCGCTCCTTGTCGACACCGAGCCGATCGCGCCGCCCGGCGAGCTGAAGGCGTACCACGCGTGGACGTTCGGCTGGCTTGTCGGTGAGGTGGTCCGCCGGGTTACCGGCCGACGCGTGTCGCAGGTGCTCGCCGAGGACGTGGCCGGGCCGCTCGGGGTCGCCGACGAGCTGTATCTCGCCGTACCGGCCGGCGACCTGGACCGGCTGGCCCGGGTGGAGGACCGCAACCTGTCGGCGCTGTTCGACTACGCGAGCGCCAACCTGCCGAACTTCGACCGGGTCGCCCCGGCCGGCGTCCGGCCGGGCGCGGAGATCGGCAGCCGCGCCGACGTCCTCACCGCCGAGGTGCCGGCCACCGGCACCATGACCGCCCGCGCGGCGGCACTGATGCTCGCCGCCCTGATCGGCGAGGTCGACGGCGTCCGGCTGATCTCGCCGGCCCGGCTGCGCACCGCCACGACACCGGCAGGGGCCGGGCCGGAGTGGGTGTTCGGCCAGGAGACGACCTGGGGCCTCGGGTACGCCGTGGACGCCGACGGTTCGTTCGGCGCGGCGGGCAGCGGCGGAAGCCTCGCGTACGCGTACCCGGATCTGGGGTTGACTGTGGCGGCGACGAAGACGCTGCTCGGGGCTGGTGACGGCGATCCGATGGAGGACCTGCGGGTGCTGGTCCGCGATGCGGTGGCCGCCCGACGCTGAGCCGCCCGGGTCAGCCGGGCGGCGTGACCGACCCCGGGCCGACCGCGTCCGGCTCGGCGTCGCGCACGTGGGCACGGGCGTCGGGGCGGGCGCCCACCACGGCGGCCGGGATGGGCGGCGCGGGCCGAGCGGGCCGCAGCCGGTCGCGGACGCGGTGCGCCGCGTCGCCGGCAGTCGCGGCGATCATGGGAAGCAGCCTCGTGGAACTCATGATCGCGATCTCCTCCGCCGGGCTGGTCGCGCCGTCGAGGAAGCGCAGCACCCGCTCGGCGGGGTTGCGGTCGAAGAGGCGGTCGAAGAACTCGGGGCCGCCGACGCCACCCTGGTCAAGCGCGCGCAGGGCCACCGCGTCCATCCAGCGGTGCCGGCGGGGGTACGCGGCGTCGGGCACCGGCGCCCGGCCGGCGGCGAAGGCGCGGGCGACCTGGTCGGCCTGGCGGTACATGGCCGAAAACGTGAAACCTGTGGAGGGGCGGGTGGCGCCACCTGCTGTTCCGAGGCGTACGACCCGAGGTGATGGTCGGGCCGGGAACGGGGCGTCGGTCATCGGGATCACCCCGTTCTCCACCTCGCGCACCCGCAGCCCGGTCGGGTCCAGGCCGAGCAGGTCCCGGTAGCCGGCCAGCGCGGTGTCGTAGCCGGCGTCGGTGAGCAGGTCCGGCGAGAACTCGGTGTACTCGACAAGGGCGTAGCGGTCGCTGACCGGCAGCACGTACCCGAAGGAGACGCCTCGGGTCGGCTGCGGGGTGCGGAAGTCCATCAGCACCGCACGACGCCTGTCGAACACCGGCCGGTCGGCCTCCAGCCACCAGCCGCGGAAGTGCTGCAACCAGGTGGTCCGCCCCGGTCGCGCCGGTGGGCGGGGGCGGGAGTCGAGCACCCAGCCGGCCCGGATGCTCCGCCCGTCACCGGTGCGCACCACCACGCGGGTGCCGTCGTCGGTCACCGTCTCGGCGGGCGCGACGATCCTTGTGACGCCCAGGCGACGCTCGGCAGCGGCAGCGGCGTCGTAGACGGGGCCGGAGCGGAGCATCGCGTACCGCAGGGGGGCCAGGTCCAGGACCCGGCGGCGCGCCGTCGTGGCCACCTCGACCTGCTGCCAGCTCGCGCTGAGCAGCGGGTCGAGGTCGCTGTCGGGGTGGCCCCAGAACGCCCAGGTGCGGTCCTGGCCGCGTCGGCGCACCGGGTCGACGACGGCGATCCGCAGGTCGCGCACGCCGTGCCGGGCCAGCGCGGCGAGCAGCAGGGACGCGGCGCCGCCGCCGCCGAGCAGGGCGAGATCGACGTCCAGGGGCGCGGGTTCGGTCACCGCCCCACGCTGCCACACGCCCGGTCCGGACGCCGGTCGGGGCGACACGGTTGACAGGCAACCGAGTGGTTGCCTAAGTTCATGTGCAACCGCGCGGTTGCCTGTTGGAGGTCTGGTGGACGAGGCGTTCCGGGCGCTTGCCGACCCGAGCCGTCGCCGGCTGCTCGACCGACTCAACGAACGCAACGGTCAGACCCTGCGGGAGTTGTGCGACGGGCTGGCCACCACCCGCCAGGCGGTTAGCAAGCACCTCGCGGTGCTGGAATCGGCCGATCTCGTCACGACAGTGCGGCGCGGCCGGGAGAAGCTGCACTACCTCAACGCCGCCCCGATCACCGCCATCGCCGACCGGTGGCTCAGCCACTACGACCGTCAGCGGGCGGCGGCGCTCGCCGACCTGAGCACAGCCTTGGAGCGTCAACACATGGAGAGCCCCACGTTCGTCTACACGACGTACATCACCACCACGCCGGAGCGGCTCTGGGCCGCGCTCGTCGAGCCGGCCTTCACCCGACGCTACTGGGGTGGGGTGGCACTGGTGTCGGACTGGCAGGTCGGCTCGCCGGTGCTCTGGCAGGACGCGCCGGACGCCGAACCACGCGACCTCGGGCAACGTGTCCTCGTCGCCGAGCCGTACCGGTGCCTCTCCTACAGCTGGCACGGCTTCCAACCCGAGCACGCCGAGCACTTCGGCTGGTCCGACGAGGAGTTGGCCGCCCGGCTCGGCGAGCGCCGGTCGAAGGTGACGTTCGAGATCGAGCCGCACGGGCCATCGGCCGTCCGGCTGACCGTCATCCACGACGACTTCTCCCCCTACAGCGAGATGCACAAGGCGATCAGCGGCCAACTCGACGGCAGCGGCGGCTGGCCGGAGCTGCTGGCCAGCCTCAAGACGCTCGTGGAGACCGGCGAACCGATGCCCGAGCCGGTCGCGGCAGGCTGATCCGGTAATCAACGAGGCGGGCATTACCGCCCTCGACGGTCATACCTCGTCATCGTCCCAGCGGTGACGGGCCGACCGGAGCAGACATCGACCGGAGCACCGGCACCGGCCGGCCCGTCGGGGCCTTTCCGCAGCTCTCCCCGCCTTCGGGTGGACACGTGACGGCAACGAAGAATTCTCATTTTCACCGGATCGAGGTCCCAACCCACCTAGGGTTGGGCACACCGGTGCTAGTCACGGAGTTGGCCACCCGAACGACGTCCCACGTAGTCAGCGGACGAAAAGTGAGGGAAGACGCGTATGAAGGTCTCAACAGCACTCTGCTCGGCGGCGCTCGGCGTGGGCCTCGGCACGCTACTGCTGCCGGGCGCCGCACTTGCCGACACGGTCGTGTCACCCGCCACCACCCCGGTCGGGGGGACCGTCGTGCTCACCGCCACGACCTGCAACCCGAAGTCGGGTGACGCCATCTTCCGCGTCACCGGGCCCAACCGCGACCAGAACGTCCGATCCACCACGGCCGCCGCCGGCGGCGGACTGAGCGCCGAACTCTTCACCGCCGGATTCACCCTGGGCACCTACACGGTGGCCGCGACCTGCGGCGACGGCAGCTCGGCCGGCACCGCCACGTTCACCGTCACCCCGATCGGCGGCGCACCGGCCGGCTCCGGCGGCGACAGCCGCGAGACCGGCGCCCTCGCCGCCGGAGGCACGCTGCTCGGTGCCGCCGCCGGAGGCGCGGTGCTCCTGTACCGCCGGCGCCGCCCGGTGTCCACCGTCGCCTGACCGGCGGCCCGCTCCATCCCTGAGAACGGGTGCCCGTGCCGGCGTCTCGGCACGGGCACCCCGACCATCCGGAGGTCAGCACGTGTGGTGGCGGCGAATCCTGCCGGCGGCGGTGACCCTGCTCGGCGTGACCGGCCTGGGCCTGGTCGCCGTCGGCCTCACCGCCGGCCCGGCCCGGCCACCACAGCCGCCGGCCGGCACACCGACACGGACCCACCCCGCACCGGATCTGGCACCGCTGACCCGCGCCGCGCCGGTCCGGGTACAGATCCCTGACATCGACGTACGCGCCGAGATCATCCCCGTCGGCGCGGACGCCAGCGGGGTGCTGGAGGTGCCGCCGCTGGACCGGCCCACAGTCGCCGGCTGGTACCGGCACGGGGCCAGCCCCGGCGAGACCGGCAACGCCGTCCTGGTGGGGCACGTCGACTCCCCAACCGGTCCGGCGGTCTTCTTCGACATCGGTCGACTCCGCGCAGGTCAGGAGATCCAGGTCGTCCGCGCCGACGCACAGGTCGCCACGTTCACAGTGGACGGTGTCCACGCGTACCCCAAGGACCGCTTCCCCACCGACCTGGTCTACGGCCCGGCGGACGCCGCCGGTCTGCGTCTGATCACCTGCGGCGGCCGCTTCGACAACACAACCGGCAACTACGAGGACAACATCGTCGTCCTGGCAACCCGCACGGCCTGACCTCTCCCCCGCCCCGCCCCGCCCCGCCCTCGCGATCTTGCAATTGTCGCCATTATGGGGGTTTTGTCACCTATGCGGGGGCAGGAAATGCAAGATCGCGGGGAGGGGTGGGCGGGAAGGGGTGGGGGCGGGACGGCAGGGCTGGTGGGGCAGGATTGGGGTGTGGGTTCTGCGCGACGGCGGGCTGGGGCGACTGTGGGGCAGGTTTGTCCGTGCGGATCTGGTCGGGCGTACGCGGACTGTTGTGGCCCCGCGCACGGCGGCGACAAACCGGCGCCAACGGCCGAGGCGTTGATGCGCTCCCGGTTCAGCGCCTTCGCCCTCGGCGACACCGGCTACCTGCTGCGGAGCTGGCACTCGTCGACCCGGCCCACGTCCCTGGAGCTTGATCCGGGGCAGCGGTGGATCCGCCTGGAGATCGTCGAGACCGAGCGGGGCGGCCTGCTCGACGCCACCGGCACTGTGACGTTCCGCGCCCACTACCGGGACGCGGGTCGGACCGGCACGATCACCGAAACCAGCCGCTTCGTTCGCGAGGACGGCCGGTGGGTCTACCTCGACGGTGACCAACTCTGACGGTTGTCCCGGGAGGTCAACGTCCCGGCCCCGTCGACCGTGGAGACGAACCGAGGTGGGCAGGCGGCCGGCGCCTGGTGACCAACACGAGCGCCACCACGAGGTACGCCCCCGCGGTCAGCGCGAACGCCACAGCGTTGCCGGCCGCCGTGGCGAGCAGGCCGTAGCCGGCGTACGTCACGATGATCAGCGCGTCGGTGGCCATTCCGGCCAGGGACGTGACGGTGGCCCGGCTGGTGCCGGTGATCCGGGCCTGGAGCCGCGCGTCGGCAAGCACTGTCGCCAGTTGCGCGGCACCGAAGGCCACAGCGATCAGCACGAAGCCGGCCGGGTGCCCGGTGAGTGCGCCGCCGGCCAGCGCGACCGCGACCAGAGCCAGCAGTGCCGCGTATCCGCGGGTGCCCAGCCGCTCCCCCGCCGGGGCGAGCAGCCCGCCAACTGTCACCCCGGCCCAGAGCAGCAGGAGCAGCAGGGGCACGGCCTTCGCCCCGACCCCGGTGTCCAGGGCGAGCAGCGGAGTGAACTCGTCGAGCGCGCCCCAGTCGGCGGCGACCACGGCGACCAGCAGAACGGCAACCCGTACCGGCGGGTGGGTGCGGACCTGCGACACCCCGGCCCGCATCGTCTCCCACCAACCCAGGTCGTCGTCACCGTCCGGACCGGAGGCCGGGCCATCCGACGCCACGGTCGACGTACGGTGCTCCGGGAAGCGGGTGGCGACGGCGGCGGCCAGCAGACAGGCGACCACTGTGGCCACGCCGACCGCCGGATATCCGCCGACGGCGAGCACCGGGCCGGCGAGGACACCGGTCACCACGACGCCCAGCACGCCGGCCGTCCGCGCCCGGCCGAGCACCCGGGCGTACCGGTCGGCGGCGTCGAGGCGCTCCAGCTCGGTGAAGACAAGCGCCTCCAGCGCACCGGAGACGAGCGCGCCGCCGGCACCCCAGAGCAGAAACCCGACAGCAAACGCAGGGTACGACGGGACCAGCACCCAGAGCGCGAAGCCGGCCCCGGTCACCAGCGGGGCGAGGCACAGCAGCAGCCGACGGGAGACCACGTCGGCCCACGCGCCCGACGGCACCTCGAACACGATGCCGGCGGCCGACCAGAGAACGAAGAGCGACGAGATCTGCCCCACCGACAACCCGGTGTCGGCGAAGAGCACCACGTACAGCGGGTAGAGCAGGACGAGGTCACTGAGGAACGCGTACCCGTAGAGGGTGACAGTCAGCCGGCGGACCGCCGGGTCGGACGCGCGTGAGGCGAGGTGGGTCATGGGGCCTTCCCGTGGGACTGGAAACGGACACCGGACGTGCGGTGCCCGTGGTGGCCCACGGGAACGGCCTACGGCATTGGATCAATGTCGCCAGGTCATGTCGGCGATGCTAGACGCGCCGAGTGGCGCCGGCCAGCGGTTTCGGCGTGCCGGACGAGAACGGGGCGGGATCCGCACGGATCCCGCCCCGACGTCCCTCTGCCGGTCAGCCCTTGTCGGCGCTGGTCATGGTCAGCGCCGATCCACCGGCGGGATGACAGTGGTGGCCTCGATGTCGTCTCCGGCGCGCTGCCCGGGAACCGCGCCACCGCCGACCACCTGGGTGGTGTCCGGATCGGACGGCGCCTGGGTCGTGTCGTCGGCCTGCCGGGTAGCCGCGGCGTCGGGCGTGCCGCCGGTGACCACCTGCGTGGTGTCGTCGGCCTGCCGAACTGCCGGAGCGGCAGCCTCGGACGTGCCGCCGGTGACCACCTGCGTGGTGTCGGAGGAGGTCGACGGGCGTACCACCTGGGTCGCGTCCGGGTCGCTCGGGCGGGTCACGATCTGGGTGGCCTCCGGGTCGCTCGGACGGGCTCCGAACTGGATGCCCTCCGGGTCGCTCGGGCGGGTCACCACCTGGGTGGCCTCCGGGTCGGTGGCTGGGGCCGCCGTCCGGGCCCGTTCGGCCTCGGCGTCGCGGCGGCCGGCCTGGTACGCGCGGGCGTGCGCGGCGATCTGCTGCGACTCCTGCTCGGCGCGGGTCAGCCAGGACTCCCAGCGGTTCTGCATGGGCCGGACCAGTCCCCCGCCGACGCCGACGACGAGGATGCCGCCCACTGTCGCCAGCACGGCGATCAGCACCGGCGTGGTGACCGCGGTCGCCACACCGATCTGGTTCAGCGCGGCGATGACGCCCAGGCCGAGGATGAACACCGACGCGATGGTGGCCAGCATCCGGCCGTACGACAGGCCGCCGAGCGCAGCACCGATGAGGTCCTTCACGGCGTTGGCGATGGCGGCGGCGACCACGACGATGACGATCGCGACGAACGCCCGGGGCAGCCAGGAGATGACGCCGGCGATCAGGTCGGAGACCGGGTTCGGCCCCCAGATGCCGAAGGCGATCTGGAGGGTGACAAGCAGCAGACCGTAGTAGACGAGCTTGGCGACGAGGTCGCTGGCGTCGTACCGGGAACGGCTCAGCGCCCGACGAATGCCGCCGCGCTCCACGGCTCGGTCGAAGCCCACCCGCTCCAGAACCTTGTCCACGATCTTGAGCGCGGCCTTGGCGATCAGCCATCCGGCCACCAGGATCGCCACGAAGGCGACGGCCTTGGGCAGGAAAAGCATCACCGAGCGAAGGGCGTCGCCCACCGCGTCGCTGACGTTGTCTCTCATCGGGTTTCCTCCACGCGTGGCTGCCGGGACGGTCGGCCCCGACCTACCCCCGCCGCCCTGTCCGGAAACGCCACAACGGAAGGCGTGATCAACTCGGACTCTAGCGCGTGGGCGAGTCCTGGCAATATCCTCCGGAGCGGAATGCGGTCACTGGAGTTAGTTTTCATCCCCGCACGGCCGCAGGAGGAGACGTCATGCACCTCGACCATTCCGAAGTGGACCGCCGGACGCTGCTGCGGGCCGGTCTCGGTGCCGCCACCGTCGCCGTGGTCGGGAGCGAGCTCGCGTTCCCCGGCGCCGCGCACGCCGGTCCCGGCACCGACCTGGACTGGATCATCAGCTGCGACGAGTGGGACGCCCGGCCGCCGAAGGACCCGCTGGCGGTCAGCGCCATCGCCACCAACAAAATCATCGTGCACC
The DNA here is from genome assembly GCF_049841715.1 of Micromonospora sp. DT41. Taxonomy (NCBI): domain Bacteria; kingdom Bacillati; phylum Actinomycetota; class Actinomycetes; order Micromonosporales; family Micromonosporaceae; genus Micromonospora; species Micromonospora sp. DT41. The sequence goes on along the minus strand of NZ_JBNCKU010000002.1, from coordinate 60,331 downwards.
ACATGGCATTTCCGAACGTCACCGACTACTCCCGTGAGCAGGCCGTCAAGCTGGCCCACGACTGCCAGGACCTGCACATGGACGGCAACGGATGGTCCGACACCGGCCAGCACTTCACTGTCAGCCGCGGCGGGTACGTCCTGGAGGGGCGCCGGGGCAGCCTGGAACGCCTCGAAGCCGGCGACCGGCAGATGATCTCGGCGCACTGCCCGGGCGAGAACGGTCGAGCCATCGGGATCGAGAACGAGGGCACCTACGTCACCGAGACGCCGCCGAAGGCCCTGACCGACTCCCTCGTCAAACTCTGCGTCGCCGTCTGCCGACAGTACGGCCTGCACGCGCACGACGTTTTTGGACATTGGGACTTCCGCACTACCCAGTGCCCGGGCGCCGCCTTCTACCGGGAGTTCCCGGCGCTGCGCCGACACGTGTTCGCCGCCCTGGGCACCAAGCTGGGCGACGTGCCGGCCCGCCGCTGGCCGGACCTCTGGCGCTTCGTCAACTCGCCGTCGGTCCGCGTGGTGCAGCACCTGCTGGCGTTCCGCGGTTACGCGGTGACGGTCAGCGGCACGTTCGACGCCGCGACCGTGGCGGCCGTGCAGGACTGGCAGGCCCGCAACGGCATCGCGGTCGACGTCGACGCCACGCTCACCGCGCCAACCTGGGAAACCCTGGTGCCCGAACTGGACCAGCACGCCAGCGGCCCGCCGGTCACCGCCGTGCAGGAGATCCTCGCCACCAAGGGGTACGCGGTCACTGTCACCGGCGCGTACGACCACGCCACCCGACGCGCCGTGCAGGACCTGCAGGCGCTGCACGGGCTGCCGCGCAACGGCAAGCTGAGCGCGAGCACGTGGTGCGCTGTCGTCGGCGGGACGGTCCGCCAGTCCTTCCAGCGCCGCTGACAGCACGCCCGCGACGCGCGCAGGCACACCGGGGGTGACGCGAGTTCGCGTCGCCCCCGGCCTGAGCAGGGCAGGTGTCACCGCTACCCCGGTTTGGCAGGGGTCGCGGGCGGAAAGAGTGCCGGACATGAAATGGGCCCGTCGAGCCGTACCCGCCGCCGCAGCCGCCGTCGCCGCGCTCGCCGCGCGGGACCTCATCCAGCGTGACCACGCGCTGCTGCGCAACTTCCCGGTGCTCGGCCGAGCCCGCTACCTGCTGGAGGCTCTCGGGCCGGAACTGCGGCAGTACATCGTGGCCGGCAACGACGAGGAGCGACCGTTCACCCGCGACCAGCGCCGCTGGGTGTACGCGTCGGCGAAACAGCAGAACAACTACTTCGGCTTCGGCACTGACAACGACATCGAGCACACCTCCGGCTACCCGATCATCAAGCACCGGACGTTCGGCAGGGCGGTGCCGCCGTCCACCCCGACGGCGGGGCACGACGTGCGGCTGCCCAGCGCGAAGGTGCTGGGTGCCGCCCGGGGGCGAGCGCGCGCCTTCCGGCCGGAGTCGGTGGTCAACATCTCCGGGATGAGTTTCGGCTCGCTGTCCGGCAACGCCATCACGGCGCTCAACAAGGGCGCAGCCCTCGCCGGCTGCCTGCAGAACACCGGCGAGGGCGGCCTGTCGCCGTACCACCGCAACGGCGGTGAGCTGGTCTTCCAACTCGGCACCGCGTACTTCGGCTGCCGCGACGAGCAGGGCCGGTTCAGTCTGCCCCGGCTGAAGGACCTGGTGGCCGGCGCGCCGGTCAGGGCGTTGGAGATCAAGCTGAGCCAGGGCGCGAAGCCCAGCCTGGGCGGCCTGCTGCCCGGTGCGAAGGTGTCCGCCGAGATCGCCGCCACCCGTGGCATCCCGGCCGGCCGGGACTGCGTGAGCCCGTCGCGGCACGCCGAGTTCTCCGACTGCGACAGTCTGCTCGACTGGGTGGAGCTGCTGGCCGCCGAGACGGGCCTGCCGGTCGGCATCAAGTCGGCCGTCGGCGACATGGGCTTCTGGGAGGAACTGGCCACCCTGATGCGGGACACCGGCCGAGGCGTCGACTTCGTGACTGTCGACGGCGGCGAGGGCGGCACCGGCGCCGCACCGCTGATCTTCACCGACTCGGTGTCGTTGCCCTTCCAGCAGGGCTTCTCCCGGGTCTACAAGGTGTTCGCCGAGCATGACCTGCACGAGCAGGTGGTGTTCGTCGGCGGAGGAAAGCTCGGCCTGCCGGACAACGCGATCGTGGCGTTCGCGCTCGGCTGCGACCTGGTCAACGTCGGCCGGGAGGCGATGCTGTCGATCGGCTGCATCCAGGCGCAGAAGTGCCATACCGACACCTGCCCCACCGGTGTGGCGACGCAGAACGCGTGGCTGGCGCGCGGGCTCGACCCGGCTCTCAAGTCGGTCCGGGCGGCCAACTACCTGCGGACACTGCGCCGGGACCTCATGAAGGTCGCCGAGGCGTGCGGTGTGGAGCACCCCGGCCTGATCGGCACGGACGCCGTGGAGATCCTGAACGGCCGCACCGGCGCCACGCCGCTGCACGAGGTGTACGGCTACCAGCCCGACTGGGGAATGCCCTCCCCCGCCGACCAGAAGGAGATCGTCCGGCTGATGATGCCGGAGGCGCCGCAGGGCGGCAGTGCCCCACCGTCGGCCACCGCCGTCGGCTGAAGCCCCGGCTGCCCTCGCCCCGCGCGTGACGAGGGCCCTGGCCGTGGACGAGGCGGAGGGCGAAGGCGAGCCCGAGGCGGGCCGGCCGGGGCAGAGTGCGAAGGCGGGGCGGGGGCGGAGGGCGGGTCGCCCGTGGGCTTGATACCTCAGAGTCATATTGATACCTCAGAGTCATCAGCCGTTTAGCGGTACCTGCCCCCAGCGGGCTTGCTTCAGGCTGACGCCCGGGTATCACGGCTGCGGACCACGATGAGGCGCGATAAACACATGGAAGCTGCCGACACAGGGCGCCTATGGTGGCGCGGTGCTGATCAGACGCGAGACACCCGCCGACGTCGATGCCATTCGGGCGGTGCACTCCGCTGCCTTTGCCGTGTCGGACGGCGGCGGCGGCGTACCCGTCGAGGCGACACTTGTCGACGCCCTGCGCGCCGACGAAGGCTGGCTGGCGGCGTACTCCCTGGTGGCGACCGATTCGGGCGGCCAGGTGGTGGGGCACGTGGTGGCCACCCGGGGTCAGGTGGCCGGCGCGCCGGTGGCGCTGGGCCTGGGGCCTGTCGGTGTGCTCCCCGACTGGCAGCGGCGCGGCGTCGGCAGCGCCTTGATGCACGCGGTGCTCGGCGCGGCCGACGCCCGCGACGAGCCGCTGGTGGTGCTGCTCGGGCACCCCGACTACTACCCGCGCTTCGGATTCCGTCCCGCCGTCGAGTTGGGCGTCACCCCGCCGCAGCCGTGGGGTCCGCAGTACTTCCAGGCACGGCCGATGACCGCCTGGCGCGAGTCGATCCGCGGTGAGTTCCGCTACGCCCGGCCGTTCGACGACCTGTGACCCGGGCCGTCCGTCGCTAGGGCACGTCGCCCGACGAGGTGACGCCGGGTGACGCCGGCAGCGCGCCGGCCATCGCCGCCAGCCGGTGGGCGAGCTGGGCGGCGGCCTCGCGCAGCTCCGCGGGCTCCAACACCTGCACGTCGAGGCCCAGTCGGGCGATGTGCGCGGCCAGCCAGTCCAGGGTGTCGCCTCCGACGACAAGCAGGCACCACCCGTCGCCGTCGTCCTCGACCCTCCCGACCTGGGGCGGCACCAGCTCCCGCACCCGCTCGGGCGGAGCGTGCACCCGCACCCGGGCGAGATACCGGTACGGCGCCCCCGTCACGGACCGCTGCACGAACGCGACAGGGTCGGGGTGCTCGCCCGGTCGGAAGCGCCAGGTAGTGGTGACCGCGTCGCGCATCCGGTCCAGGCGGAACGTCCGCCAGTCGTCGCGGTCCACGTCCCTGGCCATCAGGTACCAGCGGCGGCCGGTGGTGACCATGCGGATCGGCTCGACCGTCCGTTCCCGGTCCACACCGTCACGGCCGGCGTACCGGAACCGCACCCGCACCGCGTCGCGGCAGGCGCGGGCGAGCGTCACCAGCAACTCCGCGTCGATCTCGACGACCGGGCCGATGAGGGTGTCGGTGGCGCCGTGCACGGCCCGCACCTCCGCGCGCAGCCGCGCCGGCATCACCTGGTCGAGTTTCGTAAGCGCCCGCAGCGCCGCCTCGCCCGCACCGGCGACCGTGCCTCCGGACGCCAGCCGCAGGGACACGGCCGTCGCGATCGCCTCCTCGTCGTCGAGCAGCAGCGGCGGCAGCCGGGTGCCCGCGCCGAGGCGGTAGCCGCCGCCGACACCCGAGGTGCCGTGCACCGGGTAGCCGAGGGTGCGCAGTCGTTGCACGTCGCGGCGGACACAACGTGCGGTGACGCCGAACTCGGCGGCGAGTTCGTCGGCGGTCCAGGACGACCGCCGCTGCAGCAGGGCCAGCATCCGCAGCACCCGCTCGGTCGTCGCCTCCACGGTCACCGGCCGATCGTTGCACAGATCGCGGAACGTTCCTGTCCGCTGACTGCGCAAGGCTGGGGCCATGACCGACCACACGAGAACCACCGGCGACATCCGGCAGAACCGACGGGAGGCGAGCTGACATGGCCCGCGAGGTGCAGATAACGTTCGACGCCGCCGACCCGGGCGCACTTGCCGCGTTCTGGGCCGACACCCTCGGTTATGAGGTGCAGGGCCCGCCGGGTGACTTCGAGTCCTGGGAGCAGGCGCTGGAGGCGATGGGCGTACCGCCGGAGAACCGCAACGACGCCTCGGCGGTCGTCGACCCCGCCGGGTCGGGGCCGCGGCTGTTCTTCCAGCGGGTGCCCGAGGGCAAGCGGGCCAAGAACCGCGTCCACCTCGACGTGCGGGCCGCCCCCGGGCTGACCGGCGACGAACGGATGGCGGCGCTGGAGGTGGAGGCCGACCGGCTCGTCGGCCGCGGTGCCACCAGGCTCGCGCGGCACGAGCCCGCTCCCCCGCTCAACGCCGGTCACCTCGTGCTGGCCGACCCCGAGGGCAACGAGTTCTGCCTCGACTGAACGGGCCCCGGGCCGCGTCACGGAAGCTACGCGCGAGGCTGACACGGCCGTGTTCACGCAGCTCACTGCCGTGATCGTACGCGCCATGCGAACATATGTACGTGTCGCCCGGGGCCAGCATCCTGCACGCCGACCTGGACGCGTTCTACGCGTCGGTCGAGCAGCGTGACGACCCGCGTCTCCGCGGCCGGCCGGTGATCGTAGGCGGCGGCGTGGTGTTGGCTGCCAGCTACGAGGCGAAGGCGCGGGGCGTCCGCAGCGCGATGGGTGGGCAGCAGGCGCGGCGGCTGTGCCCGGACGCGATAGTGGTGCCGCCCCGGATGTCGGCGTACACGCGGGCCAGCCGGGCGGTGTTCGAGATCTTCCGGCACACCACGCCGCTTGTCGAGGGGCTCTCCATCGACGAGGCGTTCCTCGACGTGGGTGGTCTGCGGCGGCTGGCCGGGCCGCCTGCCGACATCGCCGACCGGCTGCGCCGGGAGGTCCGCGAACAGATCGGTTTACCGATCACGGTGGGGGTGGCGCGTACGAAGTTCCTGGCGAAGGTGGCCAGCGGGGTGGCGAAGCCGGACGGGCTGCTTGTCGTCGCGCCGGATGCCGAGATGGCGTTCCTGCACCCGCTGCCGGTGGAGCGACTCTGGGGCGTCGGCCCGGTCACGGCCGCGAAGTTGCGGGAGCGCCGGATCCGTACCGTCGGGGAGGTCGCCCGACTCGGCGAGGCGGCGTTGGTGTCCCTGCTCGGCGCGGGCACCGGCCGGCACCTGCACGCCCTGGCGCACAACCGTGACCCGCGGGCGGTGCAGGTCGGCCGGCGGCGCGGCTCGATGGGCGCGCAGCACGCGCTGAGTCGCGCCCCGCATCCGGCCACCGAGTTGGACGGCATTCTGGGGGGCCTTGTCGACAGGGTCACCAGGCGGATGCGGGCGGCCGGACGGTCCGGGCGCACTGTGCTGCTGCGGCTGCGCTTCGGCGACTACACCCGGGCGACCCGCTCGCACACAGTGCGCAAGGCGACAGCTGACACCACGCCCCTGCTCGCTGCCGCGCGGGCGCTGCTGCGCGCGGCACTGCCGGAGATCGACAGGCGGGGCATCACGCTGATCGGCGTGTCGGTGGGCAACCTCGACGACAACCCTGTGCAACCGGAGTTGCCGTTCGACGCCGTCCCCGGGGCCAACCTGGACGCCGCCGTGGACGCGGTTCGGGACCGGTTCGGGTCGACTGCCGTGACCCGCGCGGTGCTGCTAGGCCGGGATCCGGGCGTCGAAATGCCCCTTCTGCCGGACTGATCTCCCTGGTGGCGGCGGATATCACAGCTGCTGGAGGGTTTAGCGGCGGCATGATCGGAGACGTTGTGACGATCAGCCTGAGGGGGGACCACCATGTCCGACGACAGCAGCAACCGCGCGAGCCGGCGTGCCGAGCGTCCGCACGACGTGACCGACCCGCTGCTGTGGCAGCTGGCGCTCGACGTGCTCGACGCCCACGAGCCGACCGAGGACGGCGTCTGCGGCAACCTGCTCTGCGCCGGGGAACCGTACCCATGCGCGGCACGCGGCAACGCTGAACAGTCGCTGCGGCTGGCTCGAGGCGGGGCCGAGACACCGCCGACGGCCGCCCAGCAGTGGGACGGCCGTGACGAGACACCTGACAACTGGTCCACCCAGGAGTCCTTCCACCCGCGGCGAACCCGGTCCGGCGAAGCGGTATCGGCGTCGCGGGCTTCGGCAGCCTGACGCCTCCGCCACGACAGCGACACGCCAGCGGGCGCCCGACCGGAATCCGATCGGGCGCCCGCTGGGTCGTACGTCAGAGGCTGAGCCGCTGCCCGGGGAAGATCAGGCCCGGGTCCGAGCCGACGACCTGCCGGTTGCGCTCGTAGAGGGCCTGCCAGCCGCCGTCCTGCTGGTGGCTCTGGGCGATCTCCGACAGGGTGTCGCCGGACTTCACCACGTAGGTGTCGCCGCTGGCGGCGGGGGCGGTGCGCTTGTTGCTGCGGGTCGCCGGCTGCTCACCGCGCGACGACCGCTGGGCGGGCTTGTCGGCCTTCGGAGTGGACTTCGACTTGGCGGTGGACTTCGACTTCGTGGTGGGCTTCGTCGAGGACTTGGTGGCGGAGCCGCCCGACGCACCGGCCTTCTTGCCGCAGGTCGGCCACGCGCCGATGCCCTGCCCCTTGAGCACCTTCTCGGCGATGGCGATCTGCTCGCCGCGGCTGGCCAGGTCGGCGCGGGCGGCGTACTTCTTGCCGCCGTAGCCGGCCCAGGTGCTCTGCGAGAACTGCAACCCGCCGTAGTAGCCGTTGCCGGTGTTGATCTTCCAGTTGCCACCGGACTCGCACTTGGCGATGGCGTCCCAGTTGACGGCCGCCTGGGCAGGTGCGGCCGGGCCGAAGAGCGCCACGGCGCCGGTGACCGCGCCGACGGCCAGGGTGCCGACGGCGATGCGGCGGGTGCTGACCCGTCGATGACGGGGGGTGTAGACAGACGTCATGAGTGTGCTTCCTCCACGCCGGCGAGGTGAGCTGTCGGGTTCGGGCCGAGGAGCCCGGCCGCACGGTGGCGGCTTCACCCCGAGGTGACGATGCACCGAGGAACGTTTGGGTCCCCCGCTCCTGCCCGGGTGACTGGGTTCCGACGACCGGGGGCAGGATTTGGCGTTACCGGTCGTGGCGTCCGCAGTGGCGGACCCGACCGACGTTAGGCACGGCCGGCATCGATCGCCCAACCCCTGTGAAGTTCTTCACCGGGGCACGCTGAGCGGCGCGCTCAGCGGTTGCGGGCGGCGTTCAGCTGTGCAGCGACCATGATGGACCGCTTCCGATCAGGTCGGCCGTTCCCCGGCCGGTGGAGCCCGACAACGCGGGTCACCACCGGCCGGGGCACCTCCCTACAGAGTGCGGGCGAGCCGGTCGGCGAGCGTACGGGTGAAGCGGGCCGGGTCGGCCAGGTCGCCACCCTCGGCGAGTACCGCGAGGCCGTACAGCAGCTCGGCGGTTTCGGTGAGGGTCTCGGCGGAATCGCCCTGCTCGTGAGCCTTGCGCAGAGCGGCTACCAGAGGATGACCGGGATTGATCTCCAGGATGCGCTTCGTCGACGGGATCTCGTGCCCCATCGCCCGGTACATCTTCTCCAGTGTCGGCGTGAGGTCGTGCGCGTCACCCACCACACAGGCCGGTGAGGTGGTGAGCCGCGACGACAGGCGGACCTCCCGGACGCTGTCGGAAAGTGTCGTGCCCAGCCAGTCCACGAGCGCCGCGAACTCCTGCCGCTGCTGCTCGCGCTCGGCTTCGGCCTGCTGCTTCTCCTCGTCGGTGTCGAGGTCGACCTCGCCCTTGGCGATCGAGCGCAGCGGCCGACCGTCGTACGTGCCGACCCGCTCCACCCACACCTCGTCGACAGGGTCGGTGAGCAGCAGCACCTCGTGGCCCTTGGCCCGGAACGCCTCCAGGTGCGGGGAGTTCTCGATGGTGGCCCGGGAGTCGCCGGTGGCGTACCAGATGTCGCTCTGGCCGTCCTTCATCCGGGAGACGTAGCCGGCCAGGTCGGTGAGCTCGGCCGGGTCGTGGGTGGAGGCCAGCGACAGGATCTCCAGCAGGGTGTCGCGGTTGTCGGTGTCGTCGATGAGCCCTTCCTTGACGACAGTGCCGAACTCCTTCCAGAAGGTCTGGTAGCGCTCGGCGTGGTTGGCCTTGAGGTCCTTGACAGCGGCGAGGACCTTCTTCACCAGGCGGCGGCGGACGATCTGGATCTGGCGGTCCTGCTGGAGGATCTCGCGGGAGATGTTCAGCGACAGGTCGTGGGCGTCGACCACGCCCTTGACGAAGCGTAGGTAGGTGGGGACCAGCGCCTCGCAGTCGTCCATGATGAAGACGCGCTTGACGTAGAGCTGGACGCCCCGGCGGCCCTGCGGGGAGAACAGGTCCAGTGGGGCGTGGCTGGGCAGGAAGAGCAGCGCCTCGTACTCGAAGGTGCCCTCGCCCTTCATGTGTACGACCTCGAGCGGGTCGGCCCAGTCGTGGCTGACGTGCTTGTAGAACTCGTTGTACTCGGCGGCGTCGACCTCGTCGCGGGGTCGCGCCCAGAGCGCCTTCATCGAGTTGAGGGTCTGCACCTCGCTGGTGGGGTCCGCGCCGTCGGCGCCGGGGCGTTCGACGGTCATCCGGATCGGCCAGGCGATGAAGTCGGAGTATCGCTTGACGATCTCGCGGATGGTCCACTCGGCGGTGTAGTCGTGCAGGTTGTCCTCGGTGTCGGCGGGCTTGAGGTGCAGGGTCACCGCGGTGCCCTGGGGCGCCTCGGCGACCGGCTCGATCGAGTACGTCCCCTCGCCTGTGGACTCCCAGCGGGTGCCGCCGGTCTCGCCGGCCTTGCGGGTCAGCAGGGTTACCCGGTCGGCGACCATGAACGCGGCGTAGAAGCCGACGCCGAACTGGCCGATCAGGTCCTGCGAGGCGCGGGCGTCGGCGGACTCCCGTAGTTGGCGCAGCAGCTCGGCGGTGCCGGACTTGGCGATCGTGCCGATCAGCCCGACCACCTCGTCGCGGGTCATGCCGATGCCGTTGTCCCGGACGGTCAGGGTGCGGGCGTCCCTGTCGACCTCGATGGCGACGTGCAGGTCGTCGGTGTCGGCGACGAGGTCCTTGTCGACAAGCGTGGCCAGCCGCAGCTTGTCCAGCGCGTCGGACGCGTTCGAGATGAGTTCCCGCAGGAAGACGTCCTTGTTCGAATAGATCGAGTGGACCACCAACTGCAGGAGCTGACGCGCCTCAGCCTGGAACTCCAATGTCTCGGCCTGGTTGCTCACACCGTCTCCCTTCTCGGCTCGTGCGGAGGTTCGCCGAAAGGATACGAGCCGTCACGGGCGGGGCGGTGGCCGCATCCGGGTCGTATTCCCGATCGAGCCGGGCCGTCGCGTGACCTAGCTGACTTTGATTAGCAAAAGTCAGGTCCGATAGCGTGACGCCCATGAAGATTGCTGGAAGCACCGCCCTCGTCACCGGCGCCAACCGCGGCTTCGGCAGGCACCTGGCCGCCGAGCTGCTCGCCCGCGGCGCGACCGTCTACGCCTGCGCCCGCAACCCGGACACCGTCGACCTGTCCGGCGTGACGCCGGTACGCCTCGACATCACCGACCCCGCCTCGGTGGCCGCCGCCGCCGAGCTGGCCGGCGACGTGAACCTCCTGATCAACAACGCCGGCATCGAGTCCCACACCGACCTGATCGACGGCGACCTGGACCTCGTACGGCTCGAACTGGAGACCAACTACCTCGGCACCCTGTCGATGGTCCGGGCCTTCACGCCCGGCATCGCCGGCAACGGCGGCGGGACGATCCTCAACGTGCTCTCCGTGCTGTCCTGGCTGAACTTCCCCTCCTCCGGGGCGTACGGGGCCGCGAAGTCGGCCGAGTGGGCGATGACCAACGCGCTGCGCGTCCAGCTCGCCGAGCGGGGCATCCGGGTCGCCGGCCTGCACGTCGGCTACATGGACACCGACATGGCCACCCACGTCACCGGCCCGAAGTCCGACCCCGCCACCATCGCCCGGATCGCCATCGACGGCATCGAGTCCGACGCGTACGAGATCGTCGCCGACGACACCAGTCGGCAGGTTCAGGCCGGGCTCGCCGGCGGGGTGGGCGCGCTCTACCCGCAGCTCCCTGACCCCTCGACGCGACGGGCCGCCGCCGGGTGTTCCCGGCGGCGGCCCACTACAGCGGGTACGCGGTCAGCTCGCCTGAAGCGTCACGTCGTCGATCACGAAGCTCGTCTGCAACGACGAGTCCTCGGTACCGGTGAACGTCAGCGTCACCGTCTGGCCGGCGTACGCGGCGACGTTGAGCGTGCGCTGGACGTAGCTGCTGGAGGCGTTGAGGTTCGAGTACGTCGCCAGCGTGGTCGAGCCCATCCGCACTGTCAGCTTGTCGTACGCCGTGGACGAGGTGGTCTCGGCGGTGTCGATGCGCGTCCAGAACGACAGCGTGTAGCTGGCGCAGCCGGCCGGCACCGTCACCGACTGGGACAGGGTCTCGGTGCGGGTGCTGCCGTACCCGTTGAGCCACGCCTTGTACGACCCGGTCCGGGCCGGCTTGCTGCTGGAGTTGGTGATCACGCCGGAGGACGCCGTCCACACCGTGGCGCCGCTCTCGAAGCCGCCGTTGCCGATCACCTGGGCGGCCGCGCAGCCGCCGGTGCCGGTCACCGTGAGGGTGAGGGTGGCGCTGCGGGTGACCGAACCGGTGCCGGTGACCGTCACTGTGAAGGTGCCTGTCGCGGCGCTTGACGACGCGGTCAGGGTCATCGTCGACGAGCCGCCGGAGGTCACCGAGGACGGGCTGAACGAGACGCTCACCCCGCTTGGCGCGCCGGAGGCGGACAGGCTCACCGACTGCGCCGAGCCGGCAGTGGTCGCCGTGGAGACCGTCGCGGTGGTGCTGGCGCCCCGGGCCACGGTGCGGGTCGTGGGGCTGACCGCCACTGAGAAGTCGTTGCTCGGGGTTCCTCCGCCGACGGCCAGATCCCACAGCGCGTACGCCACGCCGTCAGCTGCCCGGTTCAGCACGGTGGCGCTGACGTTCGCCGTGGTGTCGCAGGACCGGTGGTAGCAGGGGTCGTAGGCGGCGTTCGCGGTGCCGCCCCACTTGGCAGCCTGGGCGCTGGTCTTGCGGGCGCTGGCGCCCGCCGCGTAGCCCGAGGTGGGGATGCCGGCCTGCTGGAAGTAGTAGTCGTCGGAGCGGCCCTGGCCCTCGACGTTCTCCTCCGGCTGCAACCCGAGCGAGTCCCAGTACGCCTTGAGCGGGGCAGCCGTGGTGGACGTGACCCGGTTGATGAAGTAGCCGCCGTTTGTCGAGCCGACCATGTCGAAGTTGTAGTAGCCCTTGATGTAGCCCCGCTGGGTGCTGCTGAGCGAGTTGACGTAGAACCGGGAGCCGTTGAGCCCCTGCTCCTCGTCGGTCCACCAGGCGAACCGGACCTTCTTGGTCATTGTCGGGTTCTGCGCGGCCAGGACCAGGGCGTTCTCCAGCAGGACCGACGAGCCCGTGGCGTTGTCGTTGATTCCCGGGCCGGCCGACACGCCGTCCAGGTGGGCGCCGAACATGACCACCTGGTCGGTCGGGCCGCCGGGCCATTCGGCGATCAGGTTGTTCGAGGGGTACGTGCAGCTGGAGCAGTACTGCTCGGTAACGGTGTAGCCCGCCGCCTGGAGCTTGCCCTTGACGTAGTTGAGCGAGGCCGTGTAGCCGGCCGAGCCGGCCCGCCGGTTGCCGCCGTTGCTCGTGGCGATGGAGTTGAACTGGGTCAGGTGCGCCTGGACGTTGCTGACGGAGATGTCCGGCGCTGCCAGGACGGCGGCTGACGCGGCGATCGGCCGGGCCGCAGCCGTTCCGGTGGTGGGCGACGCGGATGCCGGCTGGGCGGCCAGCGTCACCGTCCCGGCGAACACGGTGAGCGCGATTGCCGCGCTCAGCGTTCTGCCTCTCATGGGGGCTCCTCGGGGGTTGGAGAGATTACCGAGACACTTACAGATATCTATCCCGCAGGCATCGGTCGTTCGGCCAACCCCACCGGCTCGACGCCGGACATACCACCACGCAGCCGCCCGCCGGTATCACCGACCCGCGCCGCCTCCCCACTGCCGGGCGCTCCGCGAGCCCGTACCCGCCCGGCAGTGGGACAGGCGGGTGCCGACGTCAGCACAGGTGAGGCGAAGTGTCAGGATGGGTACGTACCACCAGCAGGGGTCATCGGGCCCGGAACGGGGGCTTGCGATGAGGCCGGGTCGAGCGTGAAACGACCCAGCACGGACCTCTTCACCGACGGTGGCCACGCCGGCCGGCTGATGGCCGAGCTGGACTGGGCCGGCACTCCGCTGGGCCCGGTGGCGGGCTGGTCGCAGAGCCTGCGGTCCGCCGTCCGCATCGTGCTCTCGTCCCGGTACCCGATGCTGCTGCTCTGGGGCCCGGACTTCACCCAGCTCTACAACGACGCGTACGCGGCGCTGATCGGCGACAAGCATCCGGCCGCGCTCGGCGACGACGTCCGGGTGACACTGGCCGAGGGCTGGGACGTCCTGGGCCCACTGATCCAGGAAGCCATGGCGACCGGGGTGGCGAGCTGGGTGCCCGCCCTGCGACTCCTGCTGGAACGCGCCGGCTACCGCGAGGAGGCGTACTTCAGCGTCTCGCACGCACCGGCCCGCGACGACGACGGCAGCACCGTCGGCGTGCTGACCGTGTGCAGCGAGGTCACCGAGCAGGTCGTCGGCGAACGGCGGCTGCGCCTGCTGCGCGACCTGTCCCTGCGCGGCGACGGCCGTACCGTCGACGTGGACGCCACCTGCGCCCGGCTGATCGACGCGATCGGCGGCCATCCGCTGGACGTGCCGTTCGCCGCGATCTACCTGCGCGACAACGAGGTGCTGCGGCGGACCGCCTGCGTCGGCGGCCCGCCCGGTCAGACCACCGTGCCAGGGGCGCTGCCCGACGCCGTCGACCTGGCCGCTCCCGGCCCGGTCGCCCGGGCCTGGGGGCTACCCGACGCCGCCCGGGGTCGGCTCGTCGAGGTGACAGGTCTCGCGGAGCTCCTGCCCCTGCCCGCCGGCCCGTGGGACGACCCGACCCGCGTCGCGCTGGCACTGCCGCTGCCCTCGGCGGCCGAGGACCAGCCGCCCGGCGTCCTGCTCGCCGCTGTCAGCCCCAACCGGCACCTTGACGAGGCGTACCGATCCTTCTACCAACTGCTGGTCCAGCAGGTCGCTGTCGCGGTGCGCAACGCGCGCGAGTACGAGCAGGAGCGGCGTCGGGCCGAGGCGCTTGCCGAGCTGGACCGGGTGAAGACGAACTTCTTCACGAACGTCAGCCACGAGTTCCGTACCCCGCTGACCCTCATGCTCGGCCCCCTCGCCGACGCGCTCGCCGACTCCACCGCGCCGCTGGCCTCCGTGCAGCGGGAGCGGGTGGAGACCGCCTGGCGCAACTCCACCCGCCTGTTGACGCTTGTCAACAGCCTGCTCACGTTCTCCAGCCTGGAGGCCGGGCGGGCGCGCAGCGACGCCCGCGTCGTCGACCTGGCAGCACTCACCGCCGAGCTGGCAGGCGTCTTCCGGGCAGCAGTGGAACGGGCCGGCCTGACGCTCGACGTCGACTGCCCGCCGCTGCCGCGGCCGGTGACGGTGGACCCGGTCAACTGGGAACGCATCGTCACAAACCTGCTCTCCAACGCTCTGAAATACACGTTCATCGGGCGGATCCGGGTCGCCATGGACGCCGACGACGACGAGGTACGCCTCACCGTCGCCGACACCGGCATCGGGATCGCCGAGGAGGACCTGCCGAAGCTCTTCGAGCGCTTCCACCGGGTGCAGGGCGCCCGGTCACGCAGCCACGAGGGCACCGGTATCGGCTTGGCGCTGGTCCGTGAGTTGGCCCGCCTGGAGCGCGGCGATGTCCGGGTGACCAGCCGGGTGGGTGTGGGCACCACGTTCACTGTCGCCCTGCCCTGGTCGACGTCGAAACCCACGGCGGTGACCGGTCCGGCGCGCGATGGGCGGGGCGACGCCGCCCATGCCGCCGTCCAGGACGCGTTGAGCTGGCTCACCGACCCGACCGGCGGTGTCGCGGAGCCCGCCGCGGTGTCCGGGCCGGGCACCGACGAGTTGGCCGGGGCGCGCATCCTGGTGGCCGACGACAACAGCGACATGCGGGCGTACCTGAGTCGGCTGCTCACCGGCCAGGGCTGGCGGGTGCGGTCGGTCACCGACGGCCAGCAGGCCCTCGACGCGATCCATCGCGAGCCACCGGACCTGGTCCTCACCGACGTGATGATGCCGGTGCTGGACGGCTTCGACCTGGTCCGTCGGCTGCGTGCGGACCCGGCGACCAGGGCTTTGCCGGTGCTGGTGCTCTCGGCGCGGGCCGGCGAGGAGGCGAGCGTCGCAGGTCTGAGCCTCGGCGCCGACGACTACCTGGTGAAGCCGTTCGCCGCTGTGGAGCTGATCGCCCGGATACGGGCCGCCATCCGTCGTGCCCGCGCCCACGCCGCCGCCGGCAGCCTGCCCGGGGCCACCGGCCACGTCGTCGATGAGGGCCGGCGCGTCGACGATGTTTCGCCCGTCGTCGACGGCCGGCCCGGAGGCGACGTCCCGCCCGTCGTCGACGGCCCGCCCGCCGGCGCTGGCGGACCTGCCGCCGCGCCGCTCGCGGAGTCCGCGTTCTCCGCTGCCCCGGCATTCGCGGGGACCCCTTCCACAGCGACCGCCCCGGCTGAGGGTTCGGCCAACGGTACCGACGCCGCGTCGGTGGTTCCGCCGGTCGGCACCGGCGGCGCTGTGGACGTCCAATGGGCGTACCCGTCCGCGCCCACCTCGGCGTCGGCGATGCGCCGGGACGTCCGGCGGGTCCTGGGCGGCCTGGACGTCGACCCGGACGTGCTCGAGGATCTGCTGCTCGCCGCGTCCGAGGCGGTGAACAACGCCGTCGAGCACGCCCAGCGGCCCAGCCGCCCCGAGGTGCGGGTACGACTCCGGGTGGGCGACGGCGTGGTCCGCATCTCGGTACGCGACTTCGGCACCTGGCGCGACCGCCGCCCGGCCATGGACCGGGGTCGGGGCGCGCTGCTGATGAACGCCTACGGCGACGTGCGGATGGTCTCCACCGGCGAGGGCACCACGGTGACCATCGAGCGCCGGCTCGTCGATCCGGCCTGACCGGCGGATCTCACAGCCGCTTGTTCTCGGCGTCGTGGGCGACGATGCCGTCCAGCCGGTCGCCGGGGGCCAGATCCGCCGGATCGAACCAGAAGATCACCACCTGTTTGTCGGCGCTCCAGCGGGCCAGCCGGGCGCTCACCTGCCTGCCGTTCACGGTGCCGGTGATCTGCTGGGCCGGGCCGACGAAATAGCCGAAGGTGGGGACCGCCGCGCCCGCGCCACGCTCGTCGTAGCCGATCTGGTGGAACCCCGGGCCACGGTCGGCGCCCTCGACGTCGTTGACGAGGATGTCCGTCGTCAATCTGCCGTCGGGGGCGCGGCGACCGGCGGCCAGCCCGATGCTCACCCCAGGTTGGCCGGGCACCCGCACCTGCACGACGTAGAAGACCCGCTGCTCGACGCCGTGGCGTATCCCGCTGTCGACGACGTGACCCAGCGGCTTCGGGATGTCGCGTGCCATCGTCGTGGGCGTCGTCGGTTCGGGCGAGTCCGGGGTGGTCGGCGAGGCGGCTACCGGCGGCGGAGCGACGGCGACCGGTGTCGGTCGCTCGACCGACGGGGGGTCGCCCGGCCGGATGCCGACCGCCACCACGGCGGCCACGGCCGTCAGTCCGGCCGCGAGCGTCGCGGCACCGGCGAGCCGGCGGCGGGTCCGCAACCGCCGTCCCTCGCGCAGGACGGCGGTCAGGTCGAGGGCGACGCCCGGACGCTCGGTCACACGCATGGCGTGGCGCAGCCGGTCGAACTCGCTCATCGGCAGGCCTTCTCGTCGTCTGCCGCCCGCTGCCGGGTGGCGCGCAGCTTCTCCAGCGCCCGCGAACTGGTGCTCTTCACGGTGCCCACCGAGACGGCGAGTTCCCGGGCCACCTGCGCCTCCGGAAGGTCGAAGTAGTAGCGCAGCACGAGGATCGCCCGCTCGCGCGGGCTGAGCGCGCCGAGAATGGCCCGCAGCCAGTGCCGGGTGGCCACCTGGTCGGCCACGTCGGCCCGCCGCTGCTCGGGAACCTCCTCGGTCGGGTACTCCCGCAGCGGCCGCCGCCACCCGTCCACCAGGTGGTTGAGCAGGATCCGACGGGCGTACCCGTAGGCGTCGTCGTCGCGGATCCGCGACCAGGAGGCGTACGTGCGCACAAGCGCGGTCTGTGCGGCGTCCTCGGCCTGGTGGTGGTCACCGGTCAGCAGGAACGCGGCATGCACCAGCCGCGCGGACGCCGCCCGCGCGAACTCGACGAACTCCGCGTCACCTCGGGCCATGCCGGCCCCTCCCCCGTGCCACAGAAGTACGGACGGGTGGGACCGCCGAAAAGTTGAGTCATCGCGAGATCAACTTTCGGTGGATTCCACCCGTCCTCTCTCCCGTGCCGCCCCAGCGCGGCGCGCGAGGGGAGAGACATGTCGACGAAAGCTACCCGCCGGGTGCCGGCCGGCGCGGCGGCGCTGCCCGTCGTGGTGATGGCGCTGCTGGCCGGCTGTGGGCTGCCGGCGGCGGGCCAGCCCGTGGCCACGCGCACCATCGGCGATCCGACGACAGCACCGTTGACGACCGCGCCGGATGCCACCACGACTGGCAGGCCGCCCGGGCGGTCGCCCGTCGCAGGTGTCGCACCCGTCGCGGTCAGCTATCCCGCCACCGGTGGTGGCCGCTGGTCGACAGCCGCGGCCGAAAGCGCACCCGAGCACGGTGGCCGAGGGCGGTTGCTGCGCTACCGGGTCGCCGTCGAGCGCGACATCGAGGGCCTGTCGGTGGCCGGCGTCGCCGCCGCGGTCTCCGCGACGCTCGACGACCCGCGCGGCTGGACGGCCGGGGGGACGTGGCGGCTGCGCCGGGTGGGCGTCGACAGCGCTGCCGACTTCACCATCTACCTGGCGACCCCGGGGACCCGCGACGACCTGTGCCAGGACACACCTGACGGCTACACCTCGTGCCGCAACGGCAATCGGGTGGTGCTCAACGTGGCGCGCTGGGTGAAGGGGGTACAGAGCTACGGCGCGAGCCTGGCGACCTACCGCGAATACATGGTCAACCACGAGGTCGGGCACCGGCTCGGCATGGGCCACGAGCGGTGCCCGGGGCGGGGCCGGCCGGCGCCGGTGATGCAGCAGCAGACGTTGGGCCTGCACGGCTGCACAGCCAACGCCTGGCCGTACCCGGACGGCCGGGACCGCTACGCCGGGCCGGTCGGGGCGTACCGTGACGAGATGCCGCCGCGCGAAGGCGCCCGCCCAGCGCCGTGAGGGGAAGCTGGCCCGTCGCGGTTCACGATTTCCGGCCGCGCTCCTGTTCGAGTCGCTCGTCCAGCCGGCCCAGCTCGTAGATGGCGTTGAGGTTTGTCGGCAGGCGACTGACGTTGTCCGGAACGGGGTCGGGATCCACCTCCGGATTCGGGTTCGGGTCCGGGGCGGGCGCGGGGGCCGGAGCGGAGGTCGCGCCCGCCGCGACGGCCGGCCGGCGACCGCGCAGGAGCAGCAGCGCCAGCACCGCGAGGACACCCGCGGCCAGCAGGTAGTACCCCGGAGGCGGTGGCCAGTTTCCGCGTTCCGGGGCGCCGAGTGCCGGCCCGTCGAGCGACTCCGAGTCGCCGCCGTTCGGCAGGGGCACCGCCGCGTCGCGGGCCACCCGCCCCGGACCGGCCGGGTCCACAGTGCCCGGCGCCACGGCTGACCCCGGGGCCGGCGACGGTGAGCCGGACGCCGCCGGCGGGGCGGCGGAGGCCCCGGGCGGGGCGACCGCTGCTGACGGGCTCGGCGCGGGGCCGCCGGTGGGGCTCTGCGTCGGGCTCGGTGCTGCGGGCGAGCCGGAGGCACTGCCGCCTCCGAGCAGGCCGTCGACGATCTGACCGACGCCACCGAGCAGGGAGCCGACCGGGCCGGACGTCGTCGACGGCGTGGGCGTGGGAGCGGGCGTCAGCGCGAGAGCCAGGGTGAGCGCGACGATGGCAGGCATGTGTCCACCTCGGATGCGTCGATGTGCCAGGCACGGTACCGCAGCACGGCGGTCCAGGTGAACAGACAGCGCCGGGTGGGGACGCGCGTCGCGCCCCCACCCAGCACCTCGGGCAGATCAGGCGGGCAGGCCGCCGACCTGGGTGGAGATCCAGGACCGGATGGACGGCAGGTCCACGTAGATGGACGGGCCGGTGGCGCAGGTGGAGTTGTTGTTGCCGGCACGACTGGTCGCGCCGATCAGGTTCCACACGCCGTTGACCCGACGCACCTGCGGGCCGCCCGAGTCGCCGTAGCAGGCGCCGGAGTTGCCGTTCGTGTTGTTGGTGCAGATCTCGTACGGGCCGTTGATGCCGGAGCAGCGGCTGTCGGCCACGATGGACGTGTCCAGCTCGTTGGCGACGGTGGGGGCTGATCCGCAGCCACGGGGCGCGCACGTCTGACCCCAGCCGATGATCCGGGTGGCGGTGCCGACCGCGCCGGAGGTGCTCGGGATCGGCGCCGGGGCGTACGTCACCGAGCTGGCCAGTTGCAGCAGCTTGACGTCGACGCTCGGGTGGTTGACCGCGCGGGTCACCTGGACCACGGTTCCGCCGCTGCTGCGGTTGACGCTGCCCACCCGGACCGAGGACGGCGTGGAGCAGTGCTTGGCGGTGACCGCCCAGTTGGCCTTGATCAGCGTGCCGGTGCAGCCGGAGACGTACACCATGAACGGGTAGCTCTCGCTTGCCGGCCGGCCACCGACGACCAGCGGGCTGATGTCGCCGGCCTCGTCGGTCCAGGTGTACGTCGTGCCGGCGGCGGGCGCGGCAAGCGTACCGGCGAACAGGGAGTTCACCCGGGACGCCTCGGTCGAGCTGGGGTTGGCGTTGCGGCAGGAGACCGGGGCGCTGCTGCCGGACATCAGGTCGGTGCAGAGGCCGGTGCGCCGGTCCGGCAGGCCGAGGATGTGGCCCAGCTCGTGGGCGGCGATCCGGTTGCGGTCGTACCCCTGGTTGACGGCCGTGCGGCCCATCCAGATCCGGCCCGACCCGAGGCCGGTCGACTGCGCCCGGGGCCACCCGTCGTCGACGTAGATGGTGATGCTGGCCGGGGTGCCGGCCAGGAGCCGGACGTTGCTGACCCTGCTGTTCCAGATCTGCGCCGCCTGGTCGAAGTTGGTGCGGAACTCGCCGGTGCGGCTCGCGTCGTAGTAGACGGTCCGCACGGCGGCGGCCGGTGCGCCGGTGGCGAGCTGCATCCCGGCTACCGCCAGCACGGCCACCAGCACGGCCTGGACGGCGCGTCTGAGTTGTCGTCGGTACATCACGCACTCCCCTGGGTCGCCCCGACGACCCGGGGTCGTCGGTCATTGACGTACGTAGATGTTAAGACGACGACGGTCGATGTCCGCTATAGCGGAATCGTCATACCGGCCTCAGGTGGCAGCCGCGCCGCCCGCGGCGACCAGCGTCTCGGCCGCGGTCGTGCGGGCGTAGAGGACGAAACGGCCGACGCGGTGGGCCCCCACCAGGCCGGCCTCGCGCAGCGCGCCGAGGTGCTGTGACACGGTGCCCGGGGTGAGGCCGCAGCGTTCGGCCAGTTCCAGGGTCGAGGTCGGGACCGCCAGTTCGTGCAGCAGGGCGGCCCGGGTGCGACCCAACACCCGGGCCAGTCCCCGCCCGTCCGGGGCCGGATCCCGCTCCCATACAGTGGCCGTCGCCCGCGCCGGAAAGCGCAGCACCGGTTGTCCCGGGGAGCCGAAGTTGGACCACACCCGGCGGCCGATGAAGACCGACGGCACGAGCAGCAGGCCCCGACCATCGAGTCGCACACTGCCAGCGAGGACGATGTGCTCCACCTTCAGCGTGTCGGCCTCCAGCCGGACGAAGGGGTCGAGCTGGTTGAGCAGGCCGTGCAGCCCGTCGGTGGCCATCCGTTGCGCGCCGAGCAGCACCTCCCGCTCCAGCAGGGTTCGCATCCGGGGCCAGTAGGGTGCGATGACCGCATCGGTGTACGCCCGAATCGCGTCGGCCAGCCGGCCCAGGTGAGTCGGCGGATCGGCGTAGAGCGCCGCCAGGGGCGACGACCTGGGCCCTGGCAGCGTGTCGAGGCTTGCCCGTACCGCTTCGGGAGGTGTGGCGACGAGGGTCGCCAGCTCGATGTCGAGGGTGGGCTGTGACGTGGCCGGGGGCGGACAGATGAAGGTCGGGATGATTGGTGTCGGCATCTGCACCAGGTCGGCGAACATCTGCCAGTCCACCTCGGCCAGACGCGGCCGGGCCCGCTCGTGCCAGGCCAGATGCTCTGGGAACTGATGCGGCCGCTTGATGATCCGCACACTGGCCACCGCCTCCCACAACGGTGACACCGCGAATCGCGTCATCGCCAGGTCCCGCGCGTCCAGACCGACCAGCATCATCCGCGCCCCCCGATCGATTCGGCGAGCATCAAATCTATCGGTCGAAAGGACCGCGACCGGCACCGTGGGCGGCATGACCACCACCCCGACGGTGACCGCCGCACGCCGGCAACCGGAGCCCTGGCCACGATCCTTCCGCCTGCTCTACGCGGCCTCCCTCATCGATGGCATCGGCTTCCACGTTGGTCAGTTGGCCGTACCGGTGCTGGCCGTCTCCCTGCTGGCCGCCAGTCCCGGTCAGGTTGGAGTTCTCGCCGCTCTGAGCACCGCCGCCTTCCTGCTGATCGGCCTGCCGGCCGGCGTCTGGGTCGACCGGCTGCCTCGCCGTGCAGTGCTGATCACCGCCGACTTCACCAGGGCGGCGTTGGTCGCATCCGTGCCGCTGGCATGGTGGGCCGGCTGGTTGAGCATCCCGCAGCTCTATCTGGTGGTGCTGCTGACCGGCGTCGGCACCGTCTTCGCCGACGTCGCCGCACAAAGTTGCCTGCCCGAGTTGGTCGGCCGGAATCGGCTGGTGGCCGCCAACTCGCTGATGATGAGCACCGGCGCCACCATGCAGATCGCAGGACGAGGACTCGGCGGCCTGGTCGTGCAGACACTCACGGCACCGATCGCGATCGTTCTGGACGCGGTGGCCTACGTTGCGTCCGGGACGATCCTGTCCCGCGTCCGCACCGGTGCTCCCCAACGGCCTGCGACCGGGACGACGGGCGGGTTCGTTCGACAGCTCAGCACGGGCGTGCGGCACGTGACCGGCAACCAACTGCTCCGCCCGCTCGCCGTCTCCACCGCGAGCATCAACCTGACAATGCAACTCACCACGACCATGTTGCCGGTGGTCTTCCTCCGCGAACTGGGGCTGGGCGCCGCCGCCCTCGGCCTGTTCCTGGGGGTGGGCGGGCTCGGCGCTCTTCTCGGCGCGTTGAGCGCGCGACCGCTCGCCGAGCGGATCGGCCACGGCCGCTCCCTCTGGCTGCCCGGTCTGCTCGTCGCACCGCTCGGCGGGTCCGTCGCGCTGATCGACAACGGGCCGATGCTCTGGGTGGCGGCCTTCGGCTGGCTGATGTTGGCCTGGCGGACGGGGATCGGCAACGTGATCGGGGTCAGCCTGCGCCAGAGCGTCACCCCGGACGGACTGCTCGGCCGGATGAACGCCACCTTCCGATTCCTGCTCACCGGGGCGCTCACCATCGGCGCGATCGTCGCCGGCGTGCTCGCCCAGTACGCGGACGTTCGCACCGCACTGGTGGTCGGTGCACTCGCCAACGGACTGACCTGGCTGCCGGTGTTCTGCTCACCGCTGCGCACGCTGCACCGGCCACCCACGGTCGACTGATCCCATCCGCTGTTACGGGCCTGTTACGCCACAGCGAAATGGTCGTGCCGTGCCGAGGCCACGGTCGAGATCGAGGGTCACCGGCACACCGCCACGACGTGGCCCCGAGCAGCGGACGGAGGCACCACGATGAGGATCAGAAACGCGCTGACGGCGCTGGCGATCGTCCTGGCCGGGCTGGTCGCCGGCGCGGGCAGCGGCCACGCGGCGAGCACCACCGCAGCGACAGCGTCGCCGTACTGCGGGATCACCTGGGGCAGCGCCGACAAGACGGCCGGCACGCTGAGCGACGCCCCACTTGTCGACGTACGGACCGGTCGGCACGACTGCTACGACCGGGTGGTGTTCGAGTTCGCCGGCCCGGTGGACGGCTACTCGGTCGGCTACGGCGAGACGTGGACCGAGGGCGAAGGGTTGGCGCTGTCGCCGTACACCGCCGGGGGCGCCCTGCTGCGGGTCTCGCTGCGGGCACCCGCCTACGACGCGGCCCACTCCGGCACGATCCCGTACGCGGTCGGCGAGCACACCGCGAACCTGCTGCGCTACCCGACGCTGCGCGACGTCGTCTTCGGCGGCAGCTTCGAGGGCTACAGCACCTTCGCGGTCGGCGTACGGGCCCGGTTGCCGTTCCGAGTGCTCGTGCTGGCCGGGCCCGGCACACACAGCCGAGTCGTGCTCGACGTGGCCCACCAGTGGCAGGAGTGACAGGTCGGCGACGTCTCCCGGCCGGACGGTTCGCGACCGTCCGGCCGGGCGGGCGTCACCTGGGCGAGCCCTGCTCGGGTGCGTCCTCGGCCAGGTGCCAGACCTCCCGCATCGGCGCCCACCAGTCCCCCGACCCGGGTTCGGCGAGCGACTCCTGACACGGATCGGTCAGCTTCCACCACTCCTGCGTCTGCGGGTCCGCGGCGATGAGCCGCTGGTCGGCCTCGTAGTCGTCACCGACGTACTCGTAGTAGCCGAAGAGCAGGTCGTCGTGGAGGAAGATCGTGTAGTTGCGGAAGTTCGCCTCGCGCAGCGTCTGCTCGACGCTCGGCCAGACGTCGGCGTGTAGCCGCAGGTACGTTTCCCGCTGGTCCGGGCGGAGCCGAATCACACAGCCAAAACGTTGCACGTCGTGCCCTCTCGGGTGAGCTGACCGGGTCGGGAGCAAGGTAGTTCACCGACCCGCCACCGTGGCACCCCGCAGAGCCGGCCGGGCCGCCGACACCGACCGTTTCGCCAGGTCGCACGCCATGAAGGCGGGTCTACCCTCAGGTGATGGAGGGCCGCGTACTGGTGGTCGAGGACGACGCCTCCATCCGGGAGGTCACCGCCCTCGGTCTGCGCCGCGCCGGCTTCCGGGTCGACACCGCCGTCGACGGGCGGCAGGCCCTGGCGGCATGGCGGGCCCACCCGGTCGACCTGATCGTGCTCGACGTCATGCTGCCGGGCCTGGACGGCCTTGAGGTGTGCCGGGAGATCCGGCGGACCAGTCAGGTGCCGATCCTCATGCTGACCGCCCGCACCGACACGCTCGACGTGGTGGTCGGCCTGGAGTGCGGCGCGGACGACTACCTACGTAAACCCTTCGACCTGCCCGAACTGGTCGCCCGGGTCCGCTCGGTGCTGCGCCGGGCCACCGCGCCGGTGGCGTCGGGCACCATCGAGGTCGGCGGGCTGGAGATCGATCCGGGCAGCTTCGTGGTGCGCCGGGACGGCCGGGAGGTCACGCTGACCGCCACCGAGTTCCGCCTCCTGCTGGAGCTGGCCCGCCGCCCCGGGCAGGTCTTCACCCGCGAGCTGCTGCTGGACCTGGTCTGGAACCACAGCTTCCTCGGTGACTCGCGCCTGGTCGACGTGGCGGTCCAGCGGCTGCGCGCCAAGATCGAGGACGACCCGGCGCACCCACTGCTGGTCCGCACCGTGCGCGGCGCCGGCTACAAGCTGTCCACCGGCTGAGGAGGAGGGTCGGCGATGGCCGGACGCGCTGTGGCACCGGGCCGTCTGCGGCGCCGGCTGACGATCGCCTTCGTGCTTGTCGCCGGGATGTCGGCCGGGCTGCTCGCCGGCGGGACCGGGCTGCTGCTGCGGCAGTCCTGGATGGACGCGTCGCTCCAGGAGGCCGCCGCCGACGCCCGCTACCAACTCGTCCTCGCCGGACAGTTCCTGCCGCTTACCGAGCAGCGCAGCACCGAGCTGCTCACCAGCTTCGAGAGCAGCGGCCGGCACGTGGTGCTCGTCGACGGACCGGCCCGCCCCTCGCATCCGGAGTACGCCCCGACGCTTGGCACCCGGTTGCGGGCCACTGTCGCGGGCGGGCAGCTCGGCTACCAGCGCTCCGCGCCCGGGATGCGCCCTCGACTGCTTGTGGTCGGCGGACGCATCCCCGGGTCGACCGCCGAGCTGTACGTGCTCACCGACGAGGACGGCATCGCCGCCGACGTGGTTCAACTGCGCAACGCGCTGCTGGCCGGCTGGGTGTTCGTGGTGCTGCTCGCCGCAGGGGTGGGGCACGCGCTGGCCCGCCGCACGCTGGAACCGGTCAATCGGGCCAGCCGGGCCGCCCGGGCGCTCACCGAAGGGCTGCTCGCCACCCGGCTGCCGGTACGCGGGCGCGACGAGTTCAGCGACTGGGCGGCGTCGTTCAACGAGATGGCCGAGGCCCTGGAGGCGAAGATCGCCGCGCTGTCTGCGGCGCAGGCCCGGGAGCGGCGGTTCACGGCCGACGTCGCGCACGAGCTGCGTACCCCGGTGACCGCCCTGGTGGCAGCGGCGTCGCTGCTGCGCGGGCACCTCGACCAGTTGCCCGACGACGCGCGGCCGGCGGCGCGGCTGCTGGTCGGCGACGTGGTCCGGCTGCGCCGGCTGGTGGAGGACCTGATGGAGATCTCCCGGCTGGACGCCGGGCGGGAGCGGCCGAGCGTCGAGCCGGTGGACGTGGTGGCCCTGCTGCACGGGATCGTCGCGGCGCGCGGCTGGTCGGCGCGGGTGCTGATCAGTGGCGAGCCGATCGTGCTGCGCACCGACCCGCGCCGGCTGGAGCGGGTGCTTGCCAACCTGGTGTCCAACGCTGTCGAGCACGGCGGTGGCGAGATCCGGGCAACTGTGGCCGCGGCGGGTCCGCTTGTCGTCGTCGAGGTCACCGACCAGGGGCCGGGCATCCCGGCCGAGCATCTGCCCCGCCTGTTCGACAGGTTCTACAAGGCCGATCCGTCCCGCTCCGCTCCGGGCAGTGGGCTGGGGCTGGCCATCGCCCGGGAACAGGCCACCCTGCTCGGCGGCGTTCTGAGCGTGCGCAGCGAGCCGGGTGCCGGCACACGGTTCCGGCTGGAGCTGCCCGCGCACGGTCCCGGCGGCGTGCCACGTCCGGCGGCGCACCCCGATGGGGAGACCGCCAGCCCGAAGGGTGGCGTGGGATGAGCTGGCGCCCGCTGGTCATTGTCGTGCTCGTCGCTGTGCCTCTCGTCGGCGGCTGCGGCACCCCGCGCTCCGGCGCCCTCGGCCCGGCGCCGACCGCACCGCCGTCGAGCGCCGCGCCCACCGGACGCCCGAGCCCCATCCCCACACCGCGGGCCACGCCGACGCCGACATCGTCGCCGGCGGTCACCGGCACGCCGCCGCGCCCGCTGGCACCGATGCCCACCGCCACGCGCCACCAGGCCACGGTGACCATCGAGCTGTGGTACGTGCGGTCCGGGCAGCTCGTTCCGACCCGGCGGACCCGACCGGCCACCGTGGCGACGTCCCGCCTGGCGCTGACCGAGTTGGCCGCCGGACCCACACCCGCCGAGGCCGCCACCGGGTTGACCACCCGGTTGCCGGCCGGCGCCGAGGTCACCCGGATCACCGACGGCGTGGCGACACTGCGGGTCCCACCCGCCGGCGATCCTGCAGAACAGCGCCTCCGCGAGGCGCAGGTGGTCTGGACGCTCACCCAGTTCCCCAGCGTCCGGCAGGTCCGCTTCGGTGGCGGCGACCCGGTCGGCCGGGCCGACTACGCGGGCCTGCTGCCGCCGATCGTGGTCACCGGCCCCACCGTCGGCGAACGGGTCACCGCTCCGCTCACCGTCACCGGCAGCGCCGACGTGTTCGTGGCCACCGTGAGCGTCCGGGTGCGCGACGCCTCCGGCCGGGAGGTCGCCACCGGATTCGGCACCGCCAGCTGCGGCAGCGGCTGCCGGGGCGCGTACCGGGTGGTGGTCGGCTGGCGTACGAACCGCGAGCAGCACGGCACGATCGAGGTGTACGAGGTGTCAGCGGACGACGGCGCGCGGATCAACACGGTGGCCGTGCCGGTGATCCTCGCGCCCGGTTGAGGAGCGGGGCTCACGTTTCGAGGTGGCGGCGATGGTTATACCGCCGCCGGGCGGGCTGTCCGGCCCGAAGGATGACCGCAGCACGGAGGCATCACCATGGCCGGAGCGACCTCGACCGCGCCCGGCGCACCCGGCACCGGGGCGTCGACAGACACGCAGCACCCGCGGCGCTGGCTGGCGCTGGTGGTCATCGCCCTCGCGCAGCTGATGGTGGTCCTGGACGCCACAATCGTGAACATCGCGCTCCCGCAGGCCCAGGCGGCCCTGGGGATCAACGACGCGAACCGGCAGTGGGTGGTCACCGCATACACGCTGGCCTTCGGTGGCCTGCTGCTGCTCGGCGGCCGGATCGCCGACTACTGGGGTCGCAAGCGCACGTTCATCGTCGGCATGATCGGCTTCGCGCTGGCCTCCGCGCTGGGCGGGCTGGCGACCACCGGCGAGATGCTCTTCGCCGCCCGGGCGTTGCAGGGCGTCTTCGGCGCGCTGCTCGCCCCGGCCGCGCTGGCCCTGCTCACCGTCCTGTTCACCGAGACCACCGAGCGGGCCAAGGCGTTCGCCGTGTACGGCGGCATCGCCGGTGGCGGGTCGGCTGTCGGCCTGCTGCTCGGTGGGGTGCTCACCGAGTACGCCAACTGGCGCTGGTGCCTGCTCGTCAACATCCCGGTCGCCGCCGTGGCGATCTTCCTCGCCCTGCCACTGGTGCCGGAGAGCCGGGCGCACGGCAACACCCGCTACGACGTACCGGGCGCTGTCGTCGTCACCGCGGGCCTGGTCTCCCTCGTGTACGGCTTCACGAAGGCCGCCGAGGACGGCTGGGACGCCGCCGCGACGCTCGGTTTCATCGCCGCCGGTGTGGTGCTGCTCGCCGTCTTCGTGGTGATCGAGCTGCGCTCCAACCATCCGCTGCTGCCACTGCGGATCATCCTGGACCGCAACCGGGGCGCGGCGTACCTCACCTCGACGCTTATCGGCGCCGGCCTGTTCGGCGCGTTCCTCTTCCTGACCTTCTACTTCCAGGTGGTGCTTCGGTACACGCCGCTGGAAGCCGGGCTCGCGTCGCTGCCGGTCACCGCGGGTGTGCTGATCGCCGCCGCCGGAGCCAGCCAACTGATGCCCCGGCTGGGCGCCAAGCCGCTCATGGTCGGCGGGGCCGCGCTCGCCGCCGTCGGCATGCTGCTGCTCACCCGGATCGACGTGGACACCTCGTTCCTCACCCTCCTGCTGCCCGCCCAGGTCATCCTCGGCATGGGCCTCGGTTTCACGTTCGTGCCGCTGTCCAGCCTGGCACTGTTCGGGGTGCCGGAGCACGACGCCGGCGCGGCCAGCGCGACGCTCAACGCCACCCAGCAGATCGGCGGCTCGTTGGGCACCGCCCTGCTGAACACCATGTACACGAGCGCGGTCACCGCGTACCTGGTGTCCCGGGCACCGAGCCCGGCCACCCAGGTCAAGGCGCTGGTGCACGGCTACAGCGTGGCGTTCGCCTGGGGCGCGGCCCTGATCGTGCTCGCCGGCCTGATCGCCCTGTTCCTGATCAAGGTGCGCAAGGGGGACATCCGGACCAGCGGCACCGCGCACATGGGTTGAGCGGTCCGACGGAAGCCGGCCAGCGTCGGATAGCGTTTCGAGGACCGTCGACAACCCGCTGAGGAGATACATGCCCACCTCTGCCGATGAGATCATCACCGCTCTGCGGGCCGGCCACGAGGAGTTGGCCGCGCTCGTCCGGGACCTCAAGGAGGACGACCTGATCCGACCGTCGGGTGCCAGCGAGTGGCAGGTGTCCCAGGTGCTCAGTCACCTGGGCAGCGGCGCCGAGATCGGCCTCGCCACGCTGAGCGCCGCCCGCAGCGGCGAGCCCGGCCCGGACGGTGACTTCAACCGCGGTGTCTGGCAGCGGTGGGACGCGATGTCCCCGGCCGAGCACGCCGCCGGGTTCCTCGCCACAAACGAACGTCTCGTCGAGGCGTACGAGGCACTCGACGTCGACACCCGCGCCACGCTGCGCATCGACATGGGTTTCCTGCCCGAACCGGTGGACGTCGCCACGTCGGGCCGGTTCCGGCTCAGCGAGTTCGCCCTGCACCAGTGGGACGTCGAGGTGGCGTTCAACAGGTTCGCGTCGGTGACGCCGCAGGCGGTGCCGTTGCTGCTCGACCACGTCGGCGGCATGCTGAGCTGGACCAGCCGGCCACAGGAGCTGGCCGGCCGGGAAGCCACACTGCTGCTGCGGCTGCACCGGCCCGAGCGGACGTACGGGCTGCGGCTGGGCGAGCGCGTCGAGGTGGTCGACGCGCCCGAGCAGCCCGACGGCGAGTTGACCGCACCGGCCGAGGCGTGGCTGCGACTCGCGGTGGGCCGGCTCGGGCCCGCGTACACGCCCGACGGAGTACAGGTGACCGGCCCGGTGACAGTGGACGACCTGCGCCGGGTCTTCGTCGGTTTCTGACGCGCGCGTACCGCGCGGGCCGGTCGTTCCCGGCCCGCGCGGCCCGTCACCCCTTGACGCAGACCACCTGCTTCAGGTGCGCCACCACCTCCACCAGGTCCTCCTGCTGCGCCATCACCTCGGTGATGTCCTTGTACGCGCCGGGGATCTCGTCGATCACCCCGGCGTCCTTGCGGCACTGGACCCCGGCGGTCTGCGCGACCAGGTCGTCCCTTGTGAACGTCCGCTTGGCCTGCGCCCGCGACATCCGCCGGCCCGCGCCGTGCGACGCCGAGCAGTACGCGTCCGGGTTGCCCCTACCCCGCACGATGTACGACCCGGTGCCCATCGACCCGGGGATGATGCCCAGGTCACCCTTCCCGGCCCGGATCGCGCCCTTGCGGGTGACGAGCACGTCCACCCCGTCGTAGCTCTCCTCGGCGACGTAGTTGTGGTGGCACGAGATCGGCTCGTCGTAGGACACCTGCGGGAACTGCTCCCGCACCACACCGCAGAGCAGGGCCACCATCACCGCCCGGTTGCGCCGCGCGTACTCCTGCGCCCACCACAGGTCCCGCCGGTACGCGTCCATCTCGGGCGTGCCCGCGAGGAACACGGCGAGGTCCCGGTCGGGCAGGTCGGCGTTGTGCGGCAGCGCTCGGGCGACCCCGATGTGCCGCTCGGCCAGCTCCTTGCCGATGTTGCGGGACCCGGAGTGCAGCATCAGCCACACCCGGCCGTCGTCGTCGCCACCCTGCTCCAGGCAGACCTCGATGAAGTGGTTGCCGCCGCCGAGCGTGCCGAGCTGCCGCTGTGCCCGGGTCTCCAGCTGCGCCACCTTGCGGTCCAGCCCGGCGAACCGGCCCCAGAAGTCGTCCCAGCCGCCCTGCTCCAGGCCCCGGACCCGACGGGGGTCGACGGCCCGGCCCCGCTGCGCGAAGCCCACCGGGATGGTGGCCTCGATCGCGGAGCGCAGCCCGGCCAGGTCGTCCGGCAGGTCGGCGGCGGTAAGCGAGGTACGCACCGCTGACATGCCGCAGCCGATGTCCACGCCGACGGCGGCCGGCGAGACGGCCTGCCGCATGGCGATCACGGAGCCGACAGTGGCGCCCTTGCCGAAGTGCACGTCGGGCATCACGGCGACGCCCTGCACCCAGGGCAGCGCGCCGATGTTGCGCAGCTGCTTGGCCGCCTGCGGTTCGATGGCGTACGGGTCGGTCCAGACCCGGACCGGTGCCCGGGTGCCGGCGAGGGGCGTGAATCCCATGGTGGTCTCCTTGTGTGGGTCCCGGCCCATCGTTGCAGGGGGTGACCGGGAACGATCGCGGTCCGGGTCGACCGGAGCGCGGGAAGTTCAGCGGATACGAAAAAGCCGCCCGATCCTCAGGGGGTGGGCGGCTACCGGACGCGCTCGCGTCAGCGGTGGAGCCGCCCGGACAGCCGGCACTCGGCGCGACGGCCGAGACCCCGATACCACGCGCCGGATGGCAACGCGGCACCCGCGCCCGGCGTACGCCAGGGTGTGGTGGTGCGGGCGCGCTGCGACACGGCGTGCTCCTCGGGGGGTCTGATCGGTTGACCTTGCGTCGGGAACGGTAGACGGGCCGGCGGGTGTCCGCAAAGGATTTCACACGTGGGAGCCGCCTGCACCGGGCGGAAAAAGACCGGCGCCCCCACACCCGGGAGGGTTGGGGGCGCCGGATGACCTGGCTAGGACGTGCAGCTGTCGTGGACCTCTGTCACAGGTCGGTCCAGAACTCCCGCAGGACGGCGGACAGCTCGTGCGGAGACTCCAGGGGCGTCAAGCGGCCGGCCCCGCTCACCTCCGACACGCGGCCCTTGGGCGCCTTGTCGGCGTAGCCCTGGGCGACCGACCTGTCGAATACGGTGTCCCCGGTGGCCGTCACGAAGTTCGTCGGCACCGTGATGCGGCTCGGCAGGTCGGTCCGGTCCGGCGTCCGCCCGCAGGTACGAAGCGTCGCCACCACCATGTCCAGGCGGGTGTCCTGCATCATCTGGCGATAGCGGGCCAGGCTCTGCAGGCTCGCCCCGGACGCGACGATGTACTCGGCGAACCGCCGGTAGACGGCGTCGATGCCCTCGCGTACGGCGAGCTTGGCCATCTCGTCCCGGTACAGGCGGTACGCCGGGGTGTCGGCCGGCAGGTTGGGGCTGAGGAACGACATCGAGCGGACCAGCTCGGGGTACCGCTCCGCAACCAGCCCACCGACCACCGAGCTGAGGCTGAACCCCACCAGGTCGACGGGTTGCCCGTCGCCCAGCTCACGGGCGACGGCGGCCACGTCCTCGACGTACACGTCGAGGTCGAGGAGGTCGTCGGTGGTGATCGGGTCGGACAGGCCGAACCCGCGCAGGTCGAGCGACACGCACCGCCTGATGTCGGACAGGTCGGCGATCTGGTCCAGCCAGAACGTGCTGTCCAGGATGAAGCCGGCAAGGAACAGGGCCGTCGGGCCGGAGCCGGACTCACGGAAGTGCAGGTTGGTCTTGTTGACGTGCAGGTGTGGCATCAGGGGGGCTCCCGGAGTCGGAGATCAATGGTCCTTCGGGACCGGCTGGTTGAGGATGTCGCGGAGCGCGTCTCCGAGGACGTAGAACGCCACGATGGTGGCGGTGAGGAACACACCGGGCACGATGGCCACCCACCAGGCTCCTTGCAGCTCGGTCTGTGCTCCGCCGAGCATCGAGCCCCACGAGAAGTCGGGAACCTGCACGCCGAGACCGATGAAGGACAGCGCCGACTCGACCAGGATGAGACCGCCGACCGACGTCGTCCACAACACGATGACGCTGCTGGACACGCCGGGCAGAAGGTGCACGCGCATGATCCGCGCGACGCTGGACCACTGGAGCCGGGAGGCTTGCACGTACTCCATCCGCTTGAGCTGCGAGACGGTGACGGCGATGGTGCGGGCGTACGTCGCCCAGCCCCAGAACGACAGCAGGATGACCAGGTTGCGCAGGCTCGGCCCGAACAGGGCGACAACGGCGATCGCGATGACGTAGAAGGGCAGCGAGAACTGGATGTCGGCGAACCGCAGGATCGTCGGCCCCACCCGCCGCTCGAAGTAACCGGCGATCAGGCCCATCGTCGTACCCAGCAGCATCGCGATGGTCGCCGAGATGGTGCCGACGAACAGCGAGATGCGTGCTCCGTGGAGGATGCGCGAGAGCAGGTCCCGTCCGAACTCGTCGGTGCCGAACAGGTGCGTCGTGTCGCCACCGTCCAGGAACGCCGGAGGCTGCCGGGACCTGGCGAGGTCCTGGACGACGGGGTCGTGCGGGGCGATCAGCGGCGCGAAGATCGCCGTGAGGGCGACGAGCAGCAGGAACCCCAGCGCCACCATCGCGCCGGGGCGGCGCACGAGCCGCCCCAGCGGGCCGCGCGAGCGCGTCCGTACGTCGGTTTTCGGCACGGTCGGGCCCGCCTCGCCGCCCACACCGGGCTGGAGCGCTTGCTCCGTCATGACACACCCACCTTCGTCCGCAGGCCGGAGTCGATCAGTCGGTTCACGACGTCCGCCAGAAGGTTCACCAGCCCGACCATCAGCGTCACGACGAACACCCCGGCCATCACGATGGGAAAGTCCCTACCGTGTACGGCGTTCACCAGGAGCGCGCCGATCCCGCGGTAGTTGAACAGCGGTTCGAGGACGACCAGCTGGCCCACGGAGAACGCGAACAGGATCCCCGAGTACGAGATGATCGGCGGGAGCGCCACCGGCAGGACATGCCGGAACATGAGTCGCCCCTGTGAGATCCCCTTCGATCGGGCGACGAGGACGAACGGGCGGTGCAGCACGTCCGCGACCTCACCTCGGGCCAGCCGGGCCAACGCGGCCGTGTGGCTGGCGGTCATCGCGATGATGGGGATGATCGCGTACTCGATGCCGCCCGACCCGGTCGCCGGCAGCACCTTCCACTGCAGGGCCAGGAAAAGCACAAGCACGATCGCCAGCCAGAAGTACGGGACCGCCTGCAACAGGAACGACCCGCCCATGAAGATCTGGCCGATCCGGAACTTCCCGGCCCGCGCCACCGCGCTGCCCAGCGCGATGCCGAGCAGCATGGTGAGCACCTGGGCCGGTAGGAGGATCAACATGCTCGCCCCGAGCCGGTCCGTCACCGCGGTCAGCGCGTCGCCGCCGAAGGTGAAGGACCGGCCCAGGTCGAGGACTGCCAGGTCACCCATGAAGCGGAGGTACTGGCTCAGCAGGGAGCCCTCCAGCCCCAGTCGGGCCCTCGTCGCCTCGACGATCTCCGGCGTGGCGTCCGGTCCGGACAACACCTCCGCCGGATCACCCGAGACGCGCAGGAGCACGAACAGCACTGTCATCACACCGGCGACGGTGAGGACCAGCTGGGCCAGGCGACTGATCAGATACGTCAGGTGAGCCACGTCTATCGACCCATCCGCGCGGTGCCGACAGTCATGACTTCGTCACTGTCGACGCGTCCACCCAGAACCCGGTGCTCGGGTCGTACCCGGAGACGTCGGAGGTGTTGGCGACCACCCACTGCTGGCCGAACAGGAAGATGAAGGGGAGCTCCTTGTGCAGGTGGGCACCCATCTCCTGGAGGACCTTCTCGCGGGCGGCGGAGTCCATCTCGTTGCGGGACTTCTCCAGCAGCTGGTCGTAGTGCGCGTCCACCCAGCCCTTGCGCCCTTCGGCACCGGCCGTGGGGTAGCGGTAGGTCAGTTCGGCGTCGAACAGCGGCGAGTAGTTCATGCCCTTGACGAACAGCGGCCACTTGCTGCCGTTGTTGAAGCCGTCCACCCACACCGCGAAGTCCAGGACGGTGACCTTGACGGTGATGCCAATGGCCCCCAGCTGGCCGCTGATCGCCTCCATCAGCGGCTTGTTCACCGGCAGGCCTGCGATCTCGGTGGAGAAGGGCTTGACGCCCTCCCGAGCCAGGATGTCCTTGGCCTGCTGAAGGTCGAACGGGATGGCCTTGATGTCCGGGTTGTGGCCGAAGCAGCCCTTGGCGGTGAGCTGGCCGGGCAGCGGGTCGCCGGCGCCGTTCATCACCGCGCTGACGATGGAGTCCACGTCGATCGCCAGGTTCAGCGCACGACGGACCTCCAGGTTGTCGAACGGCGCGATCTTGGTGTCGAACTGCACGGCCAGCGGCGAACCGGTGGACACGACCTCCACCTTCATGTCCGAGCCCAGGTTCTTGAGGGCCTGCACCGGCAGGTTGTGGCCGATGTCGAGCTGCCCGGACTGCATCGCGGCCAGGAAGGCGCTCTGGTCGGAGTACTGCATGTACTCCACCCGCGAGTTGGCCGGCTTACCTTCCCAGGGGTCCTCCGCCGCTTCCAGGGTGATCTGCGAGTTGGGGACCACCTTGGTGATCCGGTACTGCCCACTGCCGACGGGCGCGAGGCCGAACGCCTCAGTGCCGGCAGCGGTGTACGCCTTCTCGGGCACGATGAACAGCAGGGCGGTCCGCTTCTCCAGGATGGCGTCCGGCTTGGTGGTGCGGATGCGCACCGTCAGGTCGTCGACCACGTCGACCGAGCTGACGTTGGCGATCAGGGAGGCCAGGGCCAGGCCTTCCTTCTTCGTGATGTCGTAGGAGAACTTGACGTCCTTGGCGGTCAGTGGCGTGCCGTCGGAGAACTTCACACCTTCGCGGAGCTTGAACTCCATCTCCGTATCGGACAGCCGCGTCCACGAGGTGGCCAGCCCCGGCTCGATCTTCAGGGTCGACGGGTTCATCCGGGTCAACGCGTCGAAGGCGAGGTAGTTGGCGCTGTGTCCGAGGGACTTCAGCGGGTTGGCGTCCGGGTCCAGCACCGACGTACCGATCCTGATCGGCCCGCCGGCGCCGGCGTCCTCGTCGTCGGACCCGCAGGCGACGAGCGCCGGAGCGACTGCGAAGGCGGCGCCGACGAGCGCCGTGTAGCGGAGGAAGTCCCGACGCGATCGCACGGTCCGGGGGTTGACGGCGTCAGTCATGTGATGCTCCTGCACTGGGGTTTGGCGAACTGGTGAGGGCGGTGGTGCTCTGAGCCGCGGTCGCGGCGGGTGGCCTGGGCCAGGTTTCCGGCTGAGGAATGCGGGCCGTGGCAGTTGCGGACAGCTCCAGCACTCCCGGCCGATGGCACGCCACCCGACGACCGCTGGGCGTGGCCTGCAACGGCGGGTACTCGGTCGCGCACTTGTCGACGGCGATCGGGCACCGCGAACGGAAGTGGCAGCCGGCCGGGGGGTTGATCGGGGACGGCACCGACTCGGCCTCGGACGGCGCGGCAGGACCACGCGACCGGGTGGACACCAGCAGGTGGGTGTAGGGGTGCAACGGCTGACGCATCAGCTCCACCGTGGGCCCCGCCTCGACGATCCGTCCGAGATACATCACTGCGCACTCGTGGCTGAGGTGGTGGGCGAGCCCGAGGTCGTGCGTGATGAACAGCATCGCCAGGCTCAACCTGCCCTGAAGCTCCAGGAGGAGGTTGACGATCTGCGCCTGGCTGGTCAGGTCGAGAGATGCCGTCGGCTCGT
Organism: Micromonospora sp. DT41; assembly: GCF_049841715.1. NCBI lineage: Bacteria > Bacillati > Actinomycetota > Actinomycetes > Micromonosporales > Micromonosporaceae > Micromonospora > Micromonospora sp. DT41. The sequence goes on along the minus strand of NZ_JBNCKU010000002.1, from coordinate 24,669 downwards.
CGGCCACGAGCAGCTTCGGGCTCAACGCGAGCGCACGGGCGAGCCCGATGCGCTGCCGCTGGCCGCCGCTGAGCTGGCTGGGGCGTCGGGTCTCGACCGACGCCGGCAGGCCGACCATGTCGAGGACCTCCCGCACCCGGTCGGCCGGGCTGAGGCCGTCGGGCAGGCCGTGGATCTGCAGCGGCTCCGCGATGGAGTCGCCGACGCTCATCCGCGGGCTCAACGAGGTGTACGGGCTCTGGAAGACCATCTGCATCCGCTGGCGGATCGTGCGCAGGTCACGGTGTCGCAGGTGGGTGATGTCCTCGCCGTCGAAGCGGATCTGGCCGTCGCTGGGCTCGTCCATCCGGACCACGCACCGGCCGAGGGTGCTCTTGCCCGAGCCACTCTCGCCGACGAGGGCGAGGGTCCGCCCACTGTCGATGCGCAGGGAGACACCGTCGACGGCCCGGAGCACGCGGCCGCGCGACAGCGCGAAGTGGCGCCGGAGGCCGTCCACCTGAAGCAGGCTCGACGTGCCCGGGGTGGCTTCCGAGGTGTTGCTGGTGCTCATGACGCCGTCTCCTGAGAAGCTGACACGAGGCAGGCCGCGGACCGCTCGGGCACCGTCGCCAGCGGCCGGAGGACGGGGGTCTCCACGCTGCACCGCTCCTGTCGGAACGGGCACCGGGGTGCGAAGCGGCAGCCGGGGATGTCGACGTCCGGTCGGGGTGGCGCCCCGTCGAGGATCGTCAGGGGCGTGAAGGGCTCGCGCTCACCGGAGTCCGGGTGGGCGTTGAGCAGCGACCACAGGTACGGGTGCTGAGGGGTGGCCAGTGTCGCGCGGGTAGGCCCGTGTTCGACGACCTGGCCCGCGTACATGACGACGATCCGGTCGGAGTAGTCGGCCGCGATCGCCATGTCGTGGGTGGTGAGGATGACGCCCGTTCCCATGTCGCTGGTCAGGGCGCGAATGAGGTCGAGCACCTGCGCCTGTGTGGTGACGTCGAGTGCGGTCGTCGGTTCGTCGCAGATCAACAACGGCGGGTCGACCGCGAGTGCCATCGCGATCACGACCCGCTGGAGCATCCCGCCGGACAACTCGCGCGGGTAGGCGCTCAGGCAGCGCTGCGGTTCGGCGATGCCGACCCGGCGGATCATCGCCAACGCCTGTTCGCGAGCCTCGGCGCGGGAGCACCGTTGGGCCGCTCGAATGGACTCGATGACCTGGAACCCGATGGTCAGCACGGGGTTCATGGCCGAGCCGGGATCCTGGAAGATCATCCGAGCGGCGGAGGCGCGGAACTGCCGGAGCCGTCGGCTGTTCATCGTCGTGACGTTCTCACCACGGAACTCGACGGTTCCGTCGGTCGCGAGCTCCGGTGGCAGCAGTCCCAGGACCGCGAGCGACGTCAGCGACTTCCCGGAGCCCGACTCCCCCACCACCGACACGATCTCGCCGGCGCGGACGTCCAGGGACACACCCCGGACCAGGGGTATGTCGCCAACGCTGATGCGGAGGTCGCGGACGCGCAGCAGCGGCTCATCCGCAGACTGCGTGACCGTGTCGGCAACGGTGCCGGTCGTCATGGGGGACGTCACGACAGCGGCACCACGGTGGTAGCGAAACCCGAAACCACATTCCGCTCAGCGGAACGTGGTTTCACCTCAAACGCTTGACACATCGGTATCGCTCCTCACTCCAGCACTGCGGGATCCAGGCCCGCAGCACGGCTCTTCCGCTCCGCGAAACGCCGTTTCGCAGACGCTAAACTCTGCCTGGCTGTTGGTCAACGGCTCCGAAACGTTCACCTGACTGGCCGTTTGGACGTCGAATCGCACCCTTCGGCCACCCCGGCTCCGCCGGGCGCGCCGGTGCTCAGCGCGACGCGCGCCGCCCGCCATCGACGGTGACCGCGGTACCGGTCACCCAGCCCGCGTCGGCCCCGACGAGGTAGGCCACGGCCCCCGCCACGTCGTCCGGTTCGCCGACCCGACCGAGGGGCACGTCGCGGGCGAGCGACGCCTCGTGGGAGGCCAGAACCGCCGCCGTGGCGGGCGTCCGGACCAGGCCCGGCACGACGGAGTTGACCCGGATGCCGTGCGACGCCCACTCGACAGCGAGGGTGCGCACCAACGACGCGCAGGCAGCCTTGGCCGCCCCGAAGTGCGCGAGGTCCGTCGCCGCCCCCTCGGCCAGGCTGGAACCGACGTGCACGATGCTCAGCGGGCGCGACAGCCGGATCGACCGACGCGCCGCAGCGCGTGCGCACCTGAAGAAGCCTCCGACGTTGAGGTCCAGCACCGCACCGAACGTCTGATCGTCGATCTCCAGCGCCGCGCTGCGCGGCGCCCCACCCGCGCTGCACACCAGCACGTCGGGGTTTGGTCCGTCGGCGAAGAGCGCCTCGACGGCCCGGCTGTCGGTGACGTCGAGGTGGGCAGCGCGACCGCCGACCTCGGCGGCCACCTCGCGTGCGGCATCGAGGTCGACGTCGGCGACCACCACGTGCATCCCGTCGCGGGCCAACCGTCTGACCACTGCCGCTCCGATGCCCGACGCCCCGCCGGTCACCACGGCGACGCGGGTCACCACGGCAGCGCGCGCCGCGCCGGGGCCACTCGACACCCGCTCCCATCGGCACACCAGTCGTCGGAACGACGTTCTCTTTCGCGTACCCGGAACATTGGCTCTACCCCTCACTTGGCACCATGGGAAAAGAACCGACAAACGATCTTCCGCACTGCGGAACGCTGTTCCCACTTGTACGCTAAGCTCTGCCTCGCCGGCAGGTCAACGTCTCGGGCACCCTGAGCTGGATGACGATCTGGGCGCCGGCACGCTCCCCTCGGCCGCGGGGCGCTCAAGCCGGCCGAGGGGAGCGCTGGCCCCACCCACACGTCGCAGCCCACGCACATGTCGCAGCCCACGCAAGGCGCGGGCGCGCACGGCTGGGACGCCGCCGCTGGACGCCCGTTGTCCAGGTCAGCCGACCCGTCCGGGTCAGCCCACCGACGAGCGGGCCACCGGGGCGGCGAAGAACGTGTCCGGGTACGGCTCGTCGCGGAACCTGTAGTGCCACCACTCGCGGTCGTAGTTGACGAACCCGGCGTCGGTCATCAGCCGCTTCAACAGTTGACGGTTGGTACGCGCCGTCGGGCTGACGCGGCTGTCGGCCGTGTGCGCCCGCGTGTCGAAGCAGTCGAAGCCGGTGCCCATGTCGACGCTGTTGTCGGCGAACCGTTGCCCGACCGGCGCCGTGCAGGCGACCTGCGGCTGCCCCGGCAGGAACGGAGGCTGGCTGGCCGGAGGCTCGTCGACGAGCGTCAGGTCCACGGTGCTGCCACGGCTGTGCGCCGTGGGCGCGCCGATGTAGCCGTCGGCGAAGAGCCGGTCCTTGTCCAGGTGCGGATAGAACTCGGCCTTGGTCTGCTGCTCACGCGGACGCTTCGACCAGGCCACGAAGTCGTCCACCGCCGGCTGCGGGCGGTAGCAGTCGTACACCTTGAGGCTGTGCCCACCGGCGAGCGCGGCGTCCTGCGCCCGGCGCAGCGCCTCGGCTGCCGGCCGGGTCAGCAGGCACAGCGGCTCCGGGTAGCCGGCGACCGGCCGACCCACGAAGTTGTGGTCGGTGGCGTACCTGATGTCGGTGTGGATGCGCGAATCGACGTCGCCCAGCACCACGAAACCCGGCAGCCGGTCCGCGGCGGACGGCCCGGCACCCGCCGAGGTCGGCCCCGGGCTTCCCGACGCCGGCGCGGGAGCTGCCGGCGTCGGGCCGGAACGCGGGTGCGAGCAGCCGCCCAGCGCCGCGACGAGCGCGAGCACGGCGGCACCGCCCACCCGGCCTGACCTGCGCACCCGTTCTGTCTACCAGCCGCACCCGGTGCTCCACGCCCGATCAACCGACTGCCGCCCGCGACGGATCAGCGAGCGACGACCGGATCCGCTCCCACCGGTCGCACCATCTCGGCGTCGTCGACAAGGTGCCCGCGCAGGAACCGCAGCGCCGCCTCGTCGTCGTCGATCCCGCCAGCCTCGTGACCGTTGTACCGCCACACCGCCAACTCGGTGGGCCCCGCGTGGGCGTTCACGGCGGCGTAGACCCCCGACGGCGGCACGATGTCGTCCATCAGCGCCACCGAGTACCGGGCGGGCCGCTGGCAGCGCCGCGCGAAGTTGACCCCGTCGACGTACGCCAGGGTCGTGAAGACCTGATCCTCGGCGCCCCGGTGGACGGCCAGGTAGTCACGGATCTCCCGGAACGGCCTCGCGTCGGTGACCACCACCGAGCGCGGGATGTCGCAGAGGAACGGCACGAGGGCGACCACCGCGCGCACGCCGGGCGCCAACGCGCCGGCCGCGAGGGCCAACGCGCCGCCCTGGCTCTGCCCGAACACCGCCACCCGGGTGGGGTCGACCATCGGCAGGCCACGGACGGCGTCCACCGCCCGGACCGCGTCGGTGATCAGCCGCCGGTAGTAGTACGTGTGGGGATCGGCGATTCCCCGGGTCATCACACCGGGCACTTCCGGACCGGCCACGCCCGGATCCCCGGTGGCACCGCGGCTCCAGCCGGACCCCTGCCCCCGGGTGTCCATCTGCAGGTGGGCGAACCCTGCCGACGCCCACAGCAGGTTCTCCAGCGGGTGCCCCCGACCGCCGCCGTAGCCGACGTACTGCACGAGGGTCGGCAGCGCCGTATCCGCCCCGCGAGGCACCCGCAGCCAGGCCCGTACGGGGTGACCGGCGAAGCCCGCGAACGTCACGTCGAACACATCGATGCTGGTCAGCCCGGTCGTCACCGGTTCGATCCGGACCGGCCATCCGGCGGCGCGGGCCTCGGCCAGGGTTCCGGCCCAGAAGTCGTCGAAGTCGCCCGGGTCGCTCACCACGCCACGGTGGTCGCGGAGCTGGTCCTCGGACAGGTCGGTGTACATGGCGTCCTCGGTCCGTAGATCGACAGGGAACAGGCGGCGGCCGCCGGACGGCGACGGCAGGCAGCACACCGGAAGGTGCCCGATAACTTACCGGTACCGTTCCGCAACTCCGCCGAACGCTAGAACCGACCTGCCATGTCGTCAACCCACGTTCGTGAGGCAAGATGGCGCGAAGGGGCGGGAACACCGTTCCGGGACAATGGTATGGCGACGGCTTGCGGTCGCTCTTCCGGACCGGTGAGGAGACGCGGGTGGGCGCGGACGACGGACGCAGGGTGACCATCACCGCGATCGCACGGGAGGCCGGAGTTTCGGTGCCGACCGTGTCGCGGGTGCTCAACGGACGGTCCGATGTGGCCCCTGACACCCGGGAACGGGTCGAGGAGCTGCTGCGCCACCACGGCTACCGGCGACGCAGCAGCCGCAGCGTTCGCCGCGCCGGCCTCGTCGACCTGGTCTTCAACGACCTGGACAGCCCGTGGGCGGTGGAAATCATCCGCGGTGTGGAGGACGTCGGGCACGGCGCCGGCGTCGGCACCGTGGTCTCCGCGATCCACAGGCAGCCCACCGCCGCCCGGCAGTGGCTGCAGAATCTCCGGACCCGGGCCACCGACGGCGTCATCTTCGTGACGTCACACCTGAGCCCGCCCCTGCACGCCCAACTCCGCCGCCTCAACGTGCCCGTGGTCGTCGTCGACCCGGCCGGCGTTCCGGCCATGGACGTACCGACCATCGGCGCCACGAACTGGGCCGGCGGGCTCGCCGCGACCGAGCACCTGCTGGCGATCGGGCACCGGCGGATCGGGTTCGTCGCCGGGCCCACGCACCTGCTGTGCAGCCGCGCCCGCCTCGACGGCTACCGCGCCGGCCTGGAGGCGGCAGGCGTACCGGTGGACGACGCGCTGATCTACCCGGGCGACTTCTACCACGCCTCCGGCTTCTCCGGCGGCACGGCACTGCTCGACCTGGACGACCCGCCGACAGGCATCTTCGCCGCCAGCGACCAGATGGCCTTCGGCGTGTACGAGGCCATCCGGCGTCGCGGTCTGCGGGTACCCGACGACGTCAGCGTTGTGGGTTTCGACGATCTGCCCGAGGCCCGCTGGGCGTCACCGCCACTGACCACTGTGCGGCAGCCGCTTGTCGAGATGGGCCGGCTGGCGGCCCGGACGGTGCTGCGACTGGCGCAGGGCGAGAGCATCGACTCCCCCCGGGTGGAACTCGCCACCGAACTTGTCGTGCGGGACAGCACCACCGCGCCGCCGACCGGGTCATCACACCCGTCATGATGGCCCGAATCGTGTCGGATCCTGGGTTGGCCCGTACCGGTCCGGAAGCCGAAATTTTCGGTCCGCCGGCCGTCGTTCGTACTGCTGGCACTCGCCTGGCTGAGCGACCTCACCGACGATAACGCCCGCACCTGGCCGCGCGACCTCACCGCCGGCCCCGCCGGTGACGTACCGGCGCGGTGGGCGACCGTGAGTCGCCCACCGCGCCGTACGCGTCAGTGGTGGTGGTGGGACCGGACGGCTCGACGGATGTCGACCGGCAGCGCGGGCGCGCCGTCGACCGGTGCCGGATCCTCGGCCGTCGGCGCCACTCCCCCGGCGGCGATCCGGTCCAGGGTGGCCAGCCCGGCGGTATCGACCTCACCGAAGATCGTGTAGTTGGGGCGCAGCGCCGAGTCGGCGTACACCAGGAAGAACTGGCTGCCGTTGGTGTCCGGCCCGGCGTTGGCCATGGCCAGCACGCCCCGGGCGTAGAGCCGGCGGACGCCTGTCGGATCGGTCGGCGCCGGCGGCAGGTCGGTCGGCAGCTCATCGCGGTAGCGGTAGCCGGGGCCGCCCTCGCCCGTGCCGGACGGGTCACCGCACTGCAGGACGCTAAGCGTGGGGTACGCGGTGAGCCGGTGACACGACGTGCGGTCGTAGAACCGCTTGCCGACCAGGTGCAGGAAGCTCTGTACCGTGCACGGCGCGGCCTCCCGGTCCAGGGTCAACCCGATCGGCCCGTGGTTGGTGGCCAGGGTCACCCGGACGGTGCCCCGAGTCGGCGTACGGCGGGGGTCGGGCGGCAGCGGCACCGGGCGGGCGGCCGGCTCGTCGGGCGTCTCGGTGTACGCGCAGGGGCCGTGCGTGGTGCGCGGCGGACGCTCGGCGGCGGACGCCGTCAGCGCGCCGCGGGATGCGCCATGCGCTGTCAGCGCGTCGCGGGCGGCGCTCGGTGCCGCGACCGCTGCGGCGGCGGCGCCGGCGACAAGCGCCCCGGCGAGCGCCGTCACGCCCGCGAGGCGGGTGAGCGCGCGCACCGGTCGGCGAGGTACCGCCACACCGGAGGTCGGTTCGAGTTCACTCGACACAGGGATCCTCCTGGACTCGTGGTGCCAGAACGACCGGAGTCTATGGACACCAGAGCCGGTTGTCGATTCGTTCAGGGCAGCCGCCGGCGGCGCCACAGCAGCCCGCCCAGCAGCACCAGTACCCCCGCGCCACTCACGGCGGTCACCAACCACAGCCATCCCGCGCCGGGGTGCGGGCCGCTGGCAGCGGCCGGCCGGGGCGCACCGGGTGCGGCCAACGCCGACGGCGCGGCCGACGGCGTGGCGGTCAGCTCGCTGGGCTCGACCAACCGGCCCACTGCGGCATCACGGGGCAGCGAGAAGCCCCAGTCCAGCAGTGCCGCGCCCTGCTCCCAGCCGCGCATCGGCGCCGGTTCGGCACCCAGCAGCGTCACCACGAGTCGCCGCCCACCGCGCTCGGCCGCGCCGACGTAGGTGTGCCGAGCCAGGTCGGTGAAGCCGGTCTTGCCGCCCAACGCGCCCGGGTACCGGTAGATGAGCTGGTTCTCGTTCTGGATCTGGAAACCCTTGGTGCGCTGCGCAGGCTGGGCCGGGATGGCCGTCTGGTCGGTGAGCGCGTACCGCCGGAAGGTCGGCTGGGCGAAACAGGCCCGGGCGATAAGCGCCAGGTCGTACGCGCTGGTGAACTGTCCCTTGGCGTCCAGGCCGGACGGGGTGACCGCGTGCGTCTGCAACGCGCCGAGCCGGTGCGCCTCCTCGTTCATGGCGCGCACGCCGCCGGCCGCCCCGTCGGAGCCGCCGCCCAGCCGGGCCAGGGCGTTCGCCGCCTCGTTGCCCGAGTTGAGCAGCAACCCCAACCAGATCGTCTCGATGGTGTATCTGCCGCCCTCCACCAGGCCGACGGCCGACGAACCGGGCTCGATGTTCATGTCGGCGGCGGTGACGGTGACCGTCTGCTTCGGGTCGAGCCGGGGCATCATGGTGGCCGCCAGCAGCAGCTTCTGCACGCTGGCCGGGGTGCCGTACTCGTGCGGGCCGCAGCCTCCGAGCACCTGACCGGTGTCGAGGTCGGCCACCAACCACGACGTGGCGGTGATCGCCGGCGGCGCGCCCACGCCGGCCGGCACGACCAGGCCGCTGGTGGCCAACCCGGCGCCGCCGACGGTCCGCTGCTCGGGCACGTCGGGCGGGGGCGTGGGCCGGGGCGGCCGGGACACCGCAGGCGCCGGCACCCGGGGGCACCGCACGGCCTGCGCGGCGCCAGCCTGCGCGGGGGCAGCCGGCGATGCTGGCGCGGCGGTGACCGGCCCCGAGGCGAGCAGGGCGACGGTCGCCGTCACCGCCAACAGCGCAGCTCTCATGTGCCCGACCCTAGTCAACAAGATCGCCCGGCGGGACCGGATGCCGCCGGACGGATCGTCTCGGTGACAGGCGGGCCGTCTTCACGGGCGCGCACCGCCGACCCGGTCGCCGCCGGCGGCAATGGCTCATCGAGTACGTCAGCCGACTCCACAGGTCAGGCGACGTGCCGTAGCCACCGCCGCTGCCAGGGCGTCTCCACCGCCTTCGGGTGATAGCCCGCCCGCACCCACGGCACCGCCCGCTCGACGGGCAGACCGTCGAGGATCGCCAATGCCGCCAACGCCGTACCCGTACGACCCACCCCGCCCCTACAGGCCACCTCGACGCGTTCACCGTCGTACGCCCGCCGCAGGGCCTCCCGCAGGGCGTCGAGCGTGTCCGCTCGGTCGAGCGGGACCCAGAAGTCGGGCCACCGGATCCGCCGATGCGGCCACGCCGGCGCCGGGCCGGGCGCCAACAGCAGGGCGAAGTCAGCCGGCGACGCGGTCGCGGCGACACGGCGCCCGCGCACCGTCGCCCCACCGGGCAGTACGAGCACACCCGACTGCTCAGACCAGGGCTGCGCGACAGTCACCTGAGCATTGTGCCGCGAAACAAGCACCTGTCGGGCTCCCGTACCGACACAGCGCTGCCCCCGACCGGGTGGGTGGCGAGGGCGGTGTCGGTGTGCGGGTCGCCTCTCGGCGAGTGGCGCGACGCGACTCCAGCCTGACGGCATTCCGCGGCGGCGCCTGCAGGTGAGGCGGCCTATCGGGCAACGGCACCTGTGGATGGGCGCGGCTACTCTCGCCCGCATGCCGCACCTCCGTCTCAGAGCGCGCTACATGGTTCCCGTCTTCCTTGCCGTTCTAGCAACCTGGATCTGGAACATACCGACGCCAATCGACGAGCCGGACCTGCCGGCAGAGATGTTCGTGGTGGCAGGCACGGTCGAGTCGTTTCGGACCACAAGCGCGTCGACGGGAAGCGGCAACAGAAGGATCGCCGCACCGGTGTATCTGGTGACGCTCCGCGAGCACCCCCGGGTCGAGTTCAGCGTACGAAATCTGCCGAGCAAGGAGCTGGTGCCCGGCACGCCGGTCCGATTCGAGATGGGCAGTGACCCCGGCCCGACGCTGGAGAGCGGGCGCTTGTTCGAAAACGCGCTCTACCGGATCAGGGCCGACACTTTCGTCGCCGACGGCATCGTGCTCTACACGGCGGCCGAGGTGAGGGCAGCACGCGAGGCACGCAGCGACACGGCACTCATGAGGTACCGCAGCGTCTCTCTGTTGATGTGGGCTGTGGTGGTCATCTGGATCGTGCTGCTGGTCCGGCGCCATCGGGTATTGCTGCGCTCTTTGCTACACCCCGACGGCGCGTCAACTATGGCTGACAGGTTGCGAAGGTGGGTTTACAGAGAGTAGGACCACACCACCGCGCCGGACCACGCAGTCGTACCCGTGCCCGGCCCTACCCTGCCCTGCGTTCGTCAGTGCTCGTGGGGGGTTTGCGAGCCGCTCCGGTAGAGCGTTCCGCGCCCACTCGGGTCGGGTACGCCAGGCGTCGGGGTGATCGGGTCGGGGGTGACCTCGACGGCGGGCTCGGGGTTGCGGGCGGCGCGGCGGGCGCGCAGCACGCGGGACCCGACGAACCAGGCCAGGGCCGCCACGCAGACCACGATGACGACGTTCTGGAGGACGCCGACGTAGTTCTCGACGAGGTGCCAGTTGTCGCCGAGCAGGTAGCCGGCCAGCACGAAGGTGCTGTTCCAGATGAGGCTGCCGAGCGTGGTGTAGAGCAGGAAGATCCGTACCGGCATCCGTTCCACACCGGCCGGGATGGAGATCAGGCTTCGGAAGATCGGAATCATCCGGCCGAAGAAGACGGCCTTCACGCCGTGCCGCAGGAACCACGCCTCGGTGCGGTCCACGTCGCTGAGTTTCACCAGCGGCAGCCGCTCCACGATGGCGCGCGTCCGGTCACGCCCCAGTAACGCGCCGATGTAGTACAGCGCCAGGGCGCCGACCACCGATCCCAACGTCGTCCAGAAGATCGCCCCGGCGAGGCTCATCCGGCCCTGCGCGGCCACGAAACCCGCCAGCGGAAGGATGATCTCGCTGGGGATCGGCGGGAACAGGTTCTCCAGTGCCACCGCCAGGCCGGCGCCCGGCCCGCCGAGTCGTTCCACCAGGTCGGTGACGTAGCCGACGATGCCATCCTGTGGCGGTTCGGCCGCAGCGCTGGGGGTTCCGGTGGCGAGCACGGCGTGGGACGTTCGAATCATGCCCCCACGCTACGAAGTGTTCCTGAGAGTCGGCCACGCGGGCCACCCCCCGGTCGAGCACGCCGCCCCTTGCGAAGGGGGCGCGCAGAACCGTACCCCACTGCGGCTCGCGGTGGCGCAGCCTTCGTGCGTACCCCTGGATGTCGCGGAGAACGCGCGGGCGCACGCCGCCGCGGTCCGCGCGGCGCACGCCCGGGTTGTCGTTTTTCCGGAGCTGTCACTGACGGGGTACGAGTTGCAGGGGCCGGCCGTGTCGGTCGACGATCCCCGGTTGGCGCCGCTGGTCGAGGCGTGCGCCGAGACGGGCACCCTCGCGCTTGCCGGCGCGCCGGTCGCCGGTGAGCACATCGCCACGCTGGCGGTGACCGGCGACGGCGCGACGATCGCGTACCGGAAGATGTGGCTGGGTGACGTGGAGGCCCGCCGCTTCCGGCCGGGCGACACGCCGGCGGTGCTGGATGTGGACGGCTGGCGGATCGGCCTGGCGATCTGCAAGGACACCGGCGTCGCCGCGCACGCGGCGCAGACTGCCGCGCTCGGGATCGACCTGTACGCGGCGGGCGTGCTGGAGTCGGCGTGCGACGCGGCCGTGACGGACGGGCGGGCGCGGCGGATCGCCACGACGCACCGGGTGTGGGTGGCGGTGGCGAGCTTCGCGGGATCGACGGGTGGCGGCTACACCGAGGCGGCCGGCGGGTCGGCGATCTGGTCGCCCGCGGGCGAGGTGCACGCCCGCACGGGCACCGAGCCCGAAGCGCTGGCCCGGGCCGACATCGGCTGACGGCACCGGGCCGACCGGCGAGATGGGGGCCCCGTCACCCACTTCGCCAGACCAGGCGGGCGGCGAGCTGTCACCCGCTCCGGCGGACCATGCTCGCGGCAAGCTCGGCTGAACTGTGGTCGGGCTCGACTCCGTCGGCCAGGATCACGTCGCCGGCGATGTGCCGTGTCCGGAACGGCTTGATCTCCTGATAGTCGCTGGAGTCGTACCAGGCGCGGGCCGTGGGCAGGTCGGGAAACTCGATGATCACCAGATGGCCCGGCCAGGTCCCCTCCAGGACCTCGACGTCGCCGCCGTGGACGAGGAACCGGCCGCCGAAGGGGGCGAGGGTGGCGTCGATGCGGCGCAGGTACTCCAGCACGTCGGCGTGGGTGGATGCGGTGCGCAGATGCGCAAGTCCGTAAGCGGTCATGGGGAGATGGTCTCGGGGCTGCCGGTGCCCTGTCGATTACCTCGCAGGTAATGGATCGTGCGCAGCCGCTGTCACTAGGGTCGAGGCGTGACGATCACGGCAGGGCCCGCGCGCGCCGTCGGGGAGTTGCTGCGCGACTGGCGCCGAACCCGCGGGATGAGTCAGCTCGACCTGTCGCTCGAGGCGGGGGTGTCGGCCCGGCATCTGAGCTTCGTGGAGACCGGGCGGTCGCGCCCGAGCCCGGAGCTGATCCTGCGGCTGGCCGAGCAGCTCGACCTGCCGTTGGCGGCCCGCAACACGATCCTGCTCGCCGGTGGCTACGCACCCGCGTACTCCACTCACGACCTGACCGATCCGGAGCTGGACCCGGTACGCGCGGCAGTGCGGCAGATCCTCGACGCCCACAGCCCGTACCCCGCTCTGCTCGTCGACAAGCACTGGCACCTCGTCGAGGCCAATCCGGCGGTGGCCCTGTTCACCGCTGGCGCCGACCCTCGCCTGCTGAGCCCACCGGTGAACGTGCTGCGGCTCAGCCTGCACCCCGACGGCATGGCTCCGCGCATCGTCAACCTGCCGCAGTGGCGCGCGCATCTGCTGAGCCGTCTGCGCCAGCAGGCCGTGACGAGCAACGACCCGATCCTGTACGACCTGCACGAGGAGCTTCGCGGCTATCCCGGCGGCCACATCCAGGAGACGCCGATCAGCACGGCGGTGTCACGCATCGTCGTTCCGCTGCGCTACCGCCATGACGGCCGGGAGCTGTCCTTCCTCAGCACCACCACCCTCTTCGGTACGCCGCTGGACGTCACAGTCGCCGGATTGGCCGTCGAGGCCTTCTTTCCGGCCGACCCGGCGACCACCGATCTGCTACGGGCCCTCGCCGGTTAGGAAGTCGTGGCGGTGCAGCGCCACGACTTGAGATGTCGTACGGCCAAGGCAGGATCAGTGCCATGCACGCACTTCCCTCCCGTCTGTCCGTTGTCACAGTGGGCGCGCGCGACGTGGGCCGGTTGCGGGCGTTCTACCGCTCGTTGGGCTGGCCCGAGTCGCCGGGCAGCGACGACAGTTGGTCGGCGTTCCTGCTCGGCGGCGTTCTGTTCGCGCTCTTTCCGCTGCCGGAGTTGGCCGCCGAGGCGGCACCCGGCGTGGCTGGTCCGGCCGGTGGCTGGTCCGGCGTGACCCTGGCCTGCAACGTCGACAGCCGGGCCGAGGTCGACACGGCCTTCACCGCGGCGGTTGCGGCGGGTGCGACTGTGGTCGCCGAGCCCACCGACCGGCCCTGGGGTGGGCGTTCGGCCTACATCGCCGATCCCGAGGGCAACCGTTGGGAGATCGCGTGGGCGGGCACGGCCCGCTTCGACGAGCGCGGCGCCCTGGTCTCCTTCGGGTGAGTGCCGTCGCGGCCGTGGTCCTAGGCTTCGGTCATGACGTCTTTTCCGGGGACCTTCGCCGCCGACGTGGTCAGCGCTTCCGCACAGGAGCAGTTCGAGGCGTTCATCGACGAGCACCGCCGTGCGCTCAACGGCTGTCTGGACGGGTTGACCGAGGAGCAGGCGCGCCGATCGTTGGTGCCGTCCCGCACGACGCTGCTCGGCCTCGTCAAGCACGTCACGTTCGTGGAGAAGGTGTGGTTCGACGAGGCCGTCACGTGCCGGTCCCGCGCCGAGATCGGCATCCCGGCGACGCCGGACGAGTCATTCATCCTCGACGACGGTGACACCATCGCCAGCATCCAGCGGGCACACCGCGAGGCGTGCGAGGCGTCGCGCCGGGCGGCGGCCACCCTGGGTCTGGACGATGTGCTGCGCGGCAACCGACGCGGTCCGCTGCCGCTGCGCTGGGTCTATCTGCACGTGTTGCGGGAGTTGGCGCAGCACTGCGGGCACGCGGAGATCCTCCGTGAGCAGATCCTGAGCGAGTGAGGCGCCGACTACGATCGCCGCATGCCCGAGCTGGTCGCGCCCACCGTAGGCCTACGCGGGGCGTGGCTCGACGCGCATGACGAATGGGGTGCCGGCCTCCACGAGGATGGGTTCGGGTTACGGCCGACGGATGAGGTACGCACCCCCGACGGGTTCGCGGCCTGGGTGGCGCGGCTGACCGACCAGTCAGATCCGGCGACGCCGCTGGACGAGGGCCAGGTGCGGTGCACGTACCGGTGGATCGTCGAGGACGGCCGGGTCCTCGGTGGGATCGCGCTGCGGCACGAGCTCAACGACTTCCTGCTGCGGGTCGCCGGCCACATCGGTTACGGCATCCGGCCGTCCGCGCGACGCCGAGGTGTGGCGACCTGGGCATTGGGTCGGATGCTGGACGAGGCTCGGCGGCTCGGCCTGGATCGTGTTCTGGTCGTCTGCGTGGCCGACAATCTCGCGTCGGCCAGGACGATCGAACGGCAGGGCGGCGTCCTTGAGTGTGGCCCGGACACCGGCCTCGGCCTCGCGCGCCGCTATTGGATCACGCTCCCGGCAGCGCCCGGCCAAGCAGCGCGCAGCTCCCGCGTCAGTCGCTGATCCGGCCCGTGCCGGACGTGTCGGCCCGGGTGAGCAGGGCGTCGAGCTGGGCGGCTGTGCGCGCCGGCATCTCGCGCCGCTCGACCAGCTTCGCGATGCGTTCCCGCAGGTCGGCGATGTTACGCGCGCGGTCGCGTGGCCGGCGGTTGAGGTCGTCGAGCTCATCGCGCAGGTCCTCGGCGGTCTTGCGGTCGATGTCGCCGCGCGCCTGCGCCTGGGCGAGCACCGACGCGAATTCGCCGGTGACCTGCCACAGGCTGACCGGCACCTGCTGGCCGAAGGTCCGGGTCGGAGTCGGGCTCGGGGTCGGCGGGCTGCTGGTGGGCGGCGGTGCGGCCGGTGACGTCGGCCTCGGCGACTGTGTGGTGGGCGAGGACGCCGGGGAGTTGGTCACCGACGGGGCGGCGAGCTGCGAGGTATCGGGTGACTCGGGCGAGTCGGGGCCCTGGGTGAGCAGCGCGCCGAGTCCGACCACTGCCGCGAGGCCAGCGGCGGTCAGCACGGCGAGCGGCCGGCGGGAGCGACGCCGACGGGGTGCGGCGCCCGACGGTGCGGCGCCCGACGGTGCGAGGGACGGTGGGGTCGCCGAGCGGTCGATGAGCGTGGGCGGGTGGACTGCCTGGGTCGACGACGGGACGTGCGACATCTCGGTGGGTCGGTTGCCCGCGGCCGGAGCCGGCGACGGGAGGCGCACCATTTCGGTGGGCGGATGCGCTGCCGCCGGGTGCGGGAAGCCCAGCATCTCCGGCTCGACCGGCTGGGTGGTGCCGAACCGGCGAGCGAGACGCGCGGCGCTCGGGCGGTGGGCCGGGTCGGTGGCGAGGCAGGTGAGGGTGAGCTCGGCGATGTCGGCGGGCAGGCCGGGCACCCGCAGCGGCGGCACCGGCGTGCGCTGCCGGTGCACC
Organism: Micromonospora sp. DT41; assembly: GCF_049841715.1. Classification (NCBI taxonomy): domain Bacteria; kingdom Bacillati; phylum Actinomycetota; class Actinomycetes; order Micromonosporales; family Micromonosporaceae; genus Micromonospora; species Micromonospora sp. DT41. The sequence continues at coordinate 9,211 of NZ_JBNCKU010000002.1, read as the reverse complement.
TTGAGGGCGTCCTCCCAGCTCTGCACGGGCAGCGGTGCCTGGCCGGTGAGCAGGCGGTAGAGCAGCGCGCCGAGGGCGTACACGTCGCTGGCCGGGTCGGGCGGGCCGGCGGCGAGGCGCTCGGGGGCGAAGTAGGCAGGGGTGCCCATCAGCGGTTCGCCGGAGCGGCTGTCGAGGCCGCCGAGCGCGGCGATGCCGAAGTCGAGCACCTTGGCGCCGGTGTCGGTGAGCATGACGTTGCCCGGTTTGACGTCACGGTGCACCACGCCGATGCGGTGCGCCGCGGCCAGCGCGGCGGCGATCTGCCCGGCCACCCGGACCGCCTCCGGCCAGGGCATCGGCCCGGACCGCAGGCGATCGGCAAGGTTGTGCCCGTCGACCAACTCCATGACCAGGTACGGCACGACGACTCCGCCGGCCAGTGTCGCCTCGGCGTAGTCGTACACCTGGGTCACGTGCGGGTGGGTGAGCCGGGCGGCCGCGCGGGCCTCGCGCCGGATCGTGGCCATCAGGTGCGGGTCGGCGGCGAGCTGCCCGGCGAGCACCTTGACCGCGACGGGCCGGCCGAGCACCTCGTCGTCGGCCCGCCACACCTCGGACATGCCGCCGAGGCCGATCCGCTCGTGCAGCACGTAGCGGTCGTGGAGGCGGAGTGCGGGCGTGAACTGTGACATGGCCTCACCAGTCTGCCTGGCCCTTCCCCACTCGACCACCCGCGCCGCCCGGTGCCGACCCGCCCGTTCCCGGCGTACCGAAATGGGGTGTTGTGCGGGTGGCACCGGGCCTTGCGGGCAGGTCAGGAGCAGCGTGGGGTGGACGGCACCGGTCGCGGCTGGATCCGGTCGGCGAGCCGGTGCAGGGCACCGGCAGCGGCCTGCCGGGTCGGCGCGAGCAGCGCCCGGCGGGTCCGCTCGGCCTGGACGGGGGCGTCCGGTCGGGCCGAGTTGACGTGTCGGCTCATGGCGTCGAGAGCGGTGACGTATCCGGTCGGGAATTCCATGATCAACTCCTCGGGACAGGTCCGGTGGAGGACCGGACGATGAGTGCGGTGGGCAGCAGCACGTGACCGGCTGCGGGGTCCGTGGGTGGGTCGAGCAGCAGTTCGGCGGCGATCCGGCCCTTCTCCTCGGCCGGTTGCCGGACGGTGGTGAGGCCGGCGGTCGCGGCCTCGGGAACGTCGTCGAAACCGGTCACCGAGACCGGCGGGTCGGTGCCACCCGGCCGCTGGGCCAGCGCGTCGAGCACGCCCAGGGCGAGCACGTCCGAGCCGGCCAGCACGGCTGTCGGCGGCGCGGGCCCGTCGAACAGCCCGGCGACGGCGGCGACTCCTGCGGCCCGGCTGTTGCCCGCAGCGCTGACCAGTGTCAACTCGCCCCAGCCGACGCCGACCTCGGCGAACGCGTCGGCGAAGCCGGCAAGCCGGTCGCGGGTGGTCGGATGCCACACCTCGTCCGCCCCGGCCAGGGTGACCGGGCCGGTCGACGCGTCGGGCAGCACGGCGTCGGCGAGCAGGGCGACCCGGCGGTGGCCGAGGCCGGCCACGTGCGCGGCGATGCGGTAGGCCGCCGCGCGCTCGTCGATGCCGACGAACCGGTCGTCGGGGCCGGCGTCCTCGCGGGCCGCGGTGGTGACGAACGGCAGGCCACGCTCCCGGATCACGTCCAGCGCCCATTCCTCGTCGGCGGCGCAGTAGACGCAGAAGCCGTCGACGGCGGCGTTCTCCACCGCCCGCCGGGCGTCGGTCTGGGCAGGCGGCAGCGGCACCAGCAGCATGCTGGTGCCGTGCCGTTCGGCGGCGCTGCCGACCCCGGCGAGGAAGCGGACCGCGAAGGGGTCGGTGAAGGCGTACGACAGTTGCGAGGTGAACAGCACCCCGATCGAGCCGACGAAGCCGCGACGCAGGGAGCGGGCGGTGGGGTTGGGACCGGGGTAGCCGAGCTGCCGGGCGGCGTCGAGGATCCGCTCGCGCAGGGCGGCGGAGAGCTGGTCGGGGCGGCTGTAGGCGTTGGACACCGTGCTGCGGGAGACACCCACGGCCTCCGCGACGGCTTGCAGTGTTGGCCTCACCCGGCACCCCTCTGGATCGATTCAGAACTGTATCGATCCAGAGATTAGCGTGACACGTCGGCGTCGGTCAATAGCGACCCTTCAGGGCACCAGCACCAGACGCCCCCGCAGACCTCCGGCGGCCAGCCGCTCGTGCGCCGCCGCCACCTCGGCCAGCGGCAACCGGTCGGCCAGTCGCAGGCTCAACTGGCCGCTGTCGACAAGCGCTGACAACTCCGCCAACCGGGCGCCGTCGGCGCAGACCTCCTGAACGACGACCCGGGTGGCCCGCAACGGCGGTGGGGCGAACGGCGCCACCAGCGCCACGAACGTTCCCCCGCCCCGCAGCGCCTCGTGCGCCGCGACGCCGACGACCGCGGCGTCGACCACCGCGTCCACCCCACCTGGAACCACTGCGCGCACCGCCGCGCCCAACCGGTCCGTACGCGGCACGAACCAGTCGGCGCCCAGCCCGCGTACCAACTCCTCGTCCCGTGGGTCGGCCACCGCTACGGTCCGCACACCGCGCAGCGCCGCCAGTTCGAGTAGCAGACCACCCACCCCGCCGGCCGCCCCGGTGACCAGCAGCGTCCGCCCGGCGTCCAGTCCCGTGAGGGCGAGTGACCGCGCCGCTGTGAGACCGATGAGCGGCAGCGTCGCCGCCACCTCCGCGGCGACGGTACGCGGGGCTGCCGCGACCGCGTCCTCGTCCAGCACCACCCACTCGGCCTGGGCACCCGGCGCGGAGAGGACGTCCCGCAGCCCGATCACCGCGTCACCCACAGCGAACCGCCGCACCTCCGCACCGATCGCGTCCACCTCCCCCGCGACGTCCCAGCCCAGCGCCACGACCGGCAGCGGTGGCAGCAGGCCCGCCGCGCTCAACGCTCCACTGCGGGTGGACAGGTCGATCCGGTTCACCGCGGCGGCGGCGACGCGTACCCGCAGTTGGCCGACCCCCGGCTCCGGTCGGGGCACGTCGGCGATCTGGAGGACCTCGGGGCCGCCGAACCGGCGGACGATCACAGCTCTCATACCGGCGACGCTAGGAGCGCTAGTCTCCGGCGGGAAGGAGGCACCTTCGGGTGCCCTGGGCACCGGGAGGTACGCCATGGCCACCATGACCGCCGACGAACGACGCGAGCGGGAACGGCGTCGCTACAACGCCTTCCTGGCCGAATGCCCCGGTCACGAGGTGCTGGCGACGCTCAGCGACAAGTGGCTGACCCTCGTGGTGAGCGCACTTGCCGACGGGCCGCTACGGCACAGTGAGCTGGCCCGTACCGTCGCCGGGGCCAGTCAGAAGATGCTCACCCAGACTCTGCGCAAACTGGAGCGCGAGGGCCTGGTGAGCCGGACGGTGACCGCTGGCGTGCCGGCCCGGGTCGACTACCAGCTGACGCCGCTGGGCGAGAGCCTGCTGCCCGTGCAACGGGCCATCAAGGCGTGGGCAGAAACGCACATCGCCGAGGTGCACGAGGCCCGAGCCCGCTACGACGACACGGGCACGCGTCAGTGCGGGTAGGCCTCCTTCAGCAGCCGGCCGAGGATTTCCGGAGTGCGCTCCGGCGGTTCGGCCTCCACACAGAGCCGTTCCATGGCGACGGCGTAGTAGTCGAGGTCGTCGCGCTTGTCCAGGTAGAGGGCGCTGGTGAGCTGTTCGATGTAGACGATGTCGGGCAGCTCCTGGTCGCCGAAGCGCAGGATGGTGAAGGCGCCGCCGGCCGCCGCGTGGCCGCCGGCCGCGAACGGGATGACCTGGAGTCGGATGTGGGGCGACCTGGTCGCCTCGATGAGCGCCTCGAGCTGCCCACGCATCACCTCGACGCCACCGATCGGCCGGCGTAGCGCCGCCTCGTCCACCACTACCCAGAGCTGCGGCGGACGATCGCGGCGCAGCAGTTGCTGGCGCTGCATCCGCAACGCCACCCGGCGATCGATTTCGGCCACGTCCGCCGCGCTGTGCCCGAGCAGGACGACCGCGCGGGCGTACTCCGGAGTTTGCAGCAGGCCGGGCACGAACTGCACCTCGTAGCTGCGGATCAGCGCCGCCGCAGCCTCCAGCCCCAGGTAGGACTGGAACCAGCTGGGCAGGACATCGCCGTAGCGGTGCCACCACCCTGGACTGTTGGCGTCCCGGGCGAGTTTGAGCAGCGACTCACGCTCCTGCCCGTCGGTGACGCCGTACAGGGTGAGCAGGTCGGCCACGTCGCGTTCCTTGAAACCAACGCGACCCAGCTCCATCCGACTGATCTTCGACTCGGACGAGCGGATCTCCCAGCCGGCGCCTTCGCGGGTCACCCCGCTGGCCTCCCGCAGCCGGCGCAGTTGGGCACCGAGCAACATGCGCAGCACTGTCGGCCCCGTTGTCGGGCCGCCCTCGGCGGGAACCATCGTCACGTGCGGGCCTCCGGTATACCGACCACTTGGTCGGGCATCCGGCCCGGCCGACGTGTAAGCATGCCATGGACCGTCGGTGAGATGAACTCCTCCGGAGCGGTGAATCAGTCCCGTTCCCGGGACCGGCCTGTCGGAGCGCTCAGTTGATCAGATGATCGAAGTCGCCGTCGCGGGCGCCGAGTACGAAGGCGGCGATCTCGTCCACTGTGTAGATCAGCGCCGGTCCCTCCGGGTGCCGGGAGTTGCGGACGGCGATGCCTGCTCCCCCGGGCAGTTCGGCGATTTCGACGCAGTTGCCGCTGGGGTTGCTGCGACGGCTCTTCAGCCAGCTCAGCGGGGGCAACTGATGGATCGGAACGCCATTGGGTGGCTGCTGCATGGGAGGCGTCTTTCTGCTCACGAGCCCGCCGGTGCCCGTGGGAGGAGCGGTTGACGGCGAGGGTGCGGTATCGACATCGGACGTATGCACGTGCATCTGCTATTGCATCTGCACCGGACGGCGAGCATGATAACGCACGTGAACGGTGCTTATCCGTTCACTTTGAGTGACCCCACTGTGGGCACCAACGGGGAGAAATGGGCCCGACGCGGCACCCGCGCCGCGTCGACCGAGGCTGGAGGCGGTCGCGGCGATGGGAGGTCTCGTGCCGGATCCGATGAGCGTCGCCTCCGGCATCTGTGCGGCGGGAGCGCTGCTGTCCTCCTGGCAACTGCGCCGACGGGCGCTGCGCGCCGAGGCCGAGATCGAGCACCTCCAGGCCGAGCTCGCCGCCGAACGGCACGCCGCCAGCCACGACCCACTCACCGGGCTGCCCAACCGGCGTGCCTTCTACCGCCTCGCTGCCGCGCTCCTCACCGACGCCGCCGGCCAGCCGCTGATCGCCATCGTGCTCGACCTCGACGACTTCAAGCAGATCAACGACCGGTACGGGCACGCCGCCGGCGACCAGGTGCTGATCAGCGTCGCCGACCGCCTGGCCGGCTTCGCCGGGGACAACCTCGTCGCCCGCCTCGGCGGTGACGAGTTCGCCGGCCTGCTCGCCAGCCCGACCGTCGACCGGCGCTGGATCGAGCACGCCACCCGCCGGCTCAGCGAAACCGTCGCCGCACCGATCCGGCTCAGCGGATGCAGCAGCGTCCGGGTCACAGCCTCCGTCGGGCTCGCCCCGGTGACCGGCCCCGCCCAGCTCACCGAGGCGCTCAGCCGCGCCGACGCGGCCATGTACCAGGCGAAGAGCCTCTCCGGCGCCCGCCCGGCCCACCAACTCACCGACCGTACCCGCCTCGTGGAGCGCTGACCGTACCCGCGCCTGGACGCTCAAGCCGGCGGCTGTACCGGGGTCGGTCTTTACTGCGGTTGGTCTTTACCGGGGTCGACCTTTACCGGCGTACGGTCAGCGCCAGCCGTAGCCGGCGCGCAGCGCCTGCCCGACCCGGTCGAACCGGGGCCGGTCCAGCACGGCGCCCTCCCGGCGGATGCTGTCCTCGCGCATGGTGAGCACCCGGTCCAGCCGGACCCAACTGGGCCGGTTGTCCCGGTCCCACTCGCCCGGGCCGAGCGCGAACCAGTGCCGCTGCCCGTCCCGGTCGCTCTGGCTGGACAACATCAGCCCGAACAGGGTCCTGCTGTGCCGTCCCACCACCAGCACCGGACGGTCCTTGCCCTGACGAGGGTCGTCCTCGTACGGCACCCAGGTCCAGACGATCTCCCCCGGGTCGGCGTGGCCGTCCTGCTCGGGGGCGTACGTCAGCTCCCGCCGCTGCAACGCGCTGACCTGCCGGGGACGGGCCACCCGTGCGGGAGCCGGCCCGGACCGTCGGGGCGACGGGATCGCCGCGCCGACCCGGGAGATGCGTTGCGCCACGTTCCTCAACAGACCAGCCACGGCGGGCAGCCTACCGGCCCCGGTCCGAGCGCCCGGAGCCGGTGCTGCGGCAGACTGGCCCGATGAGCGACGTGCCCGACGACCTGCCGGTGTGGGAGCGGCGCGCGGTACGTGTGGTGGTCTGTGACGCCGACGACCGGGTGTTGTTGTTTCACACCCGCGACCCGGACCATCCACGGTTGGGCACCTGGTGGGAGCTGCCCGGCGGCGGCATGGACCCCGGCGAGACGTACCGCGACACCGCCGTCCGAGAACTGCGCGAGGAGACCGGCATCGTGGTCACCGGCGACCAGGTGGGTGCACCGACCTGGCGACGGCGAGCGAGTTTCCTGCACCGACAGCTGCGTCACGTCCAGGACGAGGTGGTCGTCGCGGTGCGGCTGGCCGGGCCGGGGCCGGACGTGGACGAGGCACACCGGCTCGACTACGAGCGGGAGGACTACTTCGGCTTCCGATGGTGGCCGCTGCCGGAGGTCGTTGCCAGCTCCAGGCGGTTCTACCCCGGCCGGCTCCCTGAGCTGATCACGCCGTTTCTGGCCGGCGAGAGCATCGACGAGCCGTTCGAGCTGTGGTCGTGACCCGACCGCCGGTGAGGATGCCGGACCGGAGCGCGGCAGGCAGAGTGGGGGCATGACGACCGACCTGCACGGGCCGCTGTCCGCGTACGCCGAGCGGCTGCACACCACGATCGGCGACCGGCACCACGTCGCCTCCCCGCTCGGCGCCTGGCTGCTGCTCGCCCTCAGCGCGGCAGCGGCCAACCCCGACCCGGCGGTGAGCTCCGACCGAACGAGCAGCCCCGACCCGGCAGGTGGCTCTTACCCGGCGGTTAGTTCCGACTCGACGGCCGGATCTGAGGCGGCAGCCGATCGGCTGGCGGCGGCTCTGGGCACGGACCTGCTCACCGCGGCGGGGGTCGCCCGCGCGCTGCTGGACACGCCGCATCCGCTGGTCGCGTCCGCAACGGCGCTGTGGCACCGACCGGGTCAGAACCTCGACGGTACGGCCGGGTGGCGGGCGGCGTTGCCCGCGACGACCGAGGTGGGTGCGCTACCCGATCAGGCTGGGCTGGACGCGTGGGCGCGCGAGCACACCGACGGGCTGATCGAGACCTTCCCGCTGAAGGTCAGCCCGGACGTTGTCTTCGCCCTCGCCAGTGCTCTCGCCACGCGGATCTCGTGGGCCGAGCCGTTCGAGGTAGCCGACGCCCGTACGCTCGGCCCCGGCAGCGTCTGGGCATGTGACCTGCGCCGAGTCCTGCGCAGCCCGGGGCACGGCCACCGGTGCGCAATCGTGACGACCGCGCGGGCCGGTGACGTGGTCATGCATGCCGCCCCGGCGCAGACAGCCGACGGGGCGGGGCTCGTGGTGCTCTCAGTCGCCGCCGCGCCGGAGGTGCCGCCGGCCGACGTGCTGGCCGCCGCGTACCACCTCAGCGCCGGCCTGGTAGACGGCGCCGAACCGGACGGACGGCGGTCCCTGTTCGACCTCCCGCTCGGCGATACTCCCCTGTGGACGATTCGGGAGGAGCAGGTACGGACCCGGGCCCGCGACGGCCGCGAAGAGCGGCACAGCGCGGTGCTTCCCTGCTGGTCGGCCCGCAGCGACCATGACCTGACCCCCGAGTCGCTGGGCTTCCCGGCCGCCACGGCGGCGCTGGCACGAGCGCTGGGCCAGCCAGTGCGGGGCTTCGAGGCGCGGCAGGTGGCGATGGCCCGCTACGACCGGTACGGCTTCGAGGCTGCGGCGGTGACCGGCATGTTCGGGACGGTGAGTCTTCCGCCGGAGGGCGTGGCACGCATCGCCGAGCTGCGCTTCGGCCACCCCTACGCCGTGGTGGCCGTAGCCACCGACACCCGAGCGGGCGGCGCCGGGGGCTCGTCGTGGCACGGGGTGCCGGTCTTTTCCGCCTGGGTCGCCGAGCCCGAGGACCTATCCGGCGCCTGACGGCGTTCGCCGTCCACGATCCACTCGGCTTCTTGGAAATCGCGGTATCCAAGGGCCTTGGATACCGCGATTTCAAGGAACCCGAGTGGATCTACCCGCGAGCCCAGGGCGTCAGATGTCGGGCAGAGTGGGCGGGCCGGTCGTGGCGTCGCCATCGCCTGGCAGTCGTGCCACCATGTCGCGGAACTCCCGTACGGTCACCGTCTCGCGCAGGGTCGCGAAGACCGCCCCGGTGCCGGCCCGTGCGGTAGCCGGGTCCACCCCGGCGCGCTGACCCACCCGGCGGAGGAACTCCGCCGGTCCGGCGTCCACCTGAGGCGGGGGCACAGCAGGCCCACCGACTTCGAGACCCACGCCGGAGTCGAACCCGTCGACGCCGGCACCCGCCCCGTCGACACCACCGGCCGGGCCGTTGGCCAACCCGACCTCATCCGAGGGCAGGCCAGCCAGATCCGAAGGCAAGCCGGGCAGATCCGAGGACGGGCCCGGCACGTCAGAGGGGGGGCGCGACACATCCGACGGCGGGGGCGGCGCGAAGTCGTTCAGATAGCCGTCCACCTGGTCCGGAAGGTGCCCGACCAGGTCGTCGGGCACACCGCCGGTGACGCGTTCGGCCATCGTCTGGAGTACGGCGCGGGCGAGGGCGGCGGCCTGCTCGGTCGGCAGGCCGGACCGTCGGGACACCGCGTCGATGAAGTGCGGAAACCCGCTGCCGCCCGCGCTGTCGGTCACGCCCGGCGGTTACCCACGGCCGGTGCCGGCAAACAGCGCTGCCAGCGCAGGCGGTGCCGGCAAAGGACGCTGCCAGCGCGGGCCACCGTCGCCGGTGCCGGCAAACGGCGCTGGCCGCCGTCGCTAGGCAGTGTCTTCAAAGGTTCACAACCATTGGAGTAACGCGGCGATAGTGACGGTGGCCTGGAACGACGTGGCGG
>NZ_JBNCKU010000001.1:768877-818188 GCF_049841715.1 Micromonospora sp. DT41 | reverse complement strand
GCCCCGACGCCGCCCAGCCGACAGGCCCCACGGCGTGTCATCCAACACCGTGAACGTTCGTGGTCAGAGCACTAGCTAGCCTGGGGTCACTTGGCGATGAGCTTGTCGACGTCTGGGGCGTAGACGGTCATCCAGTGCGGGTGTAGCCGGTAGTAGACCACGTCGTTGTCCCAGTCGAAGGCGTCGTCGCCGTAGAAGTCCTTGAAGTAGTTGAGCAGGTCTGGCCAGTCCGCGGCAGCCTCACTGTCCTGAGGGTTGAGGATCTCGACCGTACCGTGCGTGAAAACGCCCAAGTCCTCGCCACGCATGTGCGCGACGCTGGCGGCCGGCCGGGCGACGAGGTGGCGGGCCTTGGCGGCGCTGGGCGCCGTCCCGAAATGCCACTTGCCGTGTAGGAAATGCCCGTCCACGCCGCTGATCCGCGGCTCGCCCTTCGCCGTCACGGTGGAAAGGGCAAGGGTGCACATGCCGGTGAGTACCTGGGTGAGCTGCTCCGCGGTCAGGGTGCGCTCAGTGATGATTGAGCGAAGATGCGAGGTGGAGCGGGACAGAGAGGAGTCCAGGAGGCTCTGGAGCTCTTTGAGATCTTCCGACGTTTCGCGCATCGAGGTCCTTATCTATTCGTAAGGCCGGTTCACGTCCACCACCGACGCCGACCGGTGAACCATGTTCGATCAAAAACCTGACACCTTGTGTCGTACTTCTTTGCTCAGCAGTGATTAATCACGCGGGGCGTCTCAATGCGCCCGCCGCAGCGGCGGGCGCGCCCGAGTCAGCCGGGGGAAGAGTCGGCTGAGCGCTGGGAAGAGGCCTTGGGCCACTTCGAGGCCAAGCGTGCACAGCTCCTGGCGGCGCTCACCGTCAGCCGTCGTCGTAAGCGGGTAATTAAAGATCATCGGGCGCAGATCCGGCACAACCGTGAAGACGCATGCGAAAGGTTGGGAGACACCGAGGACCCCAAGCCAGGCCAGAAGGCCGGGCCGGTCCACTTTGGGTGTATCTGCCATGGTCTCGCGGCTTAGAGATTCAAGCGCCTCAGCTTCACCTGAGTCCGTGTCCGATCCGTGCCCGATCCGTGCCCGATACAACGGTCAACATCGGCCAGCGGCGGTGCGTCGCAGCGCAGGGCCGGGTCGCCCGAGCATCCACGACCAGCCGGCACCAGGACCGGGGGCCGCGACTCAACCTGATTCCCAAGCTGAGGTTAGGCGCCTGAGCATCCCCCGGTAGCTCAGAGGACGATCTGCACGGCGGCCTCCACGTTGGCGACCGCGCCGAGGTGCGTGCACTCGGGCGTGTTCGGCTACGTGACGAAGTCGTCTGCGCGGGGGTCGGCATCCCACCCGAGCCGAGCCAGTTGCCGAAGGACTGCTCGCGCACGAGGCGTCCAGAAGAGCAGAACGTGATCACGTTCTGCGGTCCCGAAGGACACTGCGAGTGCAATGGCCCAATGCCCGCCCAAGACCGGTCCGTATGGCAGGGCGGTTACCTCAGCGTGTTGCAGCACGTCGGAGCCGGCGCGCGACGAGAAAGTCAACTTGCTGTCCTCGACCCAGAGGCATACCGACGGCCAGCGCATCCGCTTGACGACACGTGGTGAATCGCCGCGGGTGAAGTCACGGCGATCGACATAGGTTAATCCACCGCGTGCCAACAAGGTCCTGGGAGCCATTGCGGGATGATATGCGTGGAGTCCGAGAGCTCGGCGCCCGTCGGCATGCGTTGAGCTTTCTGAATCAAGGCAGCCCGCCAGCAAGCCGCGCCGGCCGCGCTCGGCCTGCTGGCGGCGCAAGCGCCGGCATTGGCCGGCGCGCCGGCCAATGAAAGGCATGCCTCCGGCGGGGGCTGGACGACTCCGGGATGAGGTTGCCGAACGGTTCCGGTTCGTGGGTAGTGGGATGCCATCCCGCCAGCCACCGACCCAGGCAGAGCCGAGCAGGCCAGGGCCAGGGTGACAAGGTCGTTCGGTAGGGCGCTCCACCTTGTCACCCTGGGAGATCTTGTGAGATTCCCAAGCTGACAGTTCGGAGCCAGATGCGGGATCGCGGCTAGGTCCGATCGGTGTCGCGGGAAGCGGTAAGGGAGCCGACCGCGAGCAGCGCGGGCCCGGCGAGCGCCACGGCGGTTCGCACCGCTGCCGACACATCCAACGAGCTTGCCGCCGATACGTCCGTCGGGCCGGCCACCGACACGGCGATGGCGGCATCGGCCACGACGTCGTCACTGCCGTTCGAGAACTTCCACCAGGTCAACCAGGTGCTGCTGAGGTCTTCGAAGGCGACGGCAGTCGACACCGCGACCAGCAGCGCCCCGAGCGGCACGAGCGCAGCCCGGTCAACGCGCGCACCTGACAGAGCCACCACCCCCGTCGCCATCAGGGCCGCCAGCAAGGCCGCCCATCCCGCCCCGAGCAGGCCGCGCAGCGGGGCTCCGTCGACCCGGGACCAGACGTTCGCACCGACCACGGCGAGCTGCAGCACGGCGACGATTCCGGCGAACTCCGTGGACATTGGTTGCTGTCGAACTGGCAGGGCAATCACCGCCACCGCGAGGCAGAGCACCCCGAGTAGCAGCCCGACGGCGCTGAACCGCTCATGATCGATCATCTGCCGCCACTGATCCAGCATGGTCGGCGGGTTCTCGACCGGTCCCATGGACGCGCCACTACCGTCCAGCGGCGCGTAGAAGGGGGTCATCCAGAGGACATCACCCGGCTGCCTCGGGAGCCACCAGAGCTCCACGGCCATGAACACCGCGAATAGCCCGATGCCGGCAACCAGCGCCAGCCGTACGCGCGGCACTGCCGGGCCGGCGAGCAGCACGTACCCGACCAGCGCGGCCGATGAGGCGAGACCAAACTGCATTGCCGGCCTCCCGGCGGAGACCAGCTCCGCGAGCACCGACAGTGCGGCGGCCGCGGCGGACACCATCAGCAGGACACGCGAGGGGCGCACGGCCAGTGATCATTCCACGGACGGGGCCACAGCGGGTGACGCTCGCAGTCGCCCCTTACGCATAACCCGCCGCCAAGCGTGGGTCGACGCCGCAGGCGATCACGGCCGATGGCGGAAGCTGATGCGCATCAGCCGGCTGTCGGCCCAGTCTTCGAGCCGGGTCGGCCTGATCGTTCCGGGGTCGTGGGGTTGATTGAGGTCCGCGACGATCTCCGCCAGCACGGCCTGACGTTCCGCTGGGTTGGTGACAGGCGTGGCCCGTGCGGGCAGATCGGCGCGGATCCCGTTCTTGAGGTGGACGGTGAAGTTGGGGTTGGCGAGAAGGTTCGCATGCCAGTCGGTAGCGGCGCCGCCGGCGCCGCTGCACAGGTAGGTGGCGCCTGCAGCCCGGTAGAAGAAGATCTCGATGCGGCGTGCGCGGCCGGTGCGGCGCCCGAGCGTCGTGATGTCGATGATCCGTTCGCTGGTGCCGGCGGCGGGGGTGATCTCGATGGCGCGTCGGATGTGATCGGGCAGGTGGGACAGAGACGCGTCCTCTGTGGTGTCGTTCGACCCGGTCGTGTCTGGGGTGCTCATGCGGTCGCGGCCTGAAGGGCGGGGCCGAGGAGGAGTCCACCGTCGATGACGTACTCCGAGCCGGTGATGAACGAGGCGTCCGATGAGGTGAGGAACAGGAGGAGACAGCTGACGTCGGTGGGCTCTCCGAGCCGGGGGATGGCGAACGGCTCGGGCGAGTAGAAGTCGGCGATTGCCGTGGCTGCGCCGGCTGCCGGTTCGTGGATGAAGGGGGTGGCGATCACGCCGGGGTGGATGGTGTTCACCCGGATGTGGTCGCGGCCGAGTTCGAGTGCTGCCGTCTGGGTGAGGCCTCGTACGGCCCACTTGCTGGCGACGTACGGCGCGTAGTGGGCCGTGCCGCCCAGGCCCATTGTCGAGGCGATGTTGACGATTGCTCCCCCTGCCGCGCGGCGCAGAGCGGGGGCTGCGGCCTTGATGCCGAGGAAAGTCCCGGTGAGGTTGATGGTGAGGATGCGCGACCACGTGGCCTGCTCCGTGTCTTCGATCGTTGCCGGCGGGTTTTGCACGCCCGCGTTGTTGACGAGCACGTTCAGGGCGCCGAAGGCGCTCTCGGCGGCCAGCACAGCGGCGGACCACGAGCTCTCGTCGGTGACGTCAAGGCGGACGAAGCGGGCGCGGGTCCCGAGCTCGTCGGCGAGAGCGGCGCCGCGTTCGGCGTCGATGTCGCCGATCACCACGTTCGCTCCCTCCGCGTGGAAGGCGCGCACGTGGCTTGAGCCCTGGCCGCCGGTCCCACCGGTCACGAGCACTGTCTGGTTGTCGAAGCGAGGCATCAGACGTTCCTTCGGTACGTGGGTGACTGACCGAGGGTCATCAGTGATGAACGGCGGTCAGTGGTGAGTCGGTCGACTCGCCATTCACCGATGCTAGGTCGGGGGGAGTGGTGAGTCAAGCCACTCACCTCGTATGCTCGGCCCATGAGCAGGGTCGTGACGACGTATCACCAGCGCGTCGCCCAGGAGAAGCGCGAGCTGATCGTGGCGGCCGCGACCGCACTGTTTCTCGAGTTGGGCTACGACCGGACGTCGCTGGCGCGGATCGCCGAGCGCTCGGGCGTCTCGCGGGCCACGTTGTTCAAGCAGTTTCCGAGCAAAGCCGCCCTGTTCGACGCCATCGTGACCGCGTCCTGGTCGACCGCCGGCGAGGAGGATCCTCCGCCAGCGGGCAACGTCGTCGACGGGCTGAGCATCATCGGTCGCCGGTACGCCGAGCTGCTGGGCCGTGCCCAGATGACCGACCTGTTCAGGATCGTCATCGCCGAGCTGCCGCGGTTTCCTGAGCTGGCCCATGCGCAGTTCTCGCAGGGAAAGATGCCTTACTTCGAGTCCGTACGCAGCTATCTCCAGGCTGAGCACGAGGCGGGAACGGTGCGGGTCGAGGATGTGGAACTCGCCGCCACCCAGTTCCTGGGCATGATCTCCAACTACGTCTTCTGGCCGACACTCCTGGTGCCGGGCTGGGAGGTGAGTGCCGAACGCGTCGCTCAGGTAGTCGACGAGGCCGTCCGCACCACCGCCGCCCGGTACGCCACGACGGGACCAGCAGCGTCCACGAACGACTGAGTCCCGCCGGCACCACAAAAGTCAGCCGGCTCGGTACGGAAGCCCAGGTCATCGGCCTGGGCTTCCGCCCGTCTCCCACATGGAGCGCCTCTGCCGCCGACGAACGGAGGCTGGCGCTAAGCGGCGAGGCGCTTGACCATGATGTGCTCCTGACGGATGCCGTCGGGCATGTGGCTGCCGAGTTCGCCGGCGTCGTGGAAGCCGGTTCGCTGGTAGAGCGCCCAGGCATGCTTGTTGTCCTGCACCACGCCCAGCCGTAGCGTCCCTGCGCCGACCTGCCGGGCCCACTGCTCGACCGCATGTACGAGGTGGTCGCCGACGCCCCGGCCACGGCCCACCGGTGCCACGTACATCGAGATCAGCTCGACGACGCCGTCCTGATCGGTCGGCACTCCGCTGGCCATTCCGACGGGCTGCCCGTCGAGCATCGCCACCACGTTGTACGAACCGGGGATGGCCAGCCGGCCGCGCCAGCGGTCCTCGCGGTCGTTGTCGCCCTGCCAGTCCGCAAGTTGGGCGCCGAAGGCGTACGGTGCATCGGTCAGCGCGGCGAGCCGCAGTTCCCGCCAGGTCTTCCAGTCGTCCTCGGTCAGCACAAGGGTTTTGATCATTGTGGAAGGCTGCCCGAGGTCCGGGAACCCAGGCAATGCGTTTTCGGTGGCCTAGCGCCGTACCGGTGCTGGGGTGGGAAGTTCGGCGGCCACCGTTCCCAGCAGCGCCAATGCCTGCGCCGACCGGCTGCCTGCCTCGGCCTGGTAGACGATCAGTTGCTGGCCCGTCGATCCGTCGACGGTGAGGGAGTCGTAGGTGAGGGTCAACTCGCCGACGTCGTGATGGTGGAACACCTTGGCCTCGTGGGTCTTTCCCCGTACGTCGTGACGTGCCCACAGTTGGCGGAATTCGGGGCTCTTCAGGGACAGCTCCCCGACGAGGTCGGTGAGTCGGGCGTCGTTAAGCAGGTCGCCGGCGGCGGCGCGCAGCGCACCGAGGCTGGACTGCGCGACCTGCTTCCAGTGGGGGTAGAAGGAGCGGGCTGCCGGGCTGAGGAAGACGAACCGGACGAGGTTGGGCTCGTCTTCCTCGAACGCCTTGGCGAACAGGGCGCGCCCCAACCGGTTGCCGGCCAGCATGTCCATTCTGCGGTCGATGATCAGTGCGGGGGTGTGCAGCCAGCCGTCCATCAGGCGCAGCAGGCTCGGCCGGACGGTCTCGCGGCGCCCCCTGCGGACGGGAGCGCGGCTGGTCCTGGTCAGCAGGTGCAGGTGTGCCGTCTCCTCGGGGTCGAGTCCGAGGGCGCGGGCCAGGGCGTCCAGCACCTGGTCGGACGGGTGCTGTTCCCGCCCCTGCTCCAGACGGGTGTAGTAGTCGGTGCTGACCCCGGACAGTTGGGCGACTTCCTCCCGCCGCAGACCCGGCGTCCGGCGTCGGCCCGAGGAGACGATGCTGACCTCCTCGGGGCTTGTCATTTCACGCCGGGCGCGCAGGAAGTCGCCGAGTGGATTGGTGCCGTCCATGCCCCAAAGATAGCCACGGACGGCCGGTCGCCAGGGCGGTCTGCGGGGGTGTGACGCACCCTGGCTGACGGCCGCCGGGGGCCGGAAGTGGACATGGAGTCCCCGAAGTAGGGCGGCCCGGTCAGCCACCGACGATTCGGTTGGTCGTCGGCGTGATTGCCGCTTTGTGGAGACAGCGGGCGCTCGCTCGTCGATGACAGGATGTGTCGATGCGCGTTCTCTTCGACGGCAAGGCTCCGGTCGACTACGGGCAGATCTACGTGACGAGTCGTGAACTGCCGGACATGCACGAGGCGTTCGCCGGGCAGGCGAACGGCCTCTGCGGGGCCGGCCAACCGGGCGCGCTGTTCCTGATGACCGGTACGCACTCCGGGCGGGTCCGGTTCACCGTCGAGTTGCACGACGTTGAGCCGCCGGCGGCAGCGGAGGAGTGGGAGGAGGTGGTGGAGGTGTCGTTTCTGCCGAGGGCGGCGGTGGCCGACCTGGTCCCGTGGGGTGAAGGCTCACTTGGCCGGCTGCCGTTGGCCTCCGAAGGGCAGGAGACCACCCGGCAGCCGGCCTACCGCGTGCGGTACTGCGCCACGGGCATGGACGAAGGGCGCGACCCGTTCGGCGGGCTCGACCCGGACGAGCGTGACGAGGGCGGCCACACCTACCTGGATCGACGGCCGGACCGCTACCTGCTGTGCTTGTGGCCGGAGGGCACAACGGGCGGCGGCCCGGGTGACGGCGTGACGCGCACCGACGCGATCCTCCGCCAGACCAGCGGCGCCGCCGCCTACTGGCACGCCTGGGCGTGCGCGTTGCCGCCCCCGCCGACCCTGTGGGAGCAGGTCGAGGCGGAGAAGCTCAAGCGGCTGGAGCGGGAACGTCGCGAGCAGGAGTACCGCATGCGAGATGAGTTGCGGCGCTGGGGCGGGCGCCCGCCGAGTGAGCGGCTCCGGCGGGTTCGCGGCAACATCTTTGGCATCGTCCTGCTGGACCGGGACCTTGTCGACGGGGTGGCTGGAGTTGACGCCGTCACGCAGCGGCAGATCGCGATCTGGGCGGCGCGGCGAGCTTTCACCGTCGCCGGCATTGCCGACCTCGACTGGCTGACGCCGGCGTGGACGGCGCTGGATCGGGGCCTGCCGCTACCCGCCGAATTCGCTGACCCGACAGCGCTGCGGACGCGCATCCTGGGCACGTCGGCCGTCAGGTTCGTTCTGCTGTCGCTGCGCCCGGCAGGTCGGAGCCCGGCTGACCCGCTCCGCACAGCTCTCGACGCCCCGGTGGACCCAGTCGCGATGGCACTGCCGGCGCTTCCGGCCGCTGTCGAGTCGGATCCGTTGCAGGCTGCGTTGGAGGCGCTCTGGGCGGCAGTCAACACCTACGCAGCTGGGCGGGCTGAGTTCCTGGCGGAAGTGCGCCGGGCCTTTCCGACAGTCGCCTCGGCTGACCCACACTGACCCCATCAGCCTCGTGTTCCGGCCATTACAGGCCGCGAATCTGCCGCCGACCGCGCACGCCACCGCTCGGACCAGTCGCCTTGTCCCGTTGGCTGCCCGAGCCGGCGCGGCCAACAGCGCACCTGTCAGGCGTAGCAATTGCGGCGGCTCATGTTGAATGGCGACATGAGAGCCAAGGCCGGCGGCTCGCAGACGCCGAAGGGCGGCTGGTGCACCGAATAGTCGACGCACCAGCCGCCCTTGTCGTGCCGAGAGCAAGGCCGTAATGGACAACAAGATCCCGGCACGCAGCATCCGTAGCGGACGCATCGTCGCTTCAGTGCTCTACACCTGCAGGCCGGCTCGCTGAGAGGTGAGGGGGAAGGGCAGCGTCAGGCGTCGACGGGGTGCACCGTGAGCAGGTCGGCGAGGCCCAGCCGGGTGAGGAAATCGTGCCGAACCCGGTCGGCGACCTCCGATACCTCAGCGGAACCGTCGTCGGCCGGGTCGACGGTGACCCGGTACGGGCGCTTCCCGGCGGGCAGTGCGACGATGCGGGCGATCTCGTCGGAGACCAGGTACGCCTCGGCGTCCTCGGGGAACAGCGCGGCGAGCTTTTCGCCCACCTGATCGACCAGCCCGGCGTACTGGGTGTCGTACTCCGCGATGACAGCGCTGTCAGACGGGCGACCCGAGTGTGCGAAGTGGTTGGTGCCGCGGGTGAACGCGCCAGGAACGACGATTGAGGTCTCCACTCCCCAGCGGGCCAGCTCGGCGGCGTAGCTGACAGCGAGAGAGTCCATCGCGGCCTTGGCCGCGAAGTACGGGGCCAGGTAGGGCGGGGTGCCACCCTTGACGCTGGTGCTGGACACCCAGAGAACCAGGCCCTGCCGCGCCTTGCGCATGCTGGGCAGGGCGGCGCGGTTGACCCGCTGCGTCGACAGCACGTTCACGTCGTACAGCTCCGCGAGCTGCTCGGGCGTGAAGGCCTCGGTGGGCCCCGTGACCATGTGACCGGCGTTGTGGATGAGGACGTCGATTCGCTCGTGCGCACCGAGGATCTGGTTGATCGCGTGCTGACCCGAGCCTGCGGGTCACCACTATCACGCCCGGCGTCGTCGAGTCCGAGTTGGCCGAGACGATCAGCGATCCGGTCGCCCGCGAGGCGATGAGGGAGTACCGCAAGAACTCGATCTCGCCGGATGCCATCGCGCGGGCCATCTCGTTCGCTGTCGATCAGCCTGCGGACGTCGACGTCAACGAAATCATCATCCGTCCGACCCGGCAGCGAGGCTGACATGTCCAGCGTTGAGCAGCGCAGGGTGTCCGGGGCGGTTGCCAGCATCGTCGCGACGGCGGCGCTCACCGCCTGCGCGACTGAGACATCGTCAATGCCAGGGCCCACCGAGGGGCGGCCTCCGACCACCGAGACCACCGCCACCCACAGGTACGTCGGGATGTGGGTGACCGCCGACAACCACATCCGGCAGGAGTTGTTGGCCAACGGCCGCTACGACGAGGCACGTGGCCAGCGGGACAGCGCCTACACCGGCCGGTACGAGGTGACCGGCGACCACATCGACTATTGGGATGACACCGGCTCCACCGCCGATGGCCGCTTCGAAGGTGACGTCCTGCACCACGGCGGCTACGTGTTCTACCGCGAGGGCAGCGCGGCCCATCGGCAAGCCGTTGTCACAGGTGGGCCCGCAAGGTCTTCCTTCTGAGCCCGGGGCGGCGACGGCAGGTGATGCCGGTCCCCACCTCGTCCGGGGTCGACGTCTCGTTCCGTCGCTTTGCGAGCACAACAGCGCCCACCAGCAGGAGCACGAGGCAGAGCGGCACCAGCAGAGGAGCGAGCGACTGCCAGATCGGCCACACCGGCTCGGCGAGCCCGTCCGCGAGGTCCGCCCAGGTGAGGGTGAGACCCGGGAGCAGGCCGACGGTCACGAGCGTGCCGACAAGCACGGGTACGGGTGAACGTCGCCGCATCACCAGCCAGAACAGTGCCGCGCCTGCGGCGGCGCCGAGGAGGGTGCCAGCGACTGTGGCGGCGAGGTATCTGTCCGGTGCGGACGGTGCGATGGTCAGCTTCGATCCGTACTCGTGGTGGGTGAGCGTGGCCGTCAGGCCCTCCCGCTCGGCTCGCCAGCCGTCACACGGTGCGTCGGGTATCCGGCGGCTGCCCTGCCACTCCCGGGTCGCCGCGTTGCGTAGCAGCTGGTCGGAGAGCTGGCAGTCGGGACGGTCGCCGTACTGGAACTCTGAGTAAGTGGATCCGAAATCGTCGGTCGCCAGGATGACGCCGTACCGGTAGCCGCGCGCGAACATCGAGGCGGGGGGCTCGGCTTCCGGGAGCAGTTCGGCCGCGATGGTCTGCGCCTGGTCGTCGCTGAGGGGCGTGGCGCCGCGTCCCCCGTACCACGAGCCGGCGCTGAGACCGACGGTTCCCAGCAGCACCGCGCCGAGCAGTAGCAACGCGATTCGCCGTAGTCGAGCACCCACCGGTCAACCTCCTGCGAAGGTGCGGCACGCAGTACCAGTCGTCGTGGGGCGAACAGTAGTCACATCGCACCACCTCGCGTGGCCCCTGCGACGAGCGCGGGCGCGAGTGAGCTGCCGGTGGCGGAAGCCCTCTGGCATACGGATGGAAAAACCTTGGCAAGACCGCGCTGCCAGTCTGGGTTGGCAGAAAGCGGCTGCGGTCCCCAATCGGGATCCGTTGCGCCGCTTTTTCACAACCAATCGGGGAGGTGAACATGATTCGAATGATCGAGAACATCGGATACCGGGCGCTGTCGCGCTTCGTGCCGTCCGCCTCGGCTGCCGCCTGGGACTGCAAGTGTGAGGCCTACTCGCGGTGGGCGTACAAGAACGGGTACTGCGTCTGCGGCGGCGACTGCCGGGACTTCACGTGCATCGGAGGCCCGAAGTAATCACCGGCCGGTGGTGGGCCGTGCGCCCACCACCGGCTTGTGCCCAGCGCTCATCCTGATCGGAAGCAATAATGCTGACTACGTTACTAATCACGGTCTTGATATTGAGTGTCATCTCCCTCTTCAACCTTGTTCTCGGGATGGGCATCATCCGGCGCCTGCGGGAGCACACCGAAATTCTGTCGGGCTCCGGGAGTAAGGAGGGCCTGACGCAGCCGGAACACCGCATCGACGACATCGCTGTGGCAACCCTCGGCGGCGGAACGTTCGCCCGGGACACCCTGGCCGGCTCCACGCTTGTGGCGTTCTTCATGCCAGGGTGCGCGGGCTGCAAGATCGCCCTTCCGGAATTCATCAGTGAGGTCGGCCAGGGCCGGTACGCCGGACACCGGGTCATCGGAGTGGTCAACGGCTCCGGCGAGGAGGCGGACGCGTTGCGCGACCAGCTCGCCGCACTCGTGGACACAGTGGTTCCGACGGCCACCCGAGACGTCATCAAGGCGTTCGACAGCTCGGTGTACCCGGCCTTCTACGTGGTCGACGAGACCGGGACGATCCGACAGAGCAGTACGAAACTGGCGGAGATCGACCTTCCTGTTCCGGCCGTGGCCGGGAACTGATCTGCGACACGGAAGTCGAGCGACGGTGATGGAAGCGACGTCGGGCAGCTGGATTTCGCCCAACCTGCGGCGCATCGGCCCGGTCCTGTCCCTGGCGTGGAGGGCCGGGCCCGCGCTCCTCGGTGCACAGTCCGCTACTGCCCTTCTGCAGGCCGTTCTTCCGGTGACGATCGCCTGGCTGACGAAGGCGGTTGTCGACGGCGTGGGAGGTCGGGACGCGGGTCTCGCGGCGGGGGCGACAGCCGGTCTCGTCGTCGCTGGCCTGATGATGGGAGTCGCCTCCCATCTTCAGTCCTTCCTCGACAAGCTGGGCGGCTACCGGTCCAGCCTGTACGCGCAGGACGTTCTCTACCAGGCCGTCAACCGCTTCTCCGGCCTGGCCCGGTTCGAGAGTCCGGAACTCCAGGACCGGCTGCGGTACGCGCAGGCCACGGCCGGCCAGACGGCGAGCAGGGCGGTGTCCGGGATCCTCGCGATCGCCGGCGGTGTCCTGACGACCACCGCGTTGCTCTACTCGGTGGGCGTCATCAGTCCGGTGACGGCGGCGTTCCTGGCCCTGTCGGCAGCGCCGGCCGCGGCTGCGGAATTCATGCTGGCCCGTCGCCGGGCGGCCCTGCTGTGGGACCTGGGTCCGCTGGAGCGGCGGGAGATCTTCTTCGCCGGCCTGATCACGAGTATCGGCGCCGCGAAGGAGGTGCGGCTCTACGGGATCGGTGACTATCTGAAGAGCCGCGTACGTCGCGAGCGTCTACAGATCAACGCGCTCCACGGCACCCAGGACCGCCGGGAGTTGCTGACGCTGACCGGCCTCGGCGTGCTCGGCGCCGTCGGCACCGGCGGGGGGTTCGCGTGGATCGTGATGTCCGCCATCAACGGCGTCGCCACCATCGGTGACGTGGCGTTGTACATTGCGGCGGTGGGCGCGGCCCAGGCCGCCGTCATAGCGCTCTCCGGAAGCCTCGCGCGGACGTACGAGGACCTGCTGACCTTCGAGCACTTCCAGTCGGTCGTCACCGCCGAGCCGGACCTGCCGCACGCGGTGCAACCTCGTTCGGTCACGACGCTCCGTGAGGGGATCGAGCTGCGGGACGTCTGGTTCCGCTACTCACCGTCTCATCCGTGGATCCTGCGCGGGGTCAACCTGTGGATCCCAGCGGGCGCTTCGGTGGCTCTGGTCGGCAGGAACGGCACTGGAAAGAGCACCCTCGTGAAGCTGCTGTGCCGGTTCTACGACCCGAGCCGGGGGCAGATCCTGTGGGACGGGGTCGACCTGCGGGAACTGGACCTGGCCGCACTGCGCGGCGCGATAAGCGCCGTGTTCCAGGACGCCATGCACTACGACCT
Source organism: Micromonospora sp. DT41 (assembly GCF_049841715.1). Lineage (NCBI taxonomy): Bacteria > Bacillati > Actinomycetota > Actinomycetes > Micromonosporales > Micromonosporaceae > Micromonospora > Micromonospora sp. DT41. Next base: position 805,252 of record NZ_JBNCKU010000001.1, on the reverse strand, counting down.
CACCGCGCGGGAGAACATCGGCCTCGGCGACATCGACCAGATGGACGACCTGTCCGCCATTCGAGGCGCCGCGCGACTGTCCGGGATGGACGACGCGATCAGCGCCCTTCCCCGCAGCTACGACACGCTGCTGACCCGGCTCTTCAAGAGCGCGGCGGAGGCGGACGACGCCGCCACCGGCGTGATCCTCTCCGGTGGCCAGTGGCAACGGCTGGCGCTGGCCAGGGCTTTCCTGCGCGGACGGCGGCACTTGTTGATCCTCGACGAGCCGAGCACCGGCCTCGACGCGGTCAGCGAGGCGGACATCCAGGAACGCGTACGAGGCGTGTGGCAGGGGGTGGCGACGGTGGTGATCTCGCACCGGTTGTCGACGGCCAAGGCGGCGGATGTCGTCGCCGTACTCGATGAGGGTCAGATTGCCGAGGCCGGCACGCACGCCGACCTGATGGCCCGATCCGGAATCTACGCGGGAATGTTCGAACTCCAGGCCAGGGGTTATCAGGAAACCGATGCGGTGGTGGGCTGAAGAATGGAACTTGTTTACCTGGAATTCGGCTGTCGCCTCACTATCGGCCTGGTATTCCTGATCTCTTCGGCCGGCAAGGTCGGTTCTCCGGCGCGGTTCGCCGACTTCCGGTCTGAGCTCGCCGCAATGCGTGTGGTTCCGGCGGTTCTGACCCGGGCCGCAGCAGCGTCTGTGTGCGTTGTCGAAATTGCAGTGGTCGGCCTCTTGGTCAGTGGCTTCACCGCAGTTGTCGGGTTCGTCGTCGGGTCGGCTCTGCTCGCGGTGTTCAGCGCGGCGATCCTCCGCACCGTACGGTCCGGGGTCGGTGCCCGTTGCCATTGCTTCGGTTTCCGCTCCGGCCGTCTCGGAATACGGCACCTGTACCGCAACGGCTTCCTGATGGCGGTCTGTGCCGCCGGAGTCCTGGCGGCCGCCGCCGGGCCGGATCGGACGCCGGCGTGGGTCGACCTGCTGCCCGTGACGCTGCTGGCGCTGGTGGCTGTGGCACTTCTTGTCTTCATGGACGACCTCGTGGACCTGCGGCGAGTGGACGCGACCCCCGGCCGGGGGCGGTTCTGATGGCAGCGGTAGCGGGGCTGATCAGCGCGCTGGCGCTGCTGAGCGGCGCAGCGGTGTGGGTCGCACGCCGTCAGCTCGTGATGATCACCGTCACCGGCGGCAGCATGCATCCGAGCTTGAACGACGGAGACGCGATCCTGGTTCGGAAGATGCCGTTGCGCGCGATCCGCGCGGACATGATCGTCGTCTTCGCGCATCCGAAAAGGCACGAGGAGGCGTCGGCGAACGCAGGCGGTGCTGCCACCGACCTGGCCACGACGTGGCTGATCAAGAGGGTCGTCGCGGTACCCGGCGAGCCGGTCCCACCGGAGTTGGGGTGGAACGACCAGACGGTGCCCGCCGGCTGCCTCGTGGTGTACGGCGACAACCGCCGCTCCAGCCACGACTCGCGTCACTTCGGATACGTGCGTCGAGCCGACGTACGGGGGGTCGCTGTGAACAAACACCTGCCCGAGCGGGGGCGCCACCGGCTGGTCGAGACCAGCCCGGGCGAAGGCCCGTGGCAGAGGACGTACCGCCACGGCGGGATGGCGTAGTGGCCGGCGAGTCGAGTGCAACAGGAGAGGGCCAGCGCATGTTGCCGCAGTTGAAGGGCGTCGTGTGGGAACGCTCCGGAGCGGACGTCCAGATCGTCTACGACTTCCGCGACTCGTTCATCGTCACCGATCACGATGGCAGTGTGGAGGCACTGCTCGACCTGCTACGGGAGGGCGGGCGTACTCCCGAGATGTTGGCCCGTGACCTGTCCGGCCGCTGTGGGCGCGACGTGCCGGTCGACGACGTGCTGGCGGCGATCGAGACGTTCGACGGGTACGGCCTGCTCGAGAACGGGGCGCGGCTGGGGCGGCTGGGGGACAGCGCCAGCGGCCGGTACTACTCGAACCTCGCGTTCTTCGAGTCGTTCGCCACCCTGGCTCGGAGCAGGGAGGACTTCCAGGAGCGGCTGGCCCGCTCCCATGTGCTGGTGCTGGGCACTGGCGGCCTCAACTCGAACACCATCCCGCACCTGTGCGGCCTGGGCGTCGGTCGCCTCACCGTCACCGACCGGGACGTGGTCGAGCCGCGCAACTTCGCCCGGCAGTACCTGTACCGGTGGGACGACGTCGGGAAGAGCAAGGTGGAGCGGGCTGCCGCCTGGGTGCGGGCGTTCGATCCCACTATCGACGTGCGCTCGGTCGAGGTGAGCATCGACGGAGTGGCGGACCTGCTCCGGCTGATCGACGAGACGAACCCGGACGTCGTCCTGTCCGGTGTGGACACCCCGGACGGGATCGACGACTGGGTGAACACCGCCTGCGTCCTGCGGGGCACGCCGTACGTGCGAGCCGGGATCTGGGTCACCCAGGGCATCGTCTGGTCGGTCGACCCCGGCAACAGCGCATGCCGTGCCTGCGCGCGGACGATGGCGGACCGGAGCCGCGACGCGGCCAGCGGTGACGCCGCTGTCGCCTTCACCGCCGTCGACCTCTTCCGCACCAAACCGCGGAGCAATCGCGGGATCGGCCCGGTGGCCGGGCTGCTCGGTTCGCTGTCCGCGTTCGAGGTGCTCCGTTACCTCACCAGGTTCGAGCCACCCGCGTACGCCGGAAACCCGCTGGAGATCGACTTTGCGGCCGGTTGTGCGATGCGAACGACTGCCTGGCAGCGCCAGGACGACTGTGAGTGCGCGAGCCCACAAACCAACAGTTCCCCACGCACGAAGGCGTACGTGAGGAGCTGACCGCGCCCGAACGACGGTGGAGAGGAGGCGAAATGAAGATCGAGATTCGACGTATCGAGAGTGTTCGGGTCACAGTGGTTTTCCCCGGCCCGACCGACAGCTGATCCAGATCCGCTGTTCTGCAACAGGATGAGGACGGCCCGGGAAGCCACTGCGACCCGGGCCTTCTGCTGCGAGGCGAGGAGATCGCGATGGACGGATCGCCGGTGTTGGCGGTCGGCGTGCCGGCAGCCGTACGGCTGCTCGTGGTCGCTCAGGAGGGCGACGATTTCATCCTCGGCCGGCACGACCTCGGCGTGTACGTCGCGGTGCCCGAGCCGGGAGCGGTGTTCGTCCGCGCGTTGCAGGCGGGTGGCTCGATCGCGGCGGCAACCGACCGGGCCAGCACGGCGGCCGGCACTGTGGTGGACGGCGGCGAGTTCCTCGACGGCCTCGCCGCCGCGGGCCTCCTCGACGATGTCAGCGACGACGGCGACACGGAGGCGTCCGCCTCGACCGGCCGGCCCCGGGGCACGGTCCGCTGGATCGAGGGCGTCAGCCCTCGGGTGGCCCGGGTGTTCTTCGGGTGGCCTGCCTGGCTGCTGTACGCGGGAGCCGCCGCCGCTTCCGTGACCATGCTGGTGATCGAGCCGGCGCTGCGCCCCTCCTACGAGCACGTCTGGTGGCTCGCTGACCCCGTGCTGGCGGTGCTCCTCTACCTGCCGATCGGGTTCGCACTGGCCGCCCTGCACGAGATCTGGCATTGGCTCGCCGGTCGCGCGGTGGGCATACCTGCGACCTTCCGTATCAGCCGACGCGGCATCTACCTCGTCTTCGAGACCGACCTCAGTCAGCTCCTCACCGTCAGCCGGCGGGCGCGTTACGGACCCTTCCTCGCGGGCATGGCGTTCGACGTGACGGCGCTGGCGCTCGCGCTGACCCTGCGGTACGCCCACGTCGTCGGCGTGGCCACAATGCCCGCCGCACTGGACCGGCTGCTGCGGGTGGTCGTCCTCTATCTGATCTTCAGCGTCGTTTGGCAGTGGGCGGGGGTGTTCCTGCGCAGTGACGGGTACGCCGTCCTGGCCAACGCGCTGAAGTGCCACAACCTGTACCGCGCCACTGTGCTGACCACCAAGTGGCGGCTCTGGCGCCTGACCGACGACGAGCGGGTCGAGCTGGACGCGATCGGACCGCGCGATCGGGCCGTCGCGCGTTGGTTCGGCCTCGTGTACCTGGCCGGAATCGTGGTGATGTGGTGGATGGTGGTGACCTTCGCCGTGCCGTTCGCGATAGCGATGGGTGCCTGGGTGATGGCGAACCTCAGCGCGTTCTCGCCCGCCTCGGTCGCGTTCTGGGAGTCGTCGGTAGTGCTTGTCTACCTGGTCTTCGGCCTGATCGCGCCGGTCGTGATCGCCTTGCGCGAGCGCCGGCTTCGACGGATGGGAGCGCTGCTGTGAGTCTGCACCCGCACCGCTGGTGGTGGCGGACGGCGGTGATGTTCGCGACCGGGGCGCTGACGGCCACCCTGTTCACGGGCGGGACGTCGCCCGGATCGGGAGCCCGGTCGGCGGCCGACCCGCGACCGTGCCCGGCCGGCGAGACCGTACCTGTGCTGGAGAGCCCGCACATATCGCAGGCGGAAGCCGTTTCGGTGCGGTACTCGTCGCAACCTCCGACCTCCGGCCCGCACTTCCCGTTCAGCCTGGCGCCGGGCGCTTACGACAGGCCCATCCCGGACGGGCTGACACTGCACGCGCTGGAGCAGGGTCACGTCGCCCTGCTGTACGCGGCGGACACCCCGGCCGAGGTCGTCGCGGACATGCGCCGGCTCGTCCACGCCAACCCGAGGAGCCTGCTGCTCGCGCCGCATCCGGCCGTCCAGAGCGGTGTGGTCCTGACCGCCTGGGGTTGCCTGCAACGGCAGCCGAAGTACGACGCGGCGGCGGCAGCGGACTTTGTCGGCGAGTCCGTCCGGCGAGAACAGAGGTAGCGCGGGTAGCCCTTCCTCCGGCGCTGCAGCGGCCAGGGTCGATATGGGCGCGCTGCGGGTGCAACCTCCCGGGCTGGGCGCCATGGACCCCGACGCCCTCAGGGTTGAGGTGGCCGTCCGGGTTGGCGGCGCGCGAACACGATGCCACCGAGCCGGCTTTCCGGCGAGACGACTGTCGTCTGCGCCTCGACCGTGAAGCCGGCGTCGTGCAGCCAGGCCGCCACCTGGGCCGGCTGGCGGCGGTGCACGTAAACGTTCATCGGGTGGCCGCCGTACCCCTGCGTCTTGAGGGTGGTCTCGTCGCCCACGTGGAAGCCGAGCAGCAGCGGGCAGCCGGGACGCAGCACCCGCCGGAAGTGCGCCAGGACCGCGCCGATCTGGTCGTCGGGGATGTGGATCAGCGAGTACCAGGCCAGCAGGCCGGCGACCGAGCCCTCGGCCAGCGGGAGGTCGGTCATGGAGCCCACCTCGAACCGCAGGCCGGGGTGGTCTCGCCGGGCCACGTCGATCATCCCGGGTGAGAGGTCGATGCCGAAGGCGTCCATGCCCAGCTCGTGCAGGTGGGCGGTGATGCGCCCTGACCCGCAGCCGACATCGGCGACCGGCCCGCCACCGGCGGCCCTGACGAGGTCGGCGAACAGGGCGAAGGCTGCCCGTTCGTAGGGCGCTTCGGCCAGGAGGCCGCGCAGCAGGTGCGCGTAACTGTCGGCGACGGTGTCGTAGGAGGTGCGGGTGTCCGCCAGCCAGCCGTTCTCGTCCATGGGGGCCACGCTAGGGCCCGTGGCGCGGCGATGTCCGATCGCGGCCGTGTCGATGAGTCCGGGTCCTCGACGACGTCCATCCTGGAGAGAACGTCCGCCCGACACCTTTGGAGCTGATTCCATGACGTACGCCCCCGTGACCGTCAGCCTGCCCGTCGCCGACCGGGCGACCGCCCACCGCTTCTACTCCGAAGGCCTCGGCCTGGACGCGGTGGGGGAGTTGGCCGACGACGGCTTTCCGGAGCCGTTGCAGTTCGTGGTCAACGACGGGTTGCGGCTGATGCTCGTCCCGACCGGCGGCTTCGGCTGGGTGATCGGCCCGCACGCGGTCGCCGCGCGGGGTCAGAGTGAGTGCGTGCTCAGTCTCGGCGTCGCCTCTCCCGCTGACGCGGACGCGATCGTCGAGCGGGCGCGCGCCGCCGGTGCCGAGGTGGTCACCGAGCCGGCAGCGCAACCCTGGGGGTACGCGGGGACCTTCGCCGACCCGGACGGTCACCTGTGGATGGTGTCCGCCGGGTAGCCGGTCAGACCCGGGCGGGACTGTCGGTGGTGCCGGATACGGTCCGGTCGTGATCGTGACCACGGATGCCACCGGCATATTGCCCACCGCAGCCGACGAGGCCCGATTGTGGGCGCTCATCGAGTCGGCGTGGGCCGGACTCGACGCGGAGGCGCTGGCGCTGCGCCGAGCCATCGCCGAGCGTGATCCCGACAGCGACGATGACGTGCGGATCTACGCCCTCGACGACTGGCTGGCCCCGTTCCTCGTCCGCCTCGGTGCCCTCAGCGGCGAGTTGTCCGCGCGGGAGTTGACCGACCTCGACCGGGTGGTGGAGCGCAAGCTGTACGACATCGACCGGGAGGACATCCACGAGGTGACCGGCGGCTCGGACGACGGCTTCCTCTACTGCCGGGGCTTCATCGTCGCCCTCGGCCGGGCCTACTACGAGGCCGTCCGCGCCAACCCTGCTCTCGCTCTGGAAGACGCCGACTGCGAGGACATGTGCTATTTCTTCGCCCACCTGCACAACGACCGGTTCGGCGGTTGGCCGCAGACCGGCTCCGGCATCTCTCGGGAGTCGTTCGGCAACCCCGCCGGCTGGTCGACCTGACGGCACGACGGCAGTCGGCGGCAACGCGCGGAGGGCTGCCGGGGCAGCGCGGGTGCCACCCCGGGCGCCCGCGTCAGGAGTAGATCGTCTTGGTGTACTCCGGGCCGTAGTGTCGTTCCAGCTCTTCCAGGCTCTCCACGGGCGCCTCGACCTCCTTGATGAGGCGCGCCCGGGGCGGCAACACGTCGGGCTGCCAGGTCTCCGGCTGCCACAGCGACGACCGCAGGAACGCCTTCGCGCAGTGGTAGAAGATCTGCTCGATCTCCACCACCACGGCGAGCACCGGCCGATGCCCCTTGACCACCATGTCGTCGAACCACTCCGCGTCCCGCACCAGCCGGGCCCGACCGTTGATCCGCAACGTGTCGGTCCGGCCGGGGATCATGAAGAGCAGCCCGACGTGCGGGTTGTCCAGGATGTTGCGGTAGCCGTCCGCGCGCTTGTTGCCCGGCCGTTCCGGCAGCGCGATGGTCGTGTCGTCAAGCACCAGGGCGAAGCCGGCCGGGTCACCCTTGGGCGAGACGTCGCAGGTGCCGTCCGCGCCGGCGGTGGCCACCAGGCAGAACGGCGAGGCGGCGAGCCACTGCCGGTCCCGCTCGTGCAGCCGGGCACGATCCTTGTTGGCGGCCCGTGGGTGCGGCTCCCCGAGCAGTTCGCGTAACTCCTCGTGCGACGTGATGTCCACCGTCACGTGTTCCTCCCCCAGCCGTTGACATGGGTGGCGGGGCCACCCTCGCCAGCCTAAGGCGTGACCAGCGCGAGGTTTGTCCCCCACCGTCCGGGGTACGGCCTCGACCGACGCGCCCGCCGCACATACCGTCCGCAGCAAGCCGACCAGTGGAGGCCGGGAGATGGAGAGCCGACTGAAGGTGCTGGGTCACCCAGTCCATCCGATGCTGGTCATGTTCCCGGTCGCGCTGTTTGTCACAGCGGTGCTGTTCGACGTCATCGACGCGGTCGGCGGGCCGGACTTCCTCGGCGAGGTCGCGTACTGGAACATCACCGTCGGCCTGATCGGCGGCCTGCTCGCCGCGGCGGCCGGCTCGTTCGACCTGTTGGCGATCCCGACCGGCACCCGCGCGAAGCGGGTGGGTCTGCTGCACGCCGGCGCCAACGTCGCGGTGGTCCTGCTCTTCGCGGCCGTGTGGGCGGTCCGGCTCAACGCGGACTCCCGGGCGGCCGGTGGCGCGCTGATCGCCATCGAGGTGGTCGCTGTGGCGATCCTCGGGGTCAGCGCCTGGCTCGGCGGCGAACTGGTCGACAGGCTCGGCGTGGGCGTCGACCGCGACGCGAATCTGGACGCGCCCAGCTCACTGCGGCCCGCCACGGCCAGCCGGCGGACCGGAGAGGGGCGATGAGCGAGCAGCAGCCCGGCGGCTTCAGCAGGGGATGGCGGAGCCGGCAGCAGGGCTGGGACCCGATGGGTGAGCTGCAGTCGCTGCGCTCCGAGCTGAGCCGGCTGGTCGGCGGGCGGGCCGGAGCGTCCGACGTCGAGCTGACCGAGACGTCCGACGGCTGGGAGGTCGTCGTCCGGCTGCCCGGCGTGGCACCCGAGGAGGTGGCCGTCGAGCTCGACGACCGGGAGTTGTGCGTGCGCGCCCGCTCCGAGGCGGAGGTCAACGCCGACCAGGGCATCCCCGGCGGTTTCGAGACTCGCGGATTCGAGTACCGCGTCGACCTGCCGTCCCGCGTCGACCCCGACGGCATCGACGCGGTGATGGACCACGGGCTGCTGCGGGTCCGTCTGCCCCGGGCGGCACGGGCCACGCCGCGCACCATCACCGTCGGCCGCACCGGGCCGCGCTCCACCATCCAGTCCGGTGGTACGCCGATGCCGGCCGATCCCGCAGCGGACCGGGAGTTGCACCACCCGGACACCGTCGGCGAGATCGACCGGCCGTAGCAACCGGCGTGGTCACCCCGTCCCTGCTCGGCCCGACGGCCGGGCTCGTCCCCGACGTGCGGCGGATCGCGGTGCTGCGGGCCAACGCGCTCGGCGACTTCATCTTCGCCCTGCCGGCGCTTGACGCGCTGCGCGCCGCGTACCCCTCGGCGGAGATCGTGCTGCTCGGAGCGCCGTGGCACGCGAAGCTCTGGCGTGACCGGCCCGGCCCTGTCGACCGGGTGCTCGTGGTGCCGCCCGCGCCCGGCATACGCTCCCCGGAGCCCGACGAACCAGAGCCGTCGATTGACGACTTCCTGGCGGCGGCCACCGGCTTCGACCTGGCGGTGCAGATCCACGGGGGTGGCGCCAATTCCAACCCCTTGCTGAGCCGCCTCGGAGCCCGGGTCACCGTCGGGCTGCGCGCCGAGGACGCACCGCCGCTGGACCGGTGGATCCGCTACGTCTACTACCAGCACGAGGTGATCCGCTACCTGGAGGTGGTGGCACTGGTCGGTGCCCCCGCCACCACTGTCGTGCCGACGCTCGCCGTCACCGACGCCGACCGGGCCGAGGCGGGCCGGGTGCTCGGCCCGGCGGACCGCCCTCGCGTGGCGCTGCACCCGGGCGCCACCGACACCCGCCGCCGCTGGCCCACCGAACGCTTCGCCGAGGTGGCCCGCGAGCTGCACGGCGACGGCTACGAGGTGCTTGTCACCGGTACGCCGTCCGAGCGGGAGGTGGTGGACCGGGTGGTCGCAGCGGCGGGCGTACCGGTCCGGCCGCAGGTCGGCACGCTCAGCCTCGGTGGGCTGGCCGGCTGCTACGCAGGATGCGCGCTTGTCGTCTCCAACGACACCGGCCCGCTGCACCTGGCCGCCGCGGTGGGCGCTCCCACGGTGGGCATCTTCTGGGTCGGCAATCTGATCAACACAGCGAACCCGCTGCGCGGCCGGCACCGGCCGATCTGTTCCTGGATGGTGCACTGCCCGGTCTGCGGCGTGGACTGCACGCCCGGCATCTACCCGCACCGGCCCGGCGACGGCGAGTGCCCGCACCGGGACTCGTTCGTCACCGACGTGCCGGTGGCCGAGGCGCTGGAAGCCGCCCGCGAGCTGCTCACCCCGTAGTCAGGCCGGCTGCGGGGCGTCCTCGTCGGCGAGCACGACCTCCCACGCCTCCACGTCCCGCTCGGTGACAGTGGTGGGGGACTCCAGGTGGTACGCGCCGCTCGGCAGAACGCCCGCCCCGCCGTACCGGGCCAGCACCGCGAGCTGGGCCGCCACGTCCTCGCCCTGGTGTTTCTCCTGTACCCGTCGCCAGAAGTCGAACCCACCCGACGCGACGAGCTTCGCCCGGTCGTAGAGGACGCAGCCGCCGATCCACGACACCTTGTACGCCCGCCACGCGCCAGGCGGCAGCGCCAGCTTGGCGGTGATGTGCAGCAGGTTGGCCGCCGAGTGGATTCGCGCCCGGTTCCACTGCGCGGTGCCCGGCCGGATCCGCTCCGGCGTCGGCGGGCCGGCCCACTCCTCGTAGTGCCCGTGCGCGTCCGGCCGCACGTCGTCGGTGTACGACAGCCCGTGCACCCCGTTTCCGACGAACCCGCAGCCCAACTCCTCGATGGCGGTGACCAGCCGGTGCAGCGCCCCCGGTTCCAGCCACACATCGTCGTCGAGGCTGAGCACGTACCTGGCAGTCGACGCGGCGAGCAGGTACGCACGGTGCTCGGCCAACCCGCGCCGGGGCAGGCGGCGGGTCAGCAGCACCGGGTGACCCCCGTTGCGCAGCGCCCGGACCATTGTGGCCGCGGCCGGGTGCGCGTACGCCGGCTCGCCGTCGGACTGGTCGCTCACCACCACACCGAAACCGGGCACCCCGTTCTGGGCGGCGAGCCCGGACAGTGTGACCGCCAGCTCGGCGGGCCGGTTACGCGTCGGGATCAGCACGTCGACAAGCCGGTCGGTGCGGAACGACGCGGCGGCGCCGAGGTCGAGGGGCCGGTTCACGACGGTCGGGTGCTCGTGCTGCTGCCCGTCGGCGGAGCGCCCGCCGGTTGCGTCCCGGTGCTCAGCGACGCGTCGGGCATGCTGGCCTGGGCGTGGGGCACCGCGTCCGGCTCCCGGTCCGTGGCCTGCGGCGACAGGTCCTGGCTGTGTGACCGGATCCGCTCGATGATCGCCGACGTGGACCGGTCCGGCACGTACCCAAGGGTGCGGACCTGGCCACCGAGCCGGCGTACCAGTGGCGCCTCCGGCACCAGCTCCGGCGGATAGTCGCCACCCTTGACGTACACGTCCGGCCGGACGGCCTCGATCAGCGCGGCGGGCGAGTCCTCCTCGAACACCACCACGTGATCCACGCAGGACAGCGCGGCGAGCAGGGCACCCCTGTCCTCGACCGAATTGACCGGCCGGTCCGGACCCTTCAGGCGACGTACGCTGCCGTCGGAGTTGACAGCCACGATGAGCAGGTCGCCGAGGGCGCGGGCCTGCTCCAGGTAGCGCACGTGCCCCCGGTGCAGCACGTCGAAGCAGCCGTTCGTGAACACCACCGACCGTCCCGCCTCGCGATGCTCGGCCACTATCGCGTCGAGTTCGTCGGTGCCGACAAGCGCCGGGTGCCCACTGGTCTGCGGCCGCATGTCGAGGGCGGCGAGCAGGTCGTCGCGCAGGCACACACACGTACCGGTGTCGGACACGGTGATGGTGGCCGCGAGCTGGGCGAGTTGGGCGGCGGTGGGCAGCGGCGCGTCGGCGGCCAGGGCCAGCGTCATCGCCGCCAGGTACGCGTCTCCTGCGCCCACGGCGTGGCTCGCCGGGACCGGGGTGCTGTGGCTGCGCCGCCGCTCGCCGTCGGCGCCGCCGACCACAGCGCCCTCGGTGTCAAGGGTCACCGCGACCACGTCCGCGCCGGTGTGCGCGTGCAACTCGGCCAGGCGCGACTCGGCAAGCACCGCCCGGTCCACGCCCGCCCCGGCCTCGGTGTTCACTGTGACACCGGTGCCGGTGACGCTGAGCCCGTCGCCGGTGAGCGCCACCCGCCCCTCGCTCGCTGTGGGTTCACCCACCGGCCCGGGGCGGTCGGCGCTGATCCCCGCCGCTCGGCCGGGGGCATCGCCTCGGACCAGGCCCGGTGCGGTGCCGTCGGAGTGGGCGGCGCTTTCCGCGTGAGCGGGGCTCTCGGTGTGGGCGGCTCCGTCCGTGTGGGCTGCGCTGTCGGTGTGGGTTCGGCCCGGGGCCGCGCCGACGGTCAGCTCGGACGGACCATCGGTCGGGTCGCTGTCGGGGTGTTCCAGGTGCAGGTCAGTGCCTCCCGTCGGACGGGACGCGCCGCCGGCACGAGCCAGCAGCCTCGTCGCCTCCGCGAAGCTGGGAGTGACGACTGTCGGTGCGAGGCCCCGCCAGTCGGCGAGGTCGTGAGCGTCCAGCGCGACAGTGGCGTACCGCTCCCGCTGTGCGACAAGCCACGCGCGGACCGGCGCGGGCAGGGCACCGAGACCGTAGTCGCAGACCACAAGGGTCGGCGCCTCCCCGCCGGCTGCTGCCCGCAGCTCCTCGGTGGCACAGTCCAGCGCAGTGAGCAGCCGGGACACTCCGTCCGGGTCCAGCGCGTCGTCCGGGTCGCCGGAGTCCTCCCGGAGCAGGATCTGGTTACCCGCCAGCATCCGCCGCTTCACAGGTGTGGGGCGGCCGGGCTGGCTTACTGTACGGTCCCAGACGCCGGCGCGGTCAAGACAGTCGTGCAGTTCGTCGCCTGCCACGTCGGCGCCGACGGGGGCCACAAGCACCGCCCGTCCGCCGAGGGTGGCGACGTTCACCGCGGTGTTCGCGGCCCCGCCCGCCGCGGAGATCCGCCGTCGCAGGGTGAGGACCGGTGCGGGCGCCTCCCGGCAGAGCCGATCGGAGTCGGCGAACCGCCACTCGTCAAGCATGGCGTCGCCGACGATCAGGACCGGGCGCCCGAGCCAGCTCTCCACGACGGTGGCGAGCCGGCGCTGTTCCGCTGCTGCTCCTGCCATGCCTCCCCGGGTCCCCAACGCCCTCCGGGCCAAACCTGGCCGGCGAGGCGTCCGGCCGCTGGTCAGGTGGCCTTTGTCAATTGGGCGGCCGTGCGCTGCCGCACAGTGCCCTTCCTTACCTGCCGGGCCCGTTTCGGGTGTTCGGCGGCGGGAAGGGAATTGAGGTAACCCCGGAGAGGAGATGTACGAGATGACAGCGACACTGCAAGGCAAGAGGATCGCGTTCCTGGCCACCGACGGCGTCGAGGAGGTCGAGTACGTTCAGCCGCGCGAGGCGGTCGAGAAGGCCGGCGCGACCGCCGAGCTGGTCTCGCTCAAGCCGGGCTCCATCCAGGCGTTCAACCACCTGGACCAGTCGAAGACGTACGACGTGGACGTCACCGCCGACAAGGCGGACGCCGACGGGTACGACGCGCTTGTGCTGCCCGGCGGGGTGGCGAACCCGGACTTCCTGCGTGCCGACCCGGACGCGGTGCGGTTCGTGAAGGCGTTCTTCGACGCTGGCAAGCCGGTCGGGGTGATCTGCCACGGCCCGTGGACGTTGATCGAGGCAGACGTGCTGCGGGGTCGACGGATCACGTCCTGGCCCAGCCTGCGCACGGACCTGACGAACGCCGGGGCCACCTGGGTCGACGAGGAGTGCGTCACCGACGGCAACCTCACCAGCAGCCGCAACCCCGACGACCTCCCAGCCTTCTGCCAAAAAATCACCCAAACCTTCGCCGCCTAACCCGCACCCCCACCCCACCCGCCCAACCCACCCCGCGTTGATCATGAGGTTAGCGGGGGCGATACGCCGATCTGGCCCCGCCAACCTCATGATCAACCCCTCGGGTGGGTTGGGCGGGGAGGGCGGGGCGGATGGGAAATCGGGCGGCTGGGGGCATGTTTTGGGTTGGACGGGAAAGAAGGCGGGATGACCCAAGCCTCCGCCGCCCCGGTGTTGAATCATCGGCAGATCCGGCTGCTCATGCTCGGTCTGATGACCGGCATGCTGCTGGCCGCACTCGACCAGACAATCGTCGGTACGGCCCTGCCGACGATCGTCGGTGAGCTGGGTGGGATCAACCACTACTCGTGGGTGGTCACGGCGTACCTGCTCGCCTCGACGGCGTCGACGCCGTTGTACGGCAAGATGGCCGACCTGTACGGCCGCCGGCCGGTGTTCCTGTTCTCGATCGGCACGTTCCTGGTCGGGTCGTTGCTGGCCGGGTTGTCGCAGAACATGACCCAGCTGATCGTCACCCGGGGCATCCAGGGCCTCGGCGCCGGTGGCCTGATGACGTTGGCGTTCACGATCATCTCGGACGTGGTGTCCCCCCGCGATCGTGGCCGCTACCAGGGATTGTTCGGCGCGGTGTTCGGTATCTCCTCGGTGGCTGGCCCGCTTGTCGGTGGTTACTTCGCGGAGACCGACTGGCGGTGGATCTTCTACATCAACGTGCCGCTGGGGATCCTGGCCATCGTGGTCTGCTACCACGTGATGCGGCTGATCCCGTTCGAGCGGCGTAAGCACGCGATCGACTGGCTGGGTGCGGGTCTGCTTGTCGCCGGGGTGAGCTGTCTGCTGTTGGCGTTGAGCTGGGGCGGCAACGAGTACCCGTGGGGCTCCGGGGTGATCATCGGCCTGCTGGCCGCGGGCGTGGTGCTGGCAGTGCTCTTCGTGCTCCAGGAGGCCCGTGTCGCCGAGCCGATCCTGCCGCTGCGGCTGTTCCGCAGCGCCACGTTCGCGCTCGCCAACTCGGCGGGCTTCGTGCTGGGTCTGGTGATGTTCGGGTCGATCATCTTCATTCCGCTGTACCTCCAGATCGTCAAGGGCGCCTCGCCGACCCGCAGCGGTCTGCTGATGCTGCCGATGATGGCGGGCATCATCGTCACGTCGATCGTCACCGGGCGGGCGATGAGCCGCATCGGGCGGTACAAGTGGTTCCCGGTCGCCGGGGCGGTGACGCTGGTGCTGGGCATGCTGCTGTTCACGAGGCTGCACGTGGACACCTCGCTGTGGGTGGCGTTCGGCTTCATGGTGGTCATCGGCGTGGGCCTGGGTCTGTGCATGCAGTCGCTGGTCCTGGCGGTGCAGAACGCCGTCTCCGTGCGGGACCTGGGTGCCGGTACGTCCTCGGCGACGTTCTTCCGGTCGCTTGGTGGTTCGTTCGGCGTGGCGATCCTCGGCACGCTGCTGTCCTCGCGGCTCAACACGCAGTTGGCCGAACGGCTGCCGGGCGCGATCGCCCAGCTTCCACCCGACCAGCAGGCGGCGATCGCGGCGAGCGGCGGAACGAACATCTCGATCAACGACCCGGCGACGATCATGGCGTTGCCCGGCGCGGTGCGGGCCGCCATCCAGGAGTCGTTCGTCGACTCGCTGCACCTGGTCTTCCTGACCGCCGGCCTGGTCGCCATCGTGGCGGTGCTGGTCACAGTGGCGATGCCCAACAGCACGCTGCGAGGTGCGGGGCCGGAGGGTGCCACCGGTGGTGCCGACCCGCTCGGCGGTAAGGCCCCGGCGCCGGGCGGCAAGCCGCTCACCAAGGAGTCGAAGGACGAGGCCGCCGCCGACATGGAGGCCAAGTCCCAGACGATGATCTGACGGACCGCCGGCTCACCTACTTCAGGATGAGCCGGTTGGTCTGATTGAAGACGTCCAGGTCGGCCAGGGTCTCGTTGACCGAGGCGGAGAGCGGTGCCGGGAACCGGTCGCGGGGAAAGAAACCCGCGTCGGTGGTCTCGTCGGTGGTCCGGGACAGCTGCCCGTCCCACTCCTCCACCTTGAACGCGGTGGTGAAGACCTGGTACGTGTGCCCGTACATGTTGGTGCTGGTCCGGTCCGGGCCGGTGTAGAGGGCGAACGCGCAGACCCGCAGCGCCCGCAGCCCGGTCTCCTCGCGGACCTCGCGTACTGCGCAGTCGGCGATCGACTCACCCAGTTCCATGGCACCGGCGGGCATTGCCCACTGGCCGTTGTCCGAGCGTTGGATCAGCAGGATGCGCCCGGCGTTGTCGTTGACCACGGCCCGGGCGCCGACGAACATCAGCGTCCGGTCACCGGCCAGCGCGCGTATTTGCCCCACGTACGAATCGGCCCAGGAGATGCTCACCTGCGCCAATTTACGGGGGTTCCCAACGTGTGACCGGCGACACTAACTTGTTACCCATGCGTAGCACGATGATGGACGCCCCTCTGCAGGTCTCCCGGATCCTCGACCACGGCGCGGGGGTGCACGGCACGGCGGAGGTGGTCACCTGGACCGGCGGCGAACCCCGCCGGATGACGTACGCCGAGGTGGGCCGCGCGGCGGCGCGGCTGGCACACGCGCTGCGCGACGAGTGCGAGGTGACAGGTGACGAGCGGGTCGCCACATTCATGTGGAACAACAACGAGCACCTGGTGGCCTACTTCGCGGTGCCGAGCATGGGTGCGGTGCTGCACACCCTCAACATCCGGCTCTTTCCCGACCAGGTCGCCTACATCGCCAACCACGCGCAGGACCGGGTGGTGCTCGTCGACAGCACGCTCATCCCGCTACTGGCCCGGGTGATCGGCGAGCTGACCACAGTGCGGCACGTCGTGGTGGTCGGCGGCGGTGACCCGGCGCCCCTGGTGGCTGCCGCCGGTGACCGGATCACGGTGCACCACTGGGACGCGCTGCTCGCGGACCGTCCCGACACGTTCGACTGGCCCGAGGTGGACGAGCGGGACGCGGCGGCGCTCTGCTACACCTCGGGCACCACCGGACATCCCAAGGGCGTCGCCTACTCGCACCGCTCGATCTATCTGCACTCGTTGCAGGTATGCATGCCGGAGGGGTTCGGTCTCGGGCCGACCGACCGGGAGTTGGCGATCGTGCCGATGTTCCACGCCATGTCGTGGGGCCTGCCGTACGCGGCGTTCCTGTCCGGCGCGTCGCTGATCATGCCGGACCGGTTCCTCCAGGCGGCGCCGATCGCCGAGATGATCGCCGCCGAGCGGCCGACCCTGGCCGGCGCGGTGCCGACCATCTGGACCGACCTGCTGGCGTACCTGGACACCCACGACGTGGACACCTCGTCGCTCACCGAGGTGATCGTCGGCGGCTCGGCCTGCCCGCCCGCGTTGATGCACGCGTTCGACGACCGGCACGGGATCGACGTGATCCACGCCTGGGGGATGACGGAGATGTCGCCGCTGGGTTCGGTCTCCCGCCCACCGGCCGGCGCAACAGGTGAGCAGGCGTGGCGCTACCGCTACACGCAGGGCCGGGTGCCGGCCGGCGTGCAGGCGCGCATCGTCGGCCCGGCTGGCGAGCCACTGCCCGCCGACGGCACGTCCGTGGGCGAGCTGGAGGTCCGGGGGCCGTGGGTGACCGCACGGTACGTCGGTGACGACGCCCCCGACGAGGAGAAGTTCCGCGACGGCTGGCTGCGTACCGGGGATGTGGGCACGCTGTCCCCGGACGGCTACCTGACGCTCACCGACCGGGCCAAGGACGTGATCAAGTCCGGTGGCGAGTGGATCTCTTCGGTGGAGCTGGAAAATGCGCTGATGGCCCACCCAGCGGTGCTGGAGGCCTGCGTGGTGGGGGTGCCCGACGAGCGGTGGGGTGAGCGTCCGTTGGCCACCGTCGTGGTGCGGGAGGGCGGCACGGTGACCGCCGAGGAGCTGCGCGAGTTCCTGGCCGCCACGGTGGTCCGCTGGCAGTTGCCCGAGCGGTGGGCGTTCATCGACGCGGTGCCCAAGACCAGCGTCGGGAAGTTCGACAAGAAGGTCGTCCGTTCGCGGTACGCCGGTGGCGAGCTGAGTGTCCGGGAGCTGACAGCCCCGTAACGTTTTGGCGGGCACTGTCGCCTGTTGGGGAAGAGGGAATTCTCCTGATCATTTCCTCCCCAGGGGGCGGCCCCGGCGTTCGCACCGCGCCGGGGCCGCCCTTTCCATGCGGGTAACCCGCACCGTCATTGTTGCGAAAATTGTTCGGCTCTGTCCCGATGACGGGGAAATCGGCAACCGGAGACCCGATCAGGCGTCGCTGGTGGTGATCTGGACCTTGCCCACCACCGAGTCCTCGACCGCCTGGTGGGCCGCCGCCGCGTCCGCCAGCGGGTAGGTGTGCAGCGGCAGGCCGGCGTCGGCGCCCACCCCGATGCCACCCTGGTTCGCAGCCGCCGCCACGTCGATCACGCCCTGTGCCTTTGCCGCCTTCGGCTCGGTGTAGACAAGCACGAACTGCCACCTGCTGTTGAGCGCGAACAGTGGACGGACCGGCACCGTCATCTCGGCGCCACCGTCGTCGGCGTACACGCAGACAGCCCCGCCCTGCCGGAGGACCTGCGCGTCCGTCGACGCGTTGCGGGCGGGGGAGACCTCGACGATCGTGTGGACCCCGTCCGGGGCGATCTTGCGGACCTCCTCGACCACGTCCTGCTCCCGGTAATTGATCACCAGGGAGGCGCCGGCGGCCGCAGCGAGCTGAGCCTTCTCCGGGCTGCTCACCGTGGCGATCACCGTGGCGTCCGCCCATCGGGCCAACTGGATCGCCGCGTTGCCGACAGCGCCCGCCCCGCCCTGCACCAGCACTGTGTGGTCGGCCAACGCGCCGGCGCGCAGCGCGTCCGGCATGAGTTCGCCGGCCGTCAGGCAGCGGTGCGCGGTCAGGAACGGGATGCCCAGGCTCGCCCCCAGCTCGAACGAGGCGTCACCCAGCGGCACCGTCTGCCGCACCGGCACCAGCGTGTACTCCGCGGCGGTGCCCCACTGCCGCTGCCAGGCCGCCTCCCAGATCCAGACCCGCTCACCGATCAGCTCGGCGTCGACCCCCGTGCCGACCGCCTCGATCACTCCCGCGCCGTCCTGCCCGGGGATCTGCCACCCCTTGGGCGCGGAGGACCGCCGGGACTTCCAGTCCGTGGGGTTCACCCCGGACACCGCCATCCGGACCAGGACCTCGCCCGCCCCCGGCTCCGGCACCGGCCTGTCGACCAGCTCCAGCACCGAAGGATCGCCGGTGCGCTCGTACACGATGGCCTTCATCCGTCGACTCCTCAGCTGTCCGGCGCGCGGCACCCGGGTCGAGCACCGTCGCCTGCGGTACCCCGCCCGGCCCCCGTCATGCCGACCGACACCGGCCCGGAAACCGCACAATCGGGGACGACCGTGACGGCGCGCAGGTCAGCCCTTCAGCCGCCCACCAGCTCCGCTGTCAGCTCACCGATCGAACCCAACGTCACCGCCGCCAACGCGGCCGCATCCGGGTCCAGGGGGTACGAGCCGTGTGGCACCGCCACCACCCGCATCCCCGCCGCGGCGGCCGATCGGACCCCGTTCGACGAGTCCTCCACCGCCGCACAGCGGGTCGCGTCGACGCCGAGGCGCTGCGCGACGGTCAGGTACACGTCCGGAGCCGGCTTGCCCCGCTCGGTCTCCTCGGTGGACAGGGTGGTGACGAACGCGTCGGTCAGACCTGTGGCGTCCAGCGCCGCAGCGATCAGCCGGGTCGGCGACGAACTGGCCAACCCGAGCGGCCACCGCGCGGCCATCCGGCGCACCACCTCGTCGGCGCCGTCGATGAGGGGTACGTGCTCCCGGTAGCGCCGGGCCATCTCCCGCACCACCTCGTCGGCGACCTGCTCGGCGGTGCGCTGCACGCCCAGCTCGCCACTGAGATAGGCGGCCCACTCGCCGGTGCTCATACCCATCAGCCGACGCTGGGTGTCCGGCTGCCACGTCCCGCCGTGCTCGGCCACGTACGCCCGCCGGACCTCCTCCCACACCGGCTCGGAATCCACGATCACGCCGTCCAGGTCGAAAACCACCGCATCCACCACGGGCCCATCCTGCCCGACCCGGAGGCGTCCGGTCAGGCGGGCAGCGGGGGCAGCCCGATCGGGCTGCCCGACGGGATCAGCGTGTGACAGGACCGGGCGATCGGTTCCAGCAGCTCACGCAGCCGGTCGGTGCGATCCACGCCGAGGGCCGACCACGGGTGTTCGGCGGCCCGGTCGGTGGCATCCTCGACGGCCTGGAAGTCGGCCCGGCTCTGCTCGGTGGCCGTGCCGCCCGGTGTCAACCAACCACGCTGTGTCAGTCGCTCGCAGGCGGCGTGCCACTGCTCTTCGGTCCAGCCCCGGCCCAGCAGGTTCACAGGTGACATGCCGACGGCGACCTTCCAGGCCAGCGTCTCCACCGGGTCCAGGCCAGCGGCTACCAGCGCCGCCACGTGCCCGTCGCCCCGATGCTCGCGCAGCGTCGTCGCGGCCTGCCAGATCCGGGCCAGGGGGTACTCCCCGATCGGCAGCGCCGCATTGGCAGCGCCGAGCACCCGGCCCGCCGTCTGCGCCGCGGTGGCGGCCTCCTCCAGCAGGTCGGCGGTCTCCATGAGGTGCGCCTCGGGCAACTCGTAGGTCAGCTCGGCGAGCGCCTGCACGGCACCTGTCAGCCGGGCCCGCAACGCCTCCGTCGGCGTGGCCAACCGCCACACCGACGGCAGCGCCCGGCTCACCATCGGCGGCGCGAAGGTGAAGAAGGCGGCAATCACCGGAGCCGCCTCGGTGGCGCCCAGCGGCGCGGACCGGCCCGCGAAGTAGCCCCGCCAGTACCCGCGCAGGCCGACCGCCTCGTACGCGGCACGGGCCCGGGGGTGGAAGTAGGTGACCGCGTGCACCGCCTCGAAGTGCGTCCACATCAGCCGGGCGGTCCGCCCAGGCTCAGCAAGCGTCGTCACACCGCACCTCCGCGTCCCCGTCCGGATGCCCACCCCGGGCGGCGGACCGCCCAGGGGGTGACGCCGAACCTACTGCCGGTGGGTAACCGGCCGGAAGCCCCATGTGAACAACTCCATCGCGCCCGGACGACAACCGGGGCGAACCGGTCGGGTCACTGGGCGGCGAGCACGTCCACCACGAAGCGCAGCGGGCCGGTGGGACGACCGCCAGCGGCTGCCGCGTCGTTGCCGTACGCCAGCTCGCCCGGGATGTCGAGCTGCACCCGGCTGCCCACGGTCACGCCCACGAGGCCCTGGTCCCAGCCGGGGATGACCTGACCCACACCGATGGCGAAGGTGGCCGGCTGGCCCGCGTTCCAGGACGAGTCGAACTCCTTGCCGTCCTTGTAGAACACGCCCACGTAGTTGGTGGTGATGGTCTGGCCCTGCTTGACCGCCGGGCCGGTGCCCTTGATCACCGGGGTGACAGTGAGCTTCTTCAGCTCGCCGGTGCCAGCCTTCACCGTCGGCTTCTTGCTCAGCGCCGGGTCGGCGTTCTCGGGCATCTGCGGAGCCGGCGGCGCGGTGGGCGCGTCCGGAGCGGGCGCGGACGCCGACGGGGTCGAACCGGCCTGGTTGGTGGGCGTGTCGTCGCCCCGGTTCTTGTCGATCCAGACGAAACCGCCGATCAGCAGCGCCATCACGGCGACGCCGGCGAGGCCACCCGCCCACGCGTTGCGGCGTCGCTTCGCCTCGGCGGCCTTCTGCGCCGCCAGCTGGGCGGCCAGCCGCCGCCCCGCCTTCGTCGCCGGGCTCTGGCCCTCCGACCGGTTCTGCTGCGTCCGCTCGCTCACGTCGTCGACTCCCTGCTGCGAAGGTGTGGCCGGCACCCGGTGCCGGGGGGAAAGCCGACGCACACGGTACCCGCCCTGCGGCCCGCTGTGCCCGCCCCGGACGTCTCGGATCGCCCAGGGAGGCCGTCGCGGGACGTTATTCCGGTACGACCATGAAGTCGGTCACGAACGACGTGACGCTACCGTCGGCCGCGCGCCCGATCCAGGTTCCGTAGCAACCGTCGCCCCAACCCGTGGTGACGGTGACGACGTTCGCGCCGGTGGTCTCGTCCAGCACGGCCGTGATCAGCCCCGGGACCTGCGACGCGGGCGGCTCCGCGGGGATGAAGACCTCCTCGACACGGTCCTCGTCCCAGGCCTCCAGGGCGGCGAGCGCTGTCGGGTCGGCGAGAGTGCCGGCGCCGGCGTCCACCCCGTACCCGAAATAGTCGTCCGGGCCGAGGGCGGCGATGTCCTGGTCGCCCGCGACGGCCGGCTCCCAACGCACCGTCGGCGCCTCGGAGATCACCAGCTCCAGTGCCGCCACCCGTCGGTCGACCTCGGCGTCCTCCCGCAGCACCGCAGCCACCCAGGCGCGGGCGGGATGACGCCCGGGAGGGACCGTGACAGTGAACGGTTCGGCCTCCGGGCAGACCAGCGGGTCACACCCGACCACCTGGCCGGTCGGCAGCACGATGTCGCCCACCGGGTGGACCTCGATCAGGTACGCGCCGTGCGCGTCGGTGAAGCGCGCCCCGGGCGTCAACAACCGGTCCAGGTCAGGGGTGTACGGCATGAGGGCTCCTCCGGTTGCCAGCGGCCGGCGGAGCGTACCCGGTCCGGCCGACAGCCCTCGTAGCTGCCGTACCGGTCAGGCGGTCTTGCGCGGTGCGGTCTTGCGGGCTGTCGTCTTCTTCGCCGGCTCGGTCTTCTTCGCCGGTGTCTTCTTGGCGGCGGTCTTCTTCGCCGGCTCCGCCTTGGCTGCCGTCTTCTTCTCGGCGGCCTTCTTGGTGGCGGTCTTCTTCGCGGGGGCCTTCTTGGCTGCCGCCTTCTGCGCCGAGCGGGCCGACGAGATGGGCGTCGGCTCGCCGCCACCGCCACCGCCGCGGGCGGGTTGCTCGCCGCGCGCCGCGCGAGCCCGGTCCACCGACGCCTTCAGTGCGGCCATCAGATCCACAGCTGCGGCCGGAGCCTCCTCGGCCTCCTCCGGCTGGACGACCTCCCGACCCTCCACCTTGGCGTCGATGACCTCCTGCAACGCCGCCCGGTAGTCGTCGGTGAACACGTCCGGCTCGAACTCGCCGGCCATCGAGTCGATGAGTGAACTGGCCATCGCCAGCTCCGGCGGACGGACCTTGAGGTCCTCATCGAGGAAACCGAAGTCCGGGGTACGGATCTCGTCCGGCCAGAGCATCGTGTTGAGCAGCAGCACACCCTCGCGCACCCGCAGCGTGGCGAGCTGCTCCCGCTGGCGCAGCGCCACCTTGACGATCGCCACCCGCTCCGAGTCGATGAGCGCGTCGCGCAGCAGCACGTACGGCTTGGTGGCCGTGCCCTCCGGTTCGAGGAAGTACGCCTTGTTGTAGAGGATCGGGTCGACCTGCTCGGCGGGCACGAACTCCAGCACGTCGATGGCGCGTGAGCTGGTCAGGGGCAGCTCGGCGAAGTCCTCGTCGGTGAGGATCACCATCTCGCCGCCGCCGATGTCGTAGCCCTTGGCGATGTCGTCGTAGGTGACCTCCTCGCCGCAGACCGAGCAGGTGCGCTTGTAGCGGATCCGACCGCCGTCCTCGCGGTGGACCTGGTGGAACCGGATGTCCTTCTCCTCGGTCGCGGAGTAGAGCTTCACCCCGATCGAGACGAGCCCGAACGACACGGCTCCCTTCCAGATGGCACGCATCCTGCGCTCCCTTCCCCGGTATCGACCATGCTCGCATCCGAAAGAACCGGACGCGAGGTGTTCGGCCTGGTACTACAGTCGGGTCGTGCCCGGAGCGCCGCTCAAGCCGATGCTCGCGATGACCGGGCCCCTCCCTGCGGGTGACGGCTGGGCCTACGAGTTCAAATGGGACGGCATCCGGGCGCTCGCCGACATCTCCGGTCGTGCTCAACATCTGTATGCCCGCTCCGGCGTGGAGATCACCGCCGCGTACCCGGAGCTGGCCACCCTGCCCGAGCAGGT
Source organism: Micromonospora sp. DT41 (assembly GCF_049841715.1). NCBI lineage: Bacteria > Bacillati > Actinomycetota > Actinomycetes > Micromonosporales > Micromonosporaceae > Micromonospora > Micromonospora sp. DT41. The sequence continues at coordinate 782,012 of NZ_JBNCKU010000001.1, read as the reverse complement.
CGACGACGTGCTGCTCGACGGCGAGGTGGTGCTGTTGGGGGAGGGCGGGCAGCCGTCGTTCACCGCGTTGGCCGAGCGCATGCACGTCCGGGACCGGAACAAGGCGGCCCGGTTGGCGGCAGTCATGCCGGTCACGTACATGATCTTCGACCTGCTGCGAATCAACGGCGACTACCTGACCGGCTGGCCGTACGCGCGCCGCCGGGAGGCCCTGGACGCGCTCGCGCTCGGCGGTGCCCGGTGGGCGGTGCCGCCGGTCTTCTCCGACGGCCCGGCCACCTACGAGGCGGCCGGCGAGCACGGCCTGGAGGGCGTGATGGCCAAGCGGGTCGACGCCGTCTACCGGCCGGGGGTGCGCTCGCCGGACTGGGTGAAGGTCAAGCTGGAGGTGACCGGCGACTTCGTGGTGGGCGGCTGGCGACCGGGAGCGCGTCCGATCGGCGGGCTGCTGGTCGGCGTACCTGGCCCGGACGGCCGGCTGATCTACCGGGGGCGGGTCGGCGGCGGGATCGGCGCAGCCATCGAACGGCAGCTCCTCGCCGAGCTGGAGCCGCTGCGCTCCGGCGTGTCACCGTTCGCGGCGGGTGTGCCGCGCGAGGATGCCCGGGGCGCGATCTGGGTAGAACCCCGGGTGGTGGTGGAGGTGAAGTACGGCCAGCGCACCCCCGACGGCCGGCTGCGCTTCCCCCGCGTGCTGCGGATGCGCCCGGACAAGCCGCCGGAGGAGGTCGACGATGCCGGCTGACCGGCTGCGAGTGGACGTCGAGGGCCGCCCACTGGAGTTGTCCAACCTGGACAAGGTGCTCTATCCGGCGGTCGGCTTCACGAAGGGTGAGGTGATCGACTACTACACCCGGATCTCCCTGGTGCTGCTGCCGCACCTGGCCGACCGGCCGGTGACCCGGATCCGGTTCCCCAACGGGGTGGACGACAAGTCGTTCTTCGAGAAGAACAAGCCGGCAGCCACCCCGGACTGGGTGCGTGTGGAAAACCTGCCAGCGCCCGGGTCGACGAAGGGCCGGGAGACCATCGACTACGTGGTCGCCGACGACCTGCCCACCCTGGTCTGGCTGGCCAACCTGGCCGCGTTGGAGCTGCACACACCGCAGTGGAAGGTCGGCGAACACCCGGACATGATGGTTGTCGACCTGGACCCGGGGCCGCCGGCCGGGCTCGCCGAGTGCTGCCCGGTGGCGGTACTGATGCGCGACCGGCTCGCCGACGACGGCATCGACTCGTACCCGAAGACGTCAGGCAAGAAGGGCATGCAGCTCTGCTGCCCGATCGCCGGCAACCAGTCCGCCGACGACGTCTCCGCCTACGCGCGTCGCATCGCGCAGGAGCTGGAGAAGGAGCACCCGAAGCTCATCGTGTCGAAGATGGCCAAGAACCTGCGCCCCGGCAAGGTCTTCATCGACTGGAGTCAGAACAACGCGGCGAAGACGACAGTCGCGCCGTACTCGCTGCGCGCCCAGCGGGAACCCTCGGTGTCGACGCCGCTGACCTGGGACGAGGTCGAGGCCGGCGCCCGCGGCCGGAAACCGGCCGTTCGTCAGTTCACCTCCGCCGAGGTCCTCGACCGGGTCGAGGAGTACGGCGACCTGCTCGCCCCACTGCTCGACGGCGGCCCGGAGTTGCCCGCGCGCTGACGCCAGCATCTGGTGTTCGTAGTGACGCTTCGTGTCAGGGTGGCGGGGCAAGATTGTCACTCAACGTGACGCCCTTCGGCGGCACCGGCCGCACTGCTCAACCCCTTTGCTCTGCTTCAATAGACGCAACACTTGATTGACCTGCTGCTTTTGCTTGTATGCGAGGGCGGGCGGTCGATACCGTGATCACGGTGCGTGACTGTTGCGTCTGTTGAAGCAGAGCAAAGGATGTGTGGGGTGGGGTGGTAGACCTGGCGCCTGGTCACGGTGCGCGATCGACCCGACGCCCACCTTTGAGGCAGGTTGGCCATCGGCCGAGGACAGTCGCTACCAAAGTCGTTGAGTAGGGTGGATCCGATGTCGTCACCGGGGAGCGGACATGCAGGCAACCGTCACTGTCGACCTACCCGTCGACCTCGAACGTCCCCTGCTCAGCTATCGCGACGAGGCCACCGGTGAGCGCGTCGACCTGACCGCGCACCAGGTCGGTGCCTGGGCGGCGCGCAGTGCCAGCCTCCTGCGGGACGGCTGCGGGCTCGGCCCCGGCAGCCGCGTAGCGGTCCTGCTGCCGCCGCACTGGCGTACCGCGGCGGTGTTGTTGGGGGCGTGGGCCTGCGGCCTGGCGGTGTCGTTCCGGCCGCGCGCCACGGCGGGCCTGCCCGTGCTCGAACCGGGCGGGGACCGGCCGTTCGACGCGGTGTTCGTGACGCCGCAGCGGCAGGACGACTGGCTGGAGGACGTGCCGGACGCCACGCACCGCTACCTCGTCGGCACCGGCCCGGGTCGCCTGGCCGACGTGCCGCTGGGTTGGCTGGACTGGTCCGCCGAGGTGCTCCGGCACTCGGACGCCACGCCCGACCACGCGGCGATCCACCCGTCGGATCCGGCAAGCGCTGACGGGACAACGTACGGGCAGTGGGGTGCGCTCGCGCTGGAGGTCGCCGGGCAGCTGGACCTGCGGGCCGGCGACCGGCTGCTTGTCGACGCCGCCGAGCACGAGCAGCCGCTGAAGTGGTTGCTGGCACCGCTGTCGGCGGGAGCGTCCGTGGTGATCAGCGCCAACCTCGACCCGACGAACCGGGACATGGTGATCACCGCCGAGCGGGTCACCCGGGTTCTGTAGGTCGCTCCTTTCACGCTTCCGGTGGAGTCGTCGCATTCCGCCCAGTCTCACGTTTTACCTGCTCCTACGCTTCGCCGAAGGCCGGTGCGCTGTGCAGCGCCAACCGCCTTCCCGACGGCGGAGGGGACATGGTGTCGAGGCGTACACATCGGACTGTGGTTTCGGCGGTGGCCGGCTGCCTCTTCGCCCTCGGCGTGCTGGCGCCCGGCCCGGCTGCGGTACCGCTGCCCCGCGCGGCCCGGGCCGACGGCACTTCGGTCCCCGCTCCGAGGGAACCCCGACCCCCGCAGCTCCCCGCCGACTTTCAGGGCACCGGCCGGTACGTCGTGCGCGACCTCGGCATCGACGTGCCGTTCAGCTGGCAGGGCCGCGACGGCAACAGCCAGATGATCGCCGGTGGTCCGGAGCATCCAATCTGGTTCACGAACCTGATCTACGAGAACACGCTCTACACGCTCACCTACAAGTGGCCGAACATCCCGCTGTTCCCGCCACGCGAGTGCAGCAAGGTCCCGGGGTTTTTCAACCGGCAGATCTTCAACGACAAGCTGAAGACGTCCCGCTTCGTCGGGCCGGAGATCCTGCAGGGGGAGAAGGACCGGCACGTCGACCACTGGCGGGTGGGTGTCGTCGGCGGCTCCACGGTGCCGGGCGAGTTCTTCCGGTTCCCGCTCGCGCTCGGCGACATCTACGTCGACCAGCGGGACCCGAGCCGGTGGTGGCAGGTGTTGCAGTTCGGCCTGCAGAACCTCTTCGACCCGGAACTGGACGAGTGGTTCACGATGGACACCTTCGACCACCGCCCCGGCACTGTTACCCTCCCCGACCGCTGCCCACCGCCTACGCCGTGACGCCGGTGGCCGTTGATCGGCTCGGTTTCCGTGAAACCGGGGCGCGGCAGAGCCCCGGACACCGCGACTTCCGGAATACCGAGTCGATCAACGCCGTGCGGGTCAGTCGACGGTCGGTAGCTTCGGGCCGAGGACGTCGTCGGCGTCGACGATCGTGTACGCGTAGCCCTGCTCTGCCAAGAAGCGCTGCCGGTGCGCCGCGTACTCGGTGTCGATCGTGTCCCGGGAGACCACAGTGTAGAAGTGCGCCTGCCGCCCGTCGGCCTTCGGCCGCAGCACCCGCCCCAACCGCTGCGCCTCCTCCTGCCGTGACCCGAACGTCCCCGACACCTGGATCGCCACCGCCGCTTCGGGCAGATCGATGGAGAAGTTGCCGACCTTGGAGATCACCAACGTCCGCAGCTCGCCGGACCGGAACGCGTCGAACAGCCGTTCCCGCTCCTTGTTCGTGGTCGAGCCCTGGATGATCGGCGCGTCGAGGTATTCGCCAAGCTGGTGCAACTGGTCGATGTACGCGCCGATCACAAGCACCTGGTCCTCCGGGTGCCGGTCGACAAGCGCCTTCACCACCGGCAGTTTCGTGCGGGCGGTCGCCGCCATCCGGTACCGCTCCTCGGCCTCCGCCGTCGCGTACGACATCCGCTCCGCGTCGGTGAGCGTCACCCGGACCTCGACACACTCCGCAGGGGCGATCCAGCCCTGCGACTCGATGTCCTTCCACGGCGCGTCGTACCGCTTGGGGCCGATCAGGCTGAACACGTCGCCCTCCCGGCCGTCCTCGCGTACCAAAGTTGCCGTCAGGCCCAGCCGGCGGCGGGCCTGGAGGTCCGCGGTGAACCGGAAGATCGGCGCGGGCAGCAGGTGTACCTCGTCGTAGACGACAAGACCCCAGTCGCGGGCACCGAACAGGTCCAGGTGGGTGAACGCGCCGCCGCGCCGCGAGGTGAGCACCTGGTACGTCGCGATGGTGACCGGGCGGATCTCCTTGCGTTCGCCGGAGTACTCGCCGATCTCCTCCTCGGTGAGCGAGGTGCGGGCGATCAGCTCCCGCTTCCACTGCCGGCCGGCGACGGTGTTGGTGACCAGGATCAGCGTTGTCGCCTTCGCCTCGGCCATCGCCGCCGCCCCGACCAGGGTCTTGCCGGCCCCGCAGGGCAGCACCACCACACCCGACCCGCCGGCCCAGAACGCCTCGACGGCTTCCCGCTGGTACGACCGCAGCGTCCACGGTTTGCGCCCGTCCTTGCCGGCCTCGGCCAGCTCGATCGGGTGCGCCTCGCCGTCGACGTACCCGGCCAGGTCCTCCGCCGGCCAACCCAGCTTGAGCAGCGCCTGCTTGAGCCGGCCACGCTCGGACGGGTGCACCTGGATCGTGTCGTCGTCGATCTTGTTGCCGAGCATGCCGGCGAGCTTCTTGCTCTTTGCCACCTCGATCAGCACGAGCCGGTCCAGCGCACGCAGCACCAGCCCGTACGCCGGGTCGTTGGCGAGCTGGAGCCGGCCGTACCGGTCCATCGTCTCGGCGACATCCACGAGCAGCGCGTGCGGCACCGGGTACCGCGAGTATTTGAGCAGCGAATCGACCACACCCTCGGCGTCGTGCCCCGCCGCGCGGGCGTTCCACAGCCCGAGCGGGGTCAGCCGGTAGGTGTGCACATGTTCGGGAGAGCGCTCCAACTCGGCGAACGGCGCGATCGCCATCCGGCATGCCTGCGCGTCGGGATGGTCGATCTCCAGCAAAAGGGTCTTGTCCGACTGAACGATCAGTGGTCCACCGCTCACGCCAGCGTCCTCTCCTCGGTTGGCTGTCGGCTCGCGGCAGTCGCTTACCCGACGCAGGCCGACCATCCAGTGTCGCACGATCCGGGATCAGCAAAGAAAGATGCCGACTGGGCGCAACCGCGACCGTACTGACAAACGTCTAGCAATGGGACGACTGTCCAGGGGAGGTCCCATGAAGCGTTTCCGGATCACTTCCCGGCTGGTCGCCCCGCTGGTGGTCGTGCTGGTCGGCACCGGCGCGTGCACGTTCGATCCGCAGTCCGGCGGGAGTGGCGGCGGGGGAGCCGCCCCGGCAGGTGCGGCGGAACAGGTAACGGGGGCGAGCGGCACGTCCGGGCCGGACCAGCGCGGCCGGCCAACGCCGGCCGCGCCGACGGCAGAGCCGACCAGCAGCGCCACGACGAAGCCTAAGCCGAAACCCAAGCCGACCCGCAGTACGCCCGCACCGACCACGGCCGCGCCCACCGCCCGGGCTGCCGGCTGCCCGCAGGGCGAGCACCAGCGCGCTGTGGAGACCTACCTCGCCCAGCTGGGCGGGTTCGGGTCGGTGACCGTCGACGGCCAACAGTCCGCCGCCGACTGCGCGGCCATCAAGAAGTTCCAGAAGAGGTACGGCATTCGCCCCGTCGAGGGCCGCGCCGGGCCGACCACCTTCGACGTGGCGAAGCGACTCGCCACCACCGATCCGACCCGCTGCAAGGCGGGCACCGGCACCACGTTCTGCGTGGACCTGACCCGCCAGACCGTGTGGGCCCTGCGCAACGGCAAAGTGATCATGGAACCGACGGTGACCCGGACCGGCATGTCCGGCTACCGCACCCCGTCCGGCACGTACGCCGTCAACTACCGCAACCCCAAGGAGTGGTCCAACCCGTACGAGGTGTGGCTGCCGTACTGGCAGCACTTCACGCAGGGAATGGGCTTCCACGAGACCACCACGTACCTGCACGACAAGTCGATCGGCTCGCACGGCTGCGTCAATCTGCTGCACGCCGACGCCGTCCGGATGTGGGAGTTGGGCAAGGTCGGCACACGCGTCGTTCTGGTCGGCCGCCGCCCCGGGACCTGAGTGACCTGCCCGACTCCGGGTTTTAACCCCTGTCACAGCGGTCCCAGGAGTGACACTCTTGGGAGTTCAGGGGCCGAACCGGGCGGGGAGGGCTGGGCATGACGGTCGACCGTGACGTGATCGCAGAACACGAGCAGGCACCGCCCGACGAGGTGTCCCGAGCGACAGTGGTCGCGTACTGCGTCGCGGCGACGCTTCTGCTCGGATGGTTCCTCTTCGGCTGGCTGGTGCTCCAGCAGGGCTTCGTCGACTCGGTCGGGGAGTCCGCAGGCGCCGGCTTCGCGCTGCTGCTGATTGTCTCGGTCATCGGCACCGTACGCCGCAGCCGCAGTCACCGCTGACCCCGCAGCGCGCCCCCGTCCTGGGCACTCTGTGTCGTCGAACGGTCGCGTGGCGGCGCTGCTGTAGAGCTGCCCCACGTGTGGGGCGGCTGCGTCTCGTCCGGTGGCCGCGTGGCGGCGCCGCTGCTGTAAAGCTGCCCCGCGTATGGGGCGGCTGCGTCTCGTCCGGTGGTCGCGTGGCGGCGTTGCTGTAGAGCTGCCCCACGTGTGAGGCGGCTGCGTCTCGTCCGGTGGCCGTGTGGCGGCGCTGCTGTAGAGCTGCCCCGCGTATGGGGCGGCTGCGTCTCGTCCGGTAGTCGCGTGGCGGCGCTGCTGTAGCTGCCCCACGTATGGGGCGGCTGCGTCTTGTCCGATGGTCGCGTGGCGGCGCCGCTGCAGTGTGCCCCACTCATGGGGCAGCTCTACAGGGAGCGGCAGTCACACCCATACCTCTGCGGCGAGGGGCGAGGGGCGCGCGGACCAGCGGCCGGCGCTCGACCGTGACTGGTGGGTGGGTGGGTGGGTGGGAGGCGGCGAGCGCGCTCGGCAGGCAACCGCACGGGACCGCGCTGACCGAGCGCACGAAGGCGGGGCTAACGTGAAGGGCGTGGCGCTCTCCCTGGCGATCTCGCCCTGCCCCAATGACACGTTCGTCTTCGACGCCCTGGTGCACGGTCGGGTGTCCGGTGCACCGCCTGTCGAGGTGACGTACGCCGACGTGGACGTCACCAACACGGCAGCCGAGCGGGGCGCGTTCGACCTGGTGAAGGTGAGCTTCGCGGCGCTGCCCTGGCTGCTCGACAAGTACCACCTGCTGCCCTGCGGCGGTGCTCTCGGCCGGGGATGTGGGCCGCTGGTGCTCACCCGGGGCGACCGCGCGGGCGGCCCCGACCGCACCGACCTGACCGGTGCCACGGTGGCGGTGCCGGGCGACCGGACCACCGCGTACCTACTGTTCCGGCTCTGGTCGGCGGGCCGGCCGCCGGCGCGGATCGAGGTGGTCCCGTTCCACGAGATCATGCCGGGCGTCGCGGCTGGCCGGTACGACGCCGGGCTCGTCATCCACGAGGCACGGTTCACCTACCACCGGCACGGCCTGACCGCGCTCGTCGACCTCGGCGAGTGGTGGGAGGCCGACACCGGCCTACCCATCCCCCTCGGTGCGATCCTGGCCCGGCGCGGCGTCGTCGACCCGGAAGCCGCCGCCGGTTGGGTCCGCGAGTCGGTCCGGCAGGCCTGGGCGGACCCGACGGCCAGCCGGGAGTACGTGCTCGCGCACGCCCAGGAAATGGAGCCCGACGTCGTGGACCGGCACATCGACCTCTACGTCAACGAGTTCACCGCTGACCTTGGCGAAGCCGGTTTCGCCGCGGTGACGGCACTGCTGGACCGGGCCGCCGACGCCGGGCTCGTGCCTCAGACCTCCAGCTCGCGCGCCACAGCGTGGACCAGCTGAGCGATCTTCTGCGCGGTCTTCTTGTCCGGGTACCGACCCCGACGCAGGTCCGGCTGGACCTTCGCCTCCAGCACCTTGATCATGTCTTCGACGAGACCGTGCAGCTCCTCCGCCGGGCGTCGGCGCAGCTCCGCCATCGACGGCGGCGCGTCCAACAGTTTGACGCCCATGGCCTGCGAGCCCCGGCGGCTGTCCACCACGCTGAAGTCGACCCGTTGACCACCCTTGAGGTCGGTGACGCCCGCAGGCAGGGCACCCTTGGGCAGAAACACGTCGCCGCCCTCGTCACTCGTGACGAAGCCGTATCCCTTGGCCGTGTCGTACCACTTCACTCGACCCGTAGGCACCTGTAAACCCCTGCTTCACTTGAGCCGCTACTGCTCCAAGGCTAGCTGGATCATGCCGTCGAGCGCCGCTGGGAATCCGACGAGATCGTCAAGCACCAGCTTCGCCCCGGCCGCGTGCAACTCCTGCGGAGAACACGGGCCCGTCGCTACGCCGATTCCGGGCACCCCGGCGACGTCCGCCGCCATCATGTCCGCCACATGGTCACCGACGTAGTGGGTCGCGTCGTGCTCCCTCAACGCGCTCGCCTTCTGCTCGGCGAACAGGTCACCGGCCAACTCGTCGACCTTGAGGCCCAAGTGGTCCAGGTGCAGCCGGGCCAGCCGGCCCATCTTGGCAGTGACGACCAGCACACGACCGCCCCGTGCGCGGATCGCGTCGACCGCCTCCCGCGCGCCGGGCAACGGGACCGTCGGAGTGATCGCGTAGGCCGGGTACAGCTCCCGGTACGCCAACACGGCCGACTCGACCTGCTCCGGCGGAAACCAGTACGCGAGCTCGGTACGCAGCGGCGGCCCGAGCCGGGACACAGCCAGATCGGCGTCCACCGGCACGCCCGTCCTGGCGGTCAGCGCCCGGAAGGTCGCGGCGATGCCGGGGCGGGAATCCACCAGGGTCATGTCGAGATCGAATCCGACGGTCAGTGCGGGCATGTCGAGAAACGTACCCGGTGACCCGGGGTCGGCCGGACGTCCGAGGGGCGCGACTGCCCCGTGCCGGGCTAGCGTGGAAAGACGATGACCACCTCACTCGCCGACCACCTGCGGTCACTGCCCGACGAGTCGCTGGCCGCGCTGCTCCAGCTCCGGCCGGACCTCGTCGTGCCCGTGCCTGCCGACGTCTCCGCCCTGGCCATCCGCGCCCAGTCCCGGGTGTCGGTGGCCCGCGCGCTGGACGGGCTCGACCAGTTCACAATGCAGATCCTCGACGCCGCCCGCCTCACCCGGCACCCGGACGAGGGCACCACCGACACCGACTCCGTGCTCGCCATGGCGACCGCCGGCCCCCACCCACCGGCGCCGACGTCCGTCCGGGCCGCCGTCGACCGGCTACGGGCGCTCTTCCTCCTGTACGGCCCGGAGCACGCCCTGCACGTGGCGGCCGCCGTCGACGAGGTCTCCCCGTACCCCGCCGGGCTCGGTCGACCGGCCGCGGACCTGGAGCCGCGCGCGGCCGCGCTCTGCGCGGACCCGGCGAAGCTGCGCCGCACGCTGCTCGCCGCGCCCCCGTCGGCCCGGGCGATCCTCGACCGGCTGGCGGCCGGCCCGCCGGTCGGCACCGTGCCACCAGGCGCGTTGCAGGCACCGCCGATCGGCGCGGAGGACGCAGTGCTCGCCGACCCGACAAACGGTGGAGCGCCGACCGGCTCGCCGGTGCGCTGGCTGGTCGACAACCGGCTGCTGGTCGTCGTCTCGGCCGGCTCGCCGACGGTTGGCGGCACGGTGGAGTTGCCCCGCGAGGTCGGTCTCCTGCTGCGTCGCGACAGCGGCCCGCTCGGACCGTTGCACACCAGTGCGCCACGGGTGACGGCCGCGCCGCGCGAGCCGAAGGCTGTCGACTCGGCCGGTGCCGGGCAGACCATGGAGGTCGTCCGGCACACCGAAGGACTGTTGGAGCAACTCGCCGCCGAACCCGCGCCGGTGTTGCGTTCAGGCGGTATTGGCGTACGGGACCTGCGGCGGCTGGCGCGTACCGCGGGGCTGGACGAGGCGACGACCGCGTTGCTGCTGGAGGTGGCGTACGCGGCAGGGCTCGCCGGTGAGCTGGAGCTGTCCGGTACGAGCACCGGCCGGTACGGGGCGGATCAGCAGGTGTTGCCGACCGGCGGGTACGAGGTGTGGCGGGCCGCCTCGCTGGCCCAGCGCTGGGAGCAGTTGGCCCGTGCCTGGCTGACGATGACCCGGCAGGTCGGCCTGGTCGGCCAGCGTGACGATCGGGACCGGCCCATCACCCCGCTCTCCGCCGAGGCCGAGCGGGCCAGCGCGCCTGCGACCCGGCGGGCGGTCCTCGCCGTGCTCGCCGACCTGGAACCCGCGACCTCGCCCACCGCCGAGGAGGTCCAGGCTCTGCTGGACTGGAGGGCGCCACGGCGCAGTCGGGGTCGGGAGGCCGCCCACCGGGAGGTGCTTGCCGAGGCCGCGCAGCTCGGTGTGACCGGCCTGGGGGCGCTCACCTCGTATGGCCGGCTGCTGTTGGGCGAGCTGACGTCGGCCGACGAGCCGGGTGGCGGCGACCCGCTGGGGCTGTACGTGGACGCGGAGAGCGGTGATCCGTCCAGCACCGCGCGGGCGCTCGACGCGCTGTTGCCCGCCCCCGTCGACCATTTCCTGGTGCAGGCCGACCTGACAGTGGTGGTGCCCGGCCCGCCGGAGCCTGAGCTCGCCGCCGAGTTGGAGGCGGCGACCGAGCCCGAGTCGGCCGGTGGGGCAAGCGTGCATCGGGTCACCACGGCGAGCATCCGGCGTGCCCTGGACGTCGGCTACACGGCTGAGGACCTGCACGAGCTGTTCCGGCGGCGCTCGCGTACGCCGGTGCCGCAGGGGCTCAGCTATCTGGTGGACGACGTGGCCCGCAAACACGGCGGGCTGCGGGTCGGGGCGGCCGGTGCGTACCTGCGCAGCGACGACGAGACGCTGCTCAACGAGGTGCTGGCCGACCGGCGGTTGGAGCCGTTGACCCTGCGGCGGCTCGCGCCGACGGTGCTGATCACCCCGTACCAGGTGGGTCGGCTGCTGGGTGCGCTGCGCGACGCCGGGTACGCCCCGGTGCAGGAAGACGGCACCGGCAGCACCATGCTGTCCCGGCCCCGGATCCGGCGTGCCCCGGCGCGGGTGCCGGTGGCCACCCGGGCGTTCGACCCGCTGGCCGCCCCGAAGCTGCCGATGCCGCGGCTGCTCGGCGTGGTGGAGCACGTCCGGCGGGGCGATGCGGCGGCGCGGGCGGCCCGGCGGGCACCAGCGGTCGTACGCGGTGGTGCGGCAGGGCTCGGCGGTGGTCCGGTGTCGGCGCACACGCACAGCGAGGCCCTCGCGGTGCTTCAGCAGGCGGTGCGTGACAAGGTGCTGGTCTGGGTCGGCTACGTGGACGCCCACGGGGCGACAGCGTCGCGGCTGGTCAAGCCGGTGTCGATCGGTGCCGGCTACCTACGCGCCGAGGACGAGCGGACCGAGATGCTGCACACGTTCGCGCTGCACCGGATCACCGCGGCGGTGGTGGCGGACTGACCCGAACGACGGCGCCACCGCGCGGCCGCGCCTGATGCGGTGCGGCCCTGCCGGCGTCCAGCCGCCAGTCACGATCGGGGCATCAGCCGCCGCAGGGTATGGGTGTGACTGCCGCTCCCTGTAGAGCTGCCCCACAAGTGGGGCACGCTGCGCCGCGCTGATCCGGCTGGCTGCGCCGCGATGCCGGGGGTGCCATGCGGCCAGACGCTTCCACGCGAGGCTCGAGGTAGTCCTGGCGGCCCGCGCGATGGTGGTCGTCGAACCGTGGGCTGTCCCAGGCAGTCCGTCCGCCTGCCTGCCCCACTTATGGGGCAGCTCTACAGGCACTCACCGAGGTATGCACAGCGGCGGCGATGCTATCCACAGGGTTATCCACAGCCAAAGGGTCGCTGTTGACGGTCGAGGCTGGGCGGAAAACCATGGATGGGTGGCTATCGGCGAGGATGCGATCGATGTGGGGGCGATCCTGCGGGATCTGCGTCGACGTGTCGATCTGAGCCAGCGGGAGTTGGCCGACCGGTCGGGCGTCCCGAAGAGCACGTTGGCCCGCATCGAGGCGGGGCGGAGCGCGGGGCCGGCGTTCCGGACGGTGGAGCGGCTCGTCCGTGCCGCCGGTGGTGAACTCGCCGTCAGGCTGCCCGGCGACGAGCCCAGGCTCGACGAGCCAGAGGAAGAGCTACGGGACGAGCCAGGGGAAGAGCCACGGGACGAGCTACGGGACGAGGCAGGTCGCCGTTATCCGGCGCACCTTGACGTGCGTCGAGTCATGACCCTCAAGGACTGGCCTGGCGCCTGGTGGGTGCACTCGTACACCCTTCCGGAGCGGTTGTGGCCGGTGCGTGTCCCGGAGTTGACCTACGACCTGGACCGTCGGCGGCGGGACGAGCGGCGGTGGCGGAACCAGACGCGCGCCCGGGTGCGGTTTCGGCGTGCGACCGAAGGGCTTCCGGCGACGTCCTGGCGCTTTCTCGCCGAGGTGCCCGGAGCCGGGGCGGTCGGTGAGTTGAGAGCCCATGAGCGCAGCGTCGACCTTCTCCTCGGCGAAGACTGGGGCGACAGGCGTGAGCTGGTGCTGGAGGGCGTGGTGGTGGCTCCCGGCCTGCGAACCCTGGGCATCGGGCGTCAGCTGATCGGGCTGCTGGCCAGAGAGATGGCAGTGGTTGGCATCCGGACGACCCACGCGATCGCCGAGGCCGCTGGGGTCCAGTTCCTGCTTGCCTGCGGCTTCGAGCTGCAGGCGGGTCGGCCGTCGGCGCTCACGCTCGAAGTCCGTTCCCCTCGGCCGTAGTCAGTGCAGCGCTGGGGCCGCTGCGGTC